>NZ_VCBX02000001.1:2715000-3032500 GCF_005938745.2 Rhodococcus sp. KBS0724
GCCGCTGACGTCGTCGAACGAGTAGGTGGATTCCTTGACGCCCTCCTCGGTGGTCGAATCCTTCGATACCTTCTGGACGTCGACCAGAATGTTGTTGCCGTCGAGATGGACCTTGACGTCGCGGTCCGCGATCTCGGCGCCGATTTCCTTGGCGAGCTCGGTTGCCGCGGCCAGCAGAACGAGGCGTATCGACGGTTCCATGGCCGCCGCGAGTGACGCCGCGATGCGACGGGTGTGGTCGTCGCCGAGTTCGGCTGCAGTGACGAGGTCATCGTGCAGCTTTGCGGTGTACTCCGAAATATCCATGACACCACAGTGACGTCAAATCTGACGTCAGTCAAGGTGTCATCTGGTGTCAGAGCTGCCCAGGTGGTTTCTGCCTATAGAGTTGCCGCGCAGCAAGGCCGGAAGCGTCCGGTTGGCCTGATCAGGTTTTCGAGGAGTAGTAGTGCCGCACACGGTGTCACTGAAAGTGCAGATGGTGGCTAAGTCCGAGTTCTTCCCGCCCGACGACATCGACTGGGAAACCGATGCCGACGGCGGTGAGGCACTTGCGGAATTCGCCGGACGCGCCTGCTACCAGAGTTGGTCCAAGCCCAACCCGCGCACAGCCACTAATGCCGGATACATTCGCCATCTCCTCGAAGTCGGGCACTCGTCCGTCCTTGAACATGCGACCGTCAGCTTCTACATCACCGGGATCTCGCGCTCCTGCACCCACGAATTGATCCGTCACCGCCACTTCTCCTACTCACAACTCTCTCAGCGGTTCGTCCGGGAGAACGATGCCAACGTCGTCGTCCCACCGGCCGTCGAAGGTGACCCGGAACTCGAAGCGTTGTTCCTGGCTGCGACCGAGGAAAGTCGACGGGCATACGGCGAACTGCTCGCAGCGCTGGAAGGAAAACTGCAATCCGTCCCCGGCGCGCCGGTGCGCGGGAAGCAAGCGCGTCAGGCCGCCCGCTCGGTCCTGCCCAACGCCACGGAAACTCGACTCGTCGTCAGCGGAAACTACCGCGCCTGGCGACACTTCGTGGATATGCGTGCGACCGAACATGCGGACGTCGAGATCAGGCGCGTCGCGATCGAGTGCTTACGGCAACTTCAAACCGCCGCACCAAATGTGTTCGGAGACTACGAGATTGTGCGCAGAAGTGACGGATCGGAAGTTGCCGTCAGCTCGTTCGCTGCCGAGTGAAGTAACGTTCGCGACTCGACGGAAGACTCGTGTGCAGAAGTAAGCGACTGACCGGGTAACCTTCTGACCATGACCTACGGTGATTCCGCTTCTCTCGTCGAGCGTCCGTTCGGCACCATTTCCGTTGCGATGGTGACCCCGTTCACTGCCGACGGGAAGTTGGACGTCGACACGGGTGTGCGCCTCGCAGCCCATCTCGTCGACAACGGCTGCGACGGCCTTGTCCTTGCCGGCACAACCGGTGAGTCTCCGACCACCACCGAATCGGAGAAGCTCGACCTGCTCCGCGCGGTGATCGACGCCGTTGGTGACCGCGCCAAGATCGTTGCCGGAGCCGGCAGCAACGACACTGCACACAGTGTCGAACTCGCCCGCGACGCGGCCCGCGTCGGCGCTCACGGCCTCCTTGTTGTCACTCCGTACTACTCACGTCCCCCGCAGGCCGGGCTCTACGCGCATTTCACTGCAGTTGCCGACGCCACCGACCTGCCCGTCATGCTCTACGACATTCCGCCCCGCTCCGTTGTCCCCATCGAGACGGAGACAATCCGTCGCCTTGCCGAGCATCCCCGCATCAAGGCCGTCAAAGACGCCAAGGGTGATCTCAACGCGGGTGCAGAATTGATCGGCACCACCGAACTTCAGTTCTTCTCCGGCGACGACCCGTTGAACCTTCCGTGGCTGGCAGTCGGAGCCACCGGCTTCGTCAGCGTCATCGGACACCTGGTTCCTGGTCGGTTGCGTGAGCTTCACACCGCATTTGTCACCGGCGATATCGCCCGTGCCCGCGAAATAAACCTCAGTTTGATCCCTGTGATCCGTTCCGTCGCCCGCTTGGGTGGCGTCAGCGCGTCGAAGGCGGGTCTGCGACTCATCGGTATCGATGTCGGAGAACCGCGCCTTCCGCAGGTTGCACCCACTAAAGAGCAGATCGACGGTTTGGCCGCCGATCTGCATGCGGCAGGAGTTCTGTAAATGACCCGTCCCCCCCGACGTCGTAGCGCCAGTCGCCAAGCCGGACCGCCCACGGTTCCGGCACCCGAATCAGCTACGCCGGCGACCCCGCCGGCAGCCCCGGCTCCGGTAGCAGCTGAGCCTGCCGCCGCGGCGTCGGCCCCGAAGAAGGCTGCAACGCAAAAAGCTGCAACACAAAAAGCCGCACCCCAGAAATCGGCGACACAAAACGCTGCACCGCAAAAGCAAGCTCGTAAGAGCGCAGCAGGCAACCGCCCGTCGGCCGGCAAGTCCGGTAACACGCGGTCCGCGAACAAGCGTCCCGAGAACCGTCCGCAGCTGGACCCGACCGCGCGTCTGGGCATGCCGCCCAAGGCGCCGGCCAGCGGACTTCGTGTTGTTGCACTGGGCGGTATCGGCGAAATCGGCCGAAACATGACCGTCTTCGAGCACAAGGGCAAGTTGCTGATCGTCGACTGCGGCGTTCTCTTCCCCGAGGACCAGCAGCCCGGCGTCGACCTCATCCTCCCGGACTTCCGCTACATCGAAGACCGTATGGACGACGTCGAAGCCGTCATCCTCACGCACGGTCACGAAGACCACATCGGCGCACTGCCGTTCCTGTTGCGTCTGCGCGCAGACATTCCCGTCATCGGTGCCAAGTTCACACTCGCGCTTGTGGCAGCGAAGTGCCGTGAGCATCGCCTGCGCCCCAACCTCGTCGAGGTTGTGGAAGGCGACTCCACCACGCACGGTCCGTTCGACTGCGAGTACTTCGCCGTCAACCACTCCATCCCCGACGCGCTGGCCATTGCCATCCGCACCGACGCCGGCGTTGTACTGCACACCGGTGACATCAAGCTCGATCAGCTTCCGCTCGACGGGCGTCTGACCGACCTCGCCGGATTCTCCCGGCTCGGTGACGAGGGCGTCGACTTGTTCCTCGTCGACTCCACCAATGCCGAGGTGCCGGGATTCGTCACTCCCGAACGCGAAATCGGCGGCGTGCTCGACAACGTCATCGGCAAGGCCAAGCAGCGCGTCATCGTGGCGTCGTTCGCCAGCCACGTGCACCGCATCCAGCAGGTTGTCGACGTAGCGGCACGGTACAACCGTCGCATTGTGTTCGTCGGCCGGTCCATGGTGCGGAACATGCAGATCGCCCAGGATCTCGGCTACCTGCGGGTGCCAGACGGTCTTGTCGTCGACATCGACACCGCAGCCACACTTCCCGACGATCGACTGGTTCTCATCTCCACGGGTTCGCAGGGCGAGCCGCTCGCAGCGCTCTCGCGGATGGCTCGCGGTGAGCATCGCCAGATCAACATTCGTGCAAACGACCTCGTCGTTCTCGCGTCTTCGCTGATCCCGGGCAACGAGAACTCCGTTTTTGCCGTGGTCAACGGCTTGGCCAAGCGTGGCGCCACCGTCGTCACTCAGCAAAGCGCCAAGGTCCACGTGTCGGGTCACGCGTCGGCCGGTGAGCTGCTGTATCTGTACAACGCGGTTCGCCCCACCAATGCCATGCCTGTGCACGGTGAATGGCGCCACCTGCGTGCCAACGCCGCACTGGCGAAGGCAACGGGTGTTCCGGAGGAGCGCATCGTGCTGGCCGAGGACGGCGTTGTCGTCGACATGGTCGACGGTCTCGCCGAGATCGTCGGACGAGTTCCGGTCGGACACGTCTACGTCGACGGTCTTTCCGTCGGCGATGTCGGCGAGCCGACGCTCTCGGATCGTCTGGTGCTCGGTGAGGGCGGCTTCATTGCCATCACCATCGTCATCAACGAGTCGACAGGCCGTGCGGTCAGCACTCCCGAGGTGTCCGGACGCGGATTCTCCGACGACCCGACCGCGCTCAAGGACGCTGCACAACTCGTGGAAGCGGATCTCCTGCGCCTCGCGGGCGAAGGAATCACCGACACACATCGCATCGCCCAGTCGGTGCGTCGCGTGGTCGGCCGTTGGGTTGCGGACAAGTACCGTCGTCGCCCGATGATCATTCCGACGGTTATCGCGGTTTCCTGAGCGACTTTTCGCGGTCCGCGGGACGCAGTCGCGTACGTTGGCGAAGGTGACCTTCGCACATGACGAACGACTCGCCCTGGTGGACAGCATGGTCGAATACGGCCCGGACGCTCCCACGCTGTGCGGGGAGTGGACGAACCGTGACCTCGCAGCACATCTGATCGTCCGGGAGCGGCGTCTCGACGCCGCTCCCGGAATCATGATCAGTGCCTTGGCCGGGCACACGGAGAGCGTCCGAAAAGCAGCCGCATCGCGCCCGTGGGAAGACTTACTGCACGACGTCCGCAGCGGGCCGCCACAGTGGTCGCCGATGTACTGGCTCGATTCTCAGGTCAACACCACCGAAATGTTCGTCCATCACGAGGATGTGCGTCGGGCGCATCAGCATTGGGTGGCCAGGCCGCTGCCACAAGCTCGTCAAACCGAGTTGTGGAAGTACGCACGCCAAGTGGCCAAGCTGGGGTACCGGAAGGCCGCCGTCGAAGTGATCTTCGAGTTGCCGTCGGGTGAAAGTGCCGTTGTGCACAAAGCGGATACGCGGACGGTAGTTCTGCAGGGGGAGCCGGCCGAGTTGTTGCTGCACGCTTTCGGACGCAGCGAAGTGTTGATCGAAGCCAAGGGCGAACTGGCCGACGTCCAATCCGTCATGGGCTTGGATCGCGGTTTCTGATTCGGCGCGCGGGCCCGTCCGGGAGGCGTAGTGAACATCACGATTCGCACGTATGAACGGTGTTGCTGGTGTTGCGGATGGTCCGGATGGGGTTGCACCGACTAGCCTGAACGTCATGGCAGGTAAGTCGAGCGCCCGAGGATCCGGTACAGGTTCGAGTACAAGCACGTCCGCGTCCAGGGCATCGACCAGGTCGTCAGCGTCAACTCCCGCGGCAAAGTCGCGAACACGAACAGTCTCCACCCCCCGCAATGTCACGACGGCGTCGCACGCCGGTGGCCGCGCGGGAGCGGGTAAGGGAGCCAAATCCACCCCGCGGAAAGCACCGGCGAAGAAGGCAGCACCCCGGAAGGCGTCCGGTGCGTCTTCGGCCGCGCGTCGTCCGGTCGCAAAATCGAAGCAGAGTGCAAGCCCGCTCGATGTAGTCGGCAAAGGCATCGCGGCCGGGTGGTCGCTGGCCGCGCGCGGCGTCGGCGCAACCACTCGCACGGTGAGCAAAGTCGGCGATATCGAGGCCGGACACCGACGTGACGGAATTGCCCTCGGGCTCATTGCTTTCAGTGTTGTCGTCGCGGGCAGTGTGTGGTTCGCGGCAGGTGGTCCGATCGGCGGCGGAATCGAGACGGCGGTTCGCGCGGTGTTCGGCGCTGTGTCTGCCGTACTGCCTATCTTGTGTGTCGGTATCGCAATCCTGCTGATGCGCACGGAACCACGTCCCGAGATCCGAACCCGTCTCATCATGGGTTCGCTGTTGGTGGGGCTACCCGCGCTGGGCTTGTGGCACATCGGTTCCGGTGCGCAGACAACTGCGGACACCCGTGAAATCGGAGCCGGATTCGTCGGCTCTGTAGTCGGCGGACCATTGACTAACGGTCTGACGGCGTGGCTGTCGGTTCCGTTGCTCGTGATCGCCGTCGGCTTCGGAATCTTGTTATTGACCGGAACCACCCTGCGCCAGGTCCCTGGCAAGTTTCAGTCGTTCTTCGGATCCCCGTCCGGCGACGACGACGAATTCGAGGACTACGGTAGCGAATTCGACGACGACAGCTACGGTCGCGACTACGGCGGAAGCTCGTACGAATCATCGGAGTTCGACGCCGACGGTTATCCCGTGGACACGTACGCGGAGCCTCCGCTGCAGCCGTCCAAGCGGTCCAGCCGCCGCGCGCCGATCGACAATTACCCGACGGACGAATTCCAGTCCGGCGACAAGAAGACCGAGATCCTCGACCTGTGGTCAGCGGATCCCGAGGAGGCTTCCCCGGTAGCAGACGACACCGCCGCGGCCGCGGAAGTACCGGTCGTCGAAAAGCCGGTCGCCCGGACCAGACCTGCCGCGCGATCGGTTCCGGTGGCGAAGCCGGTACCCAAGCCCGAACCGGAACCCGAAGAGGCCGAAAGCTTTGTCACGGATCGTGTGACGGACGGCGATTACAACCTGCCACCCACGTCGCTGCTGATCGACGGCGATCCGCCGAAACTGCGCAGTTCCGCGAACGACGCGATGATCGAGGCGATCAGCGAGGTTCTCGAACAGTTCAAGATCGATGCTGCGGTCACCGGATTCACACGCGGCCCGACAGTGACGCGATACGAAGTGGAACTCGGCCCCGGCGTCAAGGTCGAGAAGATCACCGCACTCGCGCGAAACATCGCGTACGCGGTGGCCACCGACAACGTGCGTCTTCTCGCCCCGATTCCGGGCAAGTCGGCTGTGGGCATCGAGGTGCCCAACTCGGACCGCGAACTGGTCCGCTTGGCTGATGTGCTGACGGCGCCGAGTATGCGGCGCGAACACCACCCGCTCGTGATCGGACTCGGCAAGGACATCGAGGGCGACTTCGTCCATGCGAACCTCGCGAAGATGCCGCACTTGCTGGTCGCCGGTTCCACTGGATCGGGTAAGTCGAGCTTCGTGAACTCGATGCTGGTGTCGCTGCTGACCCGTGCGACTCCCGACGAAGTGCGCATGATCCTGATCGACCCCAAGATGGTCGAGCTGACGCCGTACGAGGGCATACCGCACTTGATCACGCCCATCATCACCCAGCCGAAGAAGGCGGCGGCCGCGCTTGCCTGGCTGGTCGAGGAGATGGAGCAGCGATACCAGGATATGCAGGTCAACCGGGTTCGCCACATCGACGATTTCAACTCGAAGGTGAAATCCGGCGAGATCACCGCCCCGCTGGGCAGTGAACGGATCTATCGACCTTATCCGTACATCCTGGCGATCGTCGACGAGCTGGCAGACCTCATGATGACCGCTCCGCGCGACGTCGAAGAGGCCATCGTGCGCATTACGCAGAAGGCGCGTGCCGCGGGAATTCACTTGGTGCTCGCGACGCAGCGTCCGTCCGTCGACGTTGTCACCGGGCTTATCAAGACGAACGTGCCGTCCCGATTGGCGTTCGCGACGTCGTCCCTGACCGACTCGCGAGTCATCCTCGATCAGCCGGGAGCCGAGAAGCTCATCGGTATGGGTGACGGACTGTTCCTTCCCATGGGTGCCGGTAAGCCGACGCGTATGCAGGGCGCATTCATCACGGACGAAGAAATCACTGCGGTCGTGGATTTTGCCAAGAACCAGGCAGAACCCGAATACACCGAAGGGGTCACCGCCGCGAAGGCCGGCGAGAAGAAGGACGTCGACCCCGACATCGGGGACGACATGGACGTGCTGCTGCAAGCTGTCGAATTGGTGGTGACAAGCCAATTCGGTTCCACATCGATGCTGCAACGCAAACTGCGCGTCGGGTTCGCGAAGGCCGGGCGACTCATCGACCTCATGGAGAACCGTGGAATCGTGGGGCCGAGTGAAGGGTCCAAGGCTCGCGAGGTGCTCGTGAAGCCCGACGAGTTGGACGGATTGCTGTGGTCTATTCGCGGCGGCGATCCGGAGGACAGTTCATCCGACGACTAGTGACGGGGGTCGGCGGGTAACCGTCGGCAGACGACCGGAGGTTGCTCGTGCATGTGACACCGTTGACGTGGGTTATCACGATAGTGGTGATACTCGGCCTGTTTGTCTTCGATTTCTTCGCGCACGTCCGGACGCCTCATGCACCGACATTTCGTGAGTCGGCATTCTGGTCGACGGTCTACATCTCGATCGCGATAATTTTCGGTCTGATCGTGATGTGGATCTGGGGGACGACGTACGGCGGCGAATACTTTGCCGGCTACGTCACGGAGAAGGCGCTGTCGGTCGACAACCTGTTTGTGTTTGTCATCATCATGTCGACGTTTGCGGTGCCGCCCCAGTACCAGCAGAAGGTCCTGCTGATCGGCATTGTGCTCGCATTGGTGATGCGAGGGATTTTCATCGCGGTGGGCGCTGCGGCAATCAATGCCTACAGCTGGGTGTTCTACCTCTTCGGAGCTTTCCTGATCTACACCGCATACACGTTGGTCCGCGACCACGGGCATGAGAAGGAAGCCGAAGAGAAACGAGACAGCCGCATCATCAGCATCGTGAAGCGGGTGCTGCCCACCACCGAGGAGTACGACGGCGACAAATTGGTCACCAGGATCGACGGGAAGCGTGTTGTCACGCCGTTGATGCTGGCGCTCATCGCAATCGGATTTGCGGACGTGCTGTTCGCGCTGGATTCCATCCCGGCAATCTACGGTCTGACCCAGGAACCGTATATCGTGTTCGCCGCCAACGCCTTTGCGTTGATGGGCCTACGCCAACTGTATTTCCTCATCGGCGGACTGCTCGAACGACTGGTCTACCTCTCGTACGGGTTGTCGATCATCCTCGCGTTCATCGGCGTCAAGTTGGTACTGCACGCACTGCACGAGAACACGCTGCCGTTTGTCAACGGTGGGGAACACGTCAGCGTGCCCGAGATTTCGACGGCGTTGTCGCTGTCCGTCATCATCGGCGTGTTGGCCGTAACCACGGTCGCGAGCCTGTTGAAGACCCGCGACCGGGCTTGAGTCGGTCAGGCCAACTGACCCAGCACCGGTACCCACTCGGTGATCCGGACATTCGCGACCAGGTCGGCTTTGGCAAACGGATCGTGCGTGAACAGAAGCGCCACGGTGTCGGCGTCCGCCGTGTCGACGATGATGAGTGCTCCCGAGCCGTCGGCGAACGGGCCGGACGACACCACGATGTCACGCTCCAGAAGATCGCCGAGCCACGCTCGATGATCGGGGCGAAGGGCGTCGCGTTCGGCGTTCGTTTCGGGATCGTAGGTGTATTCGACGAGGAACAACGACATCGGGACCGCTTTCGGGATGTGAGTGACCAGATCAGAGCGTCAGAAGCATACGGGTATTTCCGAGGGTGTTGGGTTTGACGTAACTGAGATCGAGGAACTCGGCGACACCGGCATCGTATGACCGGCACATCTCGGTGTAGACCTCGGCAGTGACCGGAGTTCCCTCGATTTCGACAAACCCGTGGCGATGGAAGAAGTCGGTTTCGAAGGTCAACACGAACAACCGCTCCAATTCCAGTTCACGAGCAACCTCGATCAGTTTGTCGACGACCTGGAAGCCGGCACCTTGCCCCTTGACGGTGGGATCTACTGCCACAGTGCGAATCTCGCCGAGGTCAGCCCACAGGACGTGCATCGCCCCGCAACCAAGGATTTGGCCGTCCTTTTCGGCAACCCAGAACTCCTGCACAGCCTCGTACAACGTCACCAGGTTCTTTTCGAGCAGGATTTTGCCGGCATAGATGTCGATGAGGCGTTTGATTTCCGGGACATCGGATGTTCGTGCCCGCCGCACGATCAAGTGGCTCTCGGTATCGTTCGATGCGGTGGAAGTCATGTGGTGCACATTAGTCAATGGGTCTACCGATATTCTGAGTCGCGTGCCTGTCCGCTCCACGAAATACCCCGCCCGCCCGGTTACCGTCCGGGTTCGGCCCGTCTTCCGCGCGGTGATCCGATGAGTTCCCCGCGTGACCAAGCAGATGCCCATCGGGCTGCTGTAGGGCCGGGAGGAACCCCGGCGGACAAACCCGTCCCACTGTTCAACATCGCGAACATCTTGACGATGATTCGGATCGTTCTTGTTCCGGTCTTTCTCGTCGTGCTTTTTGTCGACCACGGTCAGACAACGTCGTGGCGTTTGGGCGCGATGGCGATCTTCATCGTCGCGGCGGTGACCGACCGGATCGACGGCCAGCTGGCCAGGAAATACGGTCTGGTCACCGACTTCGGCAAGTTGATGGATCCCATCGCGGACAAGGCACTGATCGGTGCTGCGCTTATCGGGTTGTCGATGCTCGGTGATCTGTCGTGGTGGGTGACCGGGGTGATCATCGCCCGCGAACTCGGAATCACACTGCTCCGTTTTGCGGTGCTCCGTCATGCTGTGATTCCCGCCGGCAAGGGCGGCAAGCTCAAGACGCTCGTCCAGGCCGTAGCGATCGGTTTCTACCTGTGCCCCTTGCCGAGCGGCTGGGACGTGGTCAGCTGGCTCCTGATGGCCGCGGCGGTTGTGCTGACCGTCGTCACCGGCCTCGAATATGTCGTGCAAGCCATCAGATTGCGTGCCGGCGTCCGGTTCGCCGAACGAGACGGACACTGACCTGTGCGCGATCCGCTGCTGGGCCTCGGTGTCGCCGAGTTGGTGGCCGCGTTGGCGGTTGCGGGGGAGAGCGTCGCTGCTGCGGAGTCGCTGACTGCCGGTCTGTTCACGGCTGCGGTGGCATCGGTTCCTGGATCGAGCCAAGTCCTGCGCGGCGGCCTCGTGGTGTACGCAACCGATCTGAAAGCGACGCTGGCGGGCGTAGACCCAGTCGAGTTGGCGCTCGACGGCCCGGTGTCAGCATCGACGGCGATTGCTCTGGCCGACGGTGCCCGCACTCGATGTGTCGCCGATTGGGGCGTCGGATTGACCGGTGTGGCGGGGCCGACCGAACAGGACGGGAACCCCGTCGGCACTGTTTTCCTGGGGATTGCCGGGCCCGACGGAACTCTGTGTGAGCGTCTGTCGTTGACAGGAGAGCGGTGGGAGATTCGAATCGCTGCAGTCGCGGCAGCCGTGTCGCGGTTATGTGATCGTGTTGAAGAGCGCCGGGCACGATAGGCTCGGGAACCAATCGGTCGAGTTCGGACGTTGACTGTTGTGAAGGTGTGCAACAGCCAAGGTGTCACGGCGGTATCGATGTGGTCAGTGACGGTGCGGACCTGTGAGATGACAGGCCCGGCACGACGGATGAAGGAGGAGCGAGATGGCGCTGCTATTGCGTGAGGCAATCGGTGACAGTCTCCGGCGTACGCGCGTTTCGCAGAGTCGCACGCTACGTGAGGTGTCGAACAGTGCGCGCGTGAGCTTGGGCTACCTGTCCGAGGTGGAACGTGGACGCAAGGAAGCGTCGAGTGAACTGCTGGCCGCGATTTGCGATGCGCTTGCCGTACCGCTGTCCGACGTGTTGGTCGACGTCAGCGAAACTCTGGCCACCAAGAAGTCCAACTCCGGGCTCGGTCGTCCGGTCTCCGGTGCCGCGGCAGCCGGTGCAACTGCTGCTGTGTCGGCGCAGGTGTCTGGTTCGCCGTCCATCGCCCGGGATACCCGAGTGGTGATTCCGGCGCCCAACGCGCGCAGTTTGGCTGCTGCGTAGCTACTGGCCGGTTGAACCCGATAGATTCTGTAGATATACCGGTATGGCAGTGCAGGGTCAGGGCAGTTGGAGCGCAGCCCTGATGTATTGGTGAGTTTCGGTGTGCGACGGTCGTTCACCGGGTCGCGTAGCGCGCGGCGCATCAGATGGAGGCAGGATCAAACCCATGGCTAATCCTTTCGTCAAGGGCTGGAAGTACCTGATGGCGCTCTTCAATTCGAAGATCGACGAGAACGCCGACCCGAAGATCCAGATCCAGCAGGCGATCGAGGACGCGCAGCGTCAGCACCAGGCGCTCTCGCAGCAGGCCGCGTCGGTGATCGGTAACCAGCGTCAGCTTGAAATGAAGCTCAGCCGTCAGCTCGACGAGGTCGAAAAGCTCAACGCCAACGCGCGTCAGGCCGTCAACCTCGCTGATCAGGCCGCCGCTGCCGGCGACAACGACAAGGCGATCCAGTACACGAATGCCGCTGAGGCTTTTGCCGCTCAGCTCGTCACCGCCGAGCAGGGTGTCGAAGATCTCAAGGCCCTGCATGATCAGTCTTTGCAGGCTGCCGCGCAGGCGAAGAAGGCCGTCGAACAGAACGCGATGACGCTTCAGGCCAAGGTTGCCGAGCGCACGAAGCTGCTCAGCCAGCTCGAGCAGGCCAAGATGCAGGAACGTGTCAGCGAGTCGCTGCGATCCATGGACAGCACGCTGTCGGCACCCGGCAACACGCCCAGCCTCGACGCCGTTCGCGACAAGATCGAGCGTCGCTACGCCAATGCCCTCGGTTCGGCCGAACTTGCCCAGAACTCTGTTCAGGGTCGGATGATGGAGGTCCAGCAGGCTTCCGTGCAGATGGCCGGGCACAGCCGACTCGAGCAGATTCGTGCGTCCATGAAGGGCGAGGCATTGCCCTCCGGTGGGTCGCAAGCTGGGACGCAAGCGGCACCGGCGCCCACATCCATCGAAAAGCAGCCGCCTGCTGCCGGAACAACCGGGCAGTAGAAAAGACGGTCTGCAGTTTCCAGAGATATACGATTCGACACACTGATGTTTTCTTCACGAGGTGGCCGGCCTGAGCGAGAGCCCAGGTCGGCCGCTCCTGTTTCCATGTCCGGCGCATTCGGCGCTCTGGGCCGTACTGCGGATTCGCTCCGCGAAGTGACGGCGTCCGCCGCCGAGGCAGCACGGCGGTGGCAGGATCCGCGGGCGAAGTTCGAGCGCAAACGAGCCCGTGCGAGGCGACGGGCTCAGCGCTGGGGTTTCATCTCCGGCGGAACCGTGATCGGCACTGCCGGGCTTGCGGTGGCGTCGGCGCCGGACTGGTCCGTTGTTGTCGCCGGTGGGGGAGCCGCACTGTTCGCGGTACCCGCCGTTGTTGCAGTCGGGCGCTACCGGTCGATGAATGCCGGGCCGCCGCCCGCTCCGATCCGGCGGCGACTGCCACCGTCGTCGTCGCAGGCATTTATTCCGATGTCGCGACTGGTCGGGGCAGAAACGTCGCTGTTCGAAATTCTTGGTGTGCTGCGGCGTGCAGACACCATCGATCCCGGCGAACTCGACGAGATCACTGTTACCGCGGATTCCGCATTGCGTGCGATGTTCGCGGTGTCGTCCGACATCGCGTCGATGGAACGGGCCGTGACATCGACCCCCAAGGTTGCCGAGACACTCGAACCGACTATCGCGGGCGCGGTACGTGAGCTACATGCCGGACTCGGTCAGTACGAGGATCTGGTCAATGCGGCCGCCACTTTGACGGCGCCGCATACTCCGTCCGCCCTGGTGGGATTCAACCGTGAGCTGTCGGCTCTGCATTCGGCTGCGGAGCGTCTGTCCAGCCTGGCCGACGCGATCGGTGAGGTTGACGAAATCACTCGGAAGTATCGCTGAACTGGTTCGGGTTCAGTCGTCGGCTCCACGCGCAGCCAGTGCCTCACCCATAGCGTCGGCGGTCATGAGGGTTCCGATGATGACGGGAACGGCAAAAGACCGAAGCGAGAAACCGAGTCCGCGAGCTTTCCGGGCTTCGGACACCTGAGTGATGACCTCGAACATCAACGGGATGCACCGGATGGTCATGGCCAGTAGCAGCGCGATTCTCTCGGGATTGACCCCGAAGCGGCGAAGCGGAGTGAGGAAGGCCGTGATCGCGTCGAGCATTTCCGAGATTCGGGTTGTCAGACCCATGAGCGCGGCGAGTGCGATCGAGAGAATCAGAACTCCGCACACTACCGCCGCGCGCTCCCACCCGGCGACGAGAATCTGGAAGCCGCCGATGAACAAGAGCATCCACAGCGCCGGGCGTAGATGGGCGATCGCGGTGCGCAGCGGAATCCGCGCGGCCACGTAGAGCGCAACGACAACAATCGTGGGTGGCACCAATTGCCAAGGGCTGCGCACGAATACCGACACCGCGACAATCGCGACGATGAGCGCGAGAAGTTTGTAGCCCGGTCGGGCCCGATGCAGGATCGAGGTTCCGGGGCGGTAGTGGCCGAGTGTCGTCACGAGACGAGGGAACGGTAGAAGTCGACCGAATCCGCCGGCGCACCGTCGGCAACCACACCTCCGCGATCGATCACCAGAACCCGGTCGAACGAGGCGAGCAGATCAAGTTGGTGGGTGACCACGATCAACTGCTGTTCGAGCGAAGCGAAGACAGAGCTGATGAGCTGTGAGTTACGCAGGTCGAGCAACGTCGTCGGCTCGTCTGCCACCAGTACCTTCGGCTCGGTCACCATGATTGCGGCGAGAGCAAGAAGTTGTTTCTGACCACCGGAGAGTTGATGGGTGGGATGGTCGCTGTGTGACGCCAGTCCGAAGCGCTCGAGAACGGACGTGACTTTCCTGGCTCGTTCAGCCTTGCCCAATCCGCTTCTCCGTAGCGAAAACTCGATGTCCTCGGCGACGGTGGGCATGACAATCTGATGATTGGGATCAGTGAAGACAAAGCCGACGTGCTTGCGTACGTCGCGCCCCTTCTTGGCGGTATCCAAACCGTCGATACGCACGGAACCTGTTGCCGGAATCACCAATCCGTTGATCATGCGGGCAAGCGTCGACTTGCCGCTGCCGTTTGCGCCGACGATCCCGATACGCTGCTCTGTCAGGACCAGGTCGACACGATCGAGCACGGTGCGTTCGCCGAAACTGTGTCCGACGCCTTCGAAGATAATCTCGCTCATCGAAGGATCAGTTCGCCGCTACTGTTTTTGCGCGGGCGGCGACGCTGTCACGTAGCAGCGCCGGGTACGCACGATGGACCTGAGCCGCGACTACCGCGGTGACAACGGCTTTGGCGGCGTCGAGGGGGATGAACGCTGCGTTGGCGGTCCACGCGGCAAGGAAGGTCATATGTCCCCGGATCATCATGCCGACGATGCCGAACAGGTAGAGAACAACAACACCGCCGAGAAGGTTGATGCCGATTCCGGGAATGATTCTGTACTTCGGGAGCATCTTCGTGGTCAGCCATCCGATGACAAACGCCGCCGGTATCCAGCCGATCAAGAACCCGGCAGTGGGACTCGACAGCGCAAACAACGCAGTCCGCCCGCCGGCGAGGACCGGCAGTCCGACCAGGCCGAGTGCGATCACGGTCAGTACCGCCAATACCGCCTTACGAGGCCCGAGGAGCGCGCCGGCCATCATCACACCGAGTGACTGAAGGGTGATCGGCACACCGGAGATCCCGATGTTGATCGCCCCCGGCAGACCCAATGCGATGATGAGGGCCGCGAACACTGCAATATGCGCGAGATCGCGGGCCGGAATTCGGGTGGTAGACACGGCGAACGTGCTCCTTAGGGCGTACTGGATGGAACTTCGCGAGTCTACGTCAGCGCCGCGGCGCGGCGGTTTGGATGCATGCCCAGTCTGATCATGGTTGATCAGGGTGAACCCTGATCTTTACCTGATCTTGCCGATGAGCTGCTGCTTTGTCCGGCTGAACGTGTCAGGCTGGTCTCACGGGCAGTCCCGGATACGAAGTTACGGCAAGCGGAGGTACGTCATGTTCTGGAAAATCGTGTTGGCTGTGGTCCTCGTGTGGATCGCGCTCGCAGTGGTCGGGGCCTTGATCAAGGGTCTGTTCTGGATTCTGGTGGTCGGCGCGCTGGGTGTCGGCATCTACTTCCTGGTGAAGGCGATGTCGGGCAACGATGAAAACTCACCCGTGTCCCGGATGTGACAGGCACAATCGTCCGGTATGGAACCATTCCCCGAGGACTGGCAGCGTGCGATTGTGGTCGTTGCCCATCCCGATGACATTGAGTACGGAGCGGCTGCTGCGGTAGCCCGATGGACCGATCAAGGCAAGGACGTCAGATACGTACTCGCGACGAGCGGGGAAGCGGGGATCGCGGGACTGCCACCGGAGGAGTCCGGGCCCGTCCGGGAGGAAGAAGAGCGTCGTAGCGCCGCTGCGGTCGGAGTGACCGAGGTGGAGTTCCTTGGTTTTCCGGATGGTCGGCTGACAGCCGGACTCGAACTGCGATCGGTGTTGGCGGCCGTGATCAGGCGTCACCAACCGGAACTGGTGGTGACGATGAACTTCTCGAACACCTGGGGTCCTGGTTATCTCAACAGTGCCGATCATCGAGCGTTGGGAATCAGTGTCCTCGACGCGACCTCGGATGCGGCCAACGAGTGGATCTTTCCGGAACTGTCGGACGGCCCGGAACCGTGGACCGGAGTTCGGTGGGTTGCTGTGAGTTCGATGACACCGACCCACGGCGTCGATGTGAGCACCACGGTGGCGCGCGCGGTGGATTCCCTCGCAGAGCATTCGCGGTATCTGGCGGCACTGAGTGACGTTCCGGTTCGTGAGCAGGCGCAGGCTCAGATCGACATGGTGTCGGGGCGGATACCTGGCTTCGCGGCCGACCGAGCAGTCGGGTTCGAGTTGTACTATTTCTGATAGTCGGAACACGCGGTGTCCTAGTCGCACTGCTCGGCGGCACGTCAGGTAGCGTGTTACACACGATGGCAATCCGTAACGCAGATGATCAAGTCCTGGCGCGAAAGGGCGACGGTCAGCGCACTCCAAACCTCGCGATCGACAATCTCATTCTTGATGCCGCCCGATCGTGCGTGCTCGATTTCGGTATGCAGCGCACCACGTTGGCCGAGATCGCTCGACGCGCCGGTGTTTCTCGGCCGACTGTCTACCGTCGTTGGCCAGACACGCGGGCTGTAGTCGCCGACCTCCTGACACGCGAAATTCGCGCGGTCCTCCCTGAAATAGAGACGACCGGTTCGGCGCGGGACCTACTTCTCGCTGCTCTGGTGGACGTTGTCGCCGAGATTCGTGATCATCCGCTGTTCGTGAAGATTCGATCGACCGACCAGGAATTGCTGACCACCTACATCGTGGATCGAATTGGTGCCAGCCAGAAGTCGATCCTCGATTTGATCACGGTTGTGGTCACTGCCGGGCAGCAAGACGGATCGATCCGTCACGGAAATACCGACGAGATAGCGTCGATGTTGTTGCTGATGGCACAGTCGGTGGTGTTCTCGGCCCCGACACTGCAGGAGCGACTCTCCGCCGACGCAGCAGTGCAGCAGTTGAGAATTGCGGTCGCGGCGTACCTGACGCCGACTGCGGGAACCGACGGATAGCGTCATGGCCGACAGTGATCGCACTGCACCGAATGCCGATCCGTCGGCGCTCAACGCCGCCCGTCGGACCCGCGAATGGGATGAACTCTCCGGCGGAAGTTCCGTGGACCTTCTGGTCATCGGCGGCGGAATCACCGGTGTCGGTGTGGCATTGGACGCCGTGACGCGTGGCCTGAGCGTGGTGTTGGTGGACAAGCACGACCTGGCCTTCGGCACCAGTCGGTGGAGCTCGAAGCTCGCTCACGGCGGACTTCGGTATCTTGCGTCGGGAAATATCGGTATCGCCCGTGAGAGTGCGGTCGAACGCGGAATTCTCATGACGCGCACCGCGCCGCATCTCGTGCGGGCGATGCCGCAACTCGTACCGTTGCTACCGCAGACGTCGTTCTTCGGAAAGTCCTTGGTACGGACCGGATTTACTGCCGGTGACGTATTGCGGGCAACAGCTCGGACACCGTCGTCGGTATTGCCTCGCTCGCGCGCAGTGAGCGCGTCTCGGGCACGGGAGTTGGTGCCGGCAGTGCGGCAGGCCGACCTTCGCGGTGCGCTGACGGCCTACGACGGTCAGTTGATCGACGACGCTCGGCTGGTTGTGAATATCGCCCGCACAGCGGCGTCCTTCGGTGCTCGGATTCTGACCAGGGTGGGTGCCTACGAGGTTTCCGGTACGTCCGCGACACTGCGGGACGAGTTGACCGGAACCGAGTTCCTGTTGCGTGCCCGGACAGTAGTGAACGCGACGGGCGTGTGGGCAGATCAGGTGGATCCCAGCATCACCCTGCGACCGAGCCGCGGCACGCATCTGGTGCTCGACGCGAAATCGCTGGGCAATCCCACTGCGGCCCTGACGGTTCCGATTCCAGGTGAGACCAATCGATTTGTCTTTGCGTTGCCGGCGCAACTTGGCCGGATCTATCTCGGCTTGACCGACGAAGCGGCGCCCGGGCCGGTTCCCGATGTGCCGCAAGCGTCGGATGCGGAAGTGGATTTCCTTCTCGCTACGGTGAATACGGCTTTGGAAGTTCCGTTGACCCGGGCCGATGTGCTTGGTACTTTTGCCGGTTTGCGACCGTTGCTGGACACCGGCGGGGGAGCGACTGCCGACCTGTCCCGTAATCATGCGGTGGTCCGGTCGGCGACCGATGTGATCACCGTTGTCGGTGGCAAGCTCACGACGTACCGCAAGATGGCGGAAGACGCCGTCGACTGCGCCGTCGAAGCCGGCGGATTGAACGCGGGTCCGTGCCGAACGCGCAACGTGCCGTTGGTCGGTGCCGCATCGCGCGCTGTGTTGGACAAAGTTCGAGCGCCCGCCGGATTGGTGGCGCGGTACGGCACCGAAGCCGAAGCGATTGCCGGGGTGGGCGGTGACGGACTTCGGCAGGTGGCCGGTCTGGATATCTGCGCCGCCGAACTCGCCTTTGCCGTCTCTCACGAGGGGGCGCTCGACGCGTCCGACATCCTGGACCGTCGGACGCGGATCGGCCTGGTGGCTTCCGACCGTGAACGTGCGTTGCCGGAGGCGGAGCGGGCATTCCGGGCGGTATGACCCGTCGTTGTGGCGTGTGACACGCTGATGCGGTGCGAGTAGCCGTTGTTGCCGGGCCGGACCCGGGTCATGCTTTTCCCGCAATAGCGTTGTCACTGGCGCTGATCGCCGCGGGCGACGAGCCGATTCTGTTCACCGGGTCGAGATGGGTGGAGAAGGCACGCGCCGCGGGAGTGAACACCGAACCTCTCAAAGGGTTGGCGCCGAGGCCCGGTGACGACGACCTTGACGCCGGCGCGCGGATTCATTCGCGAGCGGCATACATCTCGACGGAACTTCTCCCCGATCTCAAAGCAGTAGCCCCGGATCTGGTGGTCTCGGACATCCTCACTGCCGGAGGCGGATTGGCGGCCGAGCGGCTGGGAATTCCGTGGGTCGAGCTCTCGCCCCATCCGCTGTATTTGCCGTCCCGGGGCCTGCCGCCCATCGGTAGTGGGTTGGCTCCCGGCGTCGGGCTGCGCGGCCGCCTGCGTGACACCGTGATGCGAGCGGCAACGGGTCGTTCGATCAAGCAGGGGTTGGCCCAGCGATCCGACGCGCGCGTCGGGGTCGGGCTCCCCGCAGTGGATCCAGGTCCTCATGCGCGATTGATCGCGACGATTCCTGCGTTGGAAGTTCCGCGGCCGGACTGGCCTGCCCACGCACACGTCGTCGGTCCGTTGTTGTGGGAACCGACAACGGAGACACTGGAGGCGCCGCGTGGTTCGCAGCCGTTGGTCATGGTGGCGCCGTCTACCGCGCACACCGGTGCGGTGGGAATGCTCGAGCAAACCGTCGACGGTTTGGACGGGGCCGGGCTGCGACTGATCGCGTCGGTTCTGGACGGTTCGGACGCTCGGTATCCGGACTGGGTTCGTGCGGGGCTCGGCCGTCAGGATGTGATGCTGCGCGATGCTTCGGTTCTGGTGTGCGGAGGTGGGCACGGAATGCTGGCCAAAGCTCTGTCGGCCGGCGTACCGACGGTGATTGTTCCCGGCGGCGGCGATCAGTGGGAGTTGGCGAATCGTGCTGCTCGCGCCGGTAGTGCGGTGATCGTGCGACCGGCTGATGCCGGGTCCATCAGGGACGCCGTGCTGCGGGTTCTCTCCGAGCGCAGCTTCGCGGAAGCGGCCGGCGCTGCCGCGGCGACGGCTACGGACGTCCGCGACCCGGTGGCGGTGTGTCGGGAAGTCGTGGCCGGGGTAGCGGCGGCCTGACCTGTACGGAGTGTGCACAGCTGCCTGTGTGGACTACCGTGGCGCCCGTGCGATTGACCGAGTTTCACGAATTGGTACGAGAAGAGTTCGGGCAGGTGCGAGGTGACTCGATGCTGCTCGACCACGTCATCCTGAGTCTTGGCGGACTGACGGCCGCAGAGGCTATCGAGGCAGGCCAGGACCCCCGCGAGGTGTGGCGTGCGTTGTGCGCGGAATTCGACGTGCCGCCGTCGCGTCGCTAGTTTATTTCGGTAATGTGCGATCCTTACCTGTGTTTCGAACAGATGTTCGTCTATGCTGAGTGTGTTCGGTGGTAACTGCCGCTTCCGCAATGCAGGGTTCGGGTAGTTCGACACGACGAATCAAAAGTTTGTCGGTAGCCGGATCTACTCTGATCGCAACATCACTGAAGAGACTTGAGAATGGGGATCACGATGGCACCACAGGCACCAGATCGGGACAAGGCGCTCGACCTCGCGTTGGCGCAGATCGACAAGAATTTCGGCAAGGGTTCGGTGATGCGCTTGGGTGAAGGCGTCCGCCAGCCCATCGCGGTGATCCCCACGGGTTCCATCGCACTCGATGTCGCGCTGGGCATCGGCGGGTTGCCTCGTGGTCGAGTCGTCGAGATCTACGGCCCGGAATCTTCGGGTAAGACCACTGTTGCACTGCACGCGGTTGCCAATGCGCAGGCCAACGGCGGCATCGCTGCATTCATCGACGCGGAGCACGCACTCGATCCGGATTACGCGGCCAAGTTGGGTGTTGATACCGACGCACTGCTGGTCTCCCAGCCCGATACCGGTGAGCAGGCGCTCGAGATCACCGACATGTTGATCCGCTCCGGCGCTCTCGACATCATCGTCGTCGACTCCGTGGCCGCACTTGTTCCCCGCGCCGAAATCGAAGGCGAAATGGGAGACAGCCACGTCGGTCTCCAGGCTCGTCTGATGAGCCAGGCACTGCGAAAGATCACCGGTGCCATGAACAACTCGGGCACCACCGTTATCTTCATCAACCAGCTTCGCGAGAAGATCGGTGTGATGTTCGGTTCACCCGAAACCACCACCGGTGGTAAGGCATTGAAGTTCTACGCGTCGGTCCGTCTGGACATTCGCCGCATCGAGACGCTCAAGGACGGCACCGACGCAGTCGGTAACCGTACCCGCGTCAAGGTGGTCAAGAACAAGGTCGCTCCGCCGTTCAAGCAGGCCGAGTTCGACATCCTCTACGGCCAGGGCATCAGCAAGGAAGGCTCGCTCATCGACATGGGTGTCGAGCACGGGTTCATCCGCAAGTCCGGCTCCTGGTACACCTATGAAGGCGACCAGTTGGGCCAGGGCAAGGAGAATGCTCGAAAGTTCTTGCTGGAGAACACCGACATCCGTGACGAGATCGAGAAGAAGATCAAGGAAAAGCTGGGTATCGGTGCTGATGTCACCGCTACCGATGAAGCACCCGCCGATTTCTGAGCCCTGTCATGGAGTACATCGACGATGACGGTGGCGGCGACACCGGTTATCGACGGTCTCGCTCGCGGTCCGATCGGACAGGGAGCCGTGGTGGCAGCGACCAGCACGGTGAAGGCAGACAGCACGGTGGACGCAGGCAGCGTGGTGAAGGTGCCCGCGCTGAAGGCGGCACGGAGGCGCAGGCAAAAGATGCTTGCCTGCGCCTCCTGACAGACCGCGCGCGCAGTCGGTCCGAGTTGGAGAAGAAGCTGATCAGTCGGGGATTCGAGACCGACATTATTACCCGGACGCTCGACCGTCTCCAGGAGATCGGTCTCATCGACGACGCGGATTTTGCCAACCAGTGGGTGCATTCGCGTCATACCTATTCCGGCAAGGGCAAGAAGGCGTTGGCCGTCGAGCTTCGACTCAAGGGTGTCGATCAGGACGTGGCAACAGAAGCGTTGTCGCAGATCGAGCCAGAAGACGAGCGCGAGCGCGCAGCAGATCTTGTTCGAAAGAAGTTGCGCAACAAGCCGGTTGACGATCGCGACAAGGTGATGCGACGGCTGGTGGCGATGCTTGCGCGCAAGGGCTACTCGGCGAGCATGTCGTACGAGGTCGTCAAAGCCGAGATGGCTGCCGCAGAGTCGTAGGCAATGCAGAGTCATAGGCAACAAAAACGTGAAGCGGGGTGCGTCACCGAACTCGGTGACACACCCCGCTTCACGTTTCAGTGGAGCAGCAGGTCGATCAGCTCACGGCGTGGTCAGATCCATTCCTGGAACCGACACCGCAACATCGGCGACCGGCGGAGCGATCGGGCCCTTACCCTTACGCTTTCCTGATCGCAGACGCTTCTCCACCTTGGTTGCCAGGTAGGTCAGCGACGAGTTCAAGATGATCATGATGACTGCAGCCACCATGAGCGCAGGCAGGTAGTTCTGGAACGCCGCACCCAACTGGGTGGACTGTCGAACAAGTTCGGTGTAGCCGATGATGTAACCCAGCGCTGAATCCTTGAGTGCAACAACCATTTGCGAGATCAGTGCCGGCAGCATGGTTGTGACCGCCTGGGGAAGCAAGATTGTCACCATGATCTGAGATTTGCGCATGCCGAGAGCTTTGGCGGCTTCGCTTTGTCCGCGGGGGAGTGAGTTGATTCCCGAGCGAACGATTTCGGCGATCACCGATCCGTTGTAGAGCGTCAAACTCACGACGACGGCGGTGAGCGCAAGATAGTCGAGTTTGACGACCTTGTATTCGGCAAAAACTGCGTACATGAAGATGATCAGCAGAAGCACGGGAATCGCGCGGAACAACTCCACGATGACACCACTGATGATGCGTACGACGCGGTGATCGGACAATCTGCCGATACCGAGAATTGCGCCGAGGATCAGTGCGAGCACGATGGACAGTGCCGCCGCAACCAAGGTGCCCTTGATACCGGGAAGCAGATATGTCGACCAGACGTCTGCCTGTAGGAATGGATCCCATTTAGCCGAGGTCAGCTGTCCTTTGTCGTCAAGTGCGCGATACACGACAAACGCGATAGCGAGGGCGAGGACGGCTACGACAACCGAAGCGAGTCGGTACAGCGCCCGAGCCTTCGGGCCGGGTGCGTCGTAGAGGACCGTTGCTTGCTTAGTCATCGTGAGACCTCGAATTTCTTGGCGAGCTTGCCGAAGAGCAATCCGGTCGGCAGGGTCAAGATGACAAAGCCGACTGCAAAGATTCCTGCGGTCAAGAAGAGTGCGGCTTCGTTTTCGAGAATCTCCTTCATCAATTTGGATGCCTCGGACACGCCGATGACGGCGGCGACGGTGGAGTTCTTGGTGAGAGCGATCAGGACGCTACCGAGCGGTGCGATCACAGCGCGGAAAGCTTGCGGAAGAACGATGAGTCGGAGGTTCTGCAGGAAGGTCAACCCCAGGGACCGTCCTGCTTCTGCCTGTCCGGCATGGACAGTGTTGATTCCGGCGCGAATCGACTCGCACACAAACGACGCGGTGTAGATGCTCAGTCCGAGGATCGCCAAGCGGAAGTTGTTGTCGATCACGAACGTTGACGAACTGGTCGATGCCAGGCTGATGTCGAGAGTTTGGTACAGGCCGAACACACAGAAAAGCAGAATCAGGGTGAGCGGCGTATTGCGGAAGACAGTGACATAAGCGGCGCCGAGGAATCGGGCGACAGGTACGGGTGACACCCGCATCGCGGCAACAATCACTCCGAGTATCAATGCGCCGATCGCCGAGAAGATCGTGAGCTGGATCGTGGTCCAGAACGCTTCGAGGATCTGGCTTCCGTAATCGTCGAGTATTTTCACTTACCGTCTCCCCAGTTCATGGGTCGTTGTTGAAAGTGCTTGCCCAGGTGGGGTTTCCGGATATGGAAACCCCACCTGGAATGGCTACTGCTCAGTGGGGTCAGTACCGGTTGACGGTGGGCGGCGCGGGCATCGGGTAACCGGACGGGCCGACCGTCTCGGTGAATGCTTCTGCCCACGCACCGGACGAGATCATCTTCTCGATGGCGTCGTTGATCTTGCCGCGGCCTTCGGAATCGTCCTTGGCCAGACCGATTCCGTAGTTTTCGGTCGTGAACGGCTCACCGGCGATACGGAATGCGCCGGGGGACTGGGCCGCGTAGCCGGCGAGAATGATGTCGTCGGTCGTGACCGCGTCGACCTTGCCGTTGCGCAGCGCTTCGACACACGCTGAGTAGGTGTCGAACTCCTGAAGCTGAACATCCTTGGCGTAGGTGTCCTTCACCTTCTGCGCGGGGGTGGAACCAGCCACCGAGCACAGGATCTTGCCACCGTTCAGAGATTCGGGGCCGGTGATATCGGTGTTGTCGGCGTTGACGAGCAGCGACTGGCCGGCGACGAAGTACGGTCCCGCGAAGCTGACCTTTTCCTTACGTGCGTCCGTGATGGAGTACGTGGCGACGATGTAGTCGACCTCGCCGTTCTGGATCAACGTCTCGCGCTGGGCGGACGGTGACTCTTTGAACGTGATGTTCTCGGGCTTCACACCCAACTCGTTTGCGACGTACTTCGCGACCTCGACGTCGAAACCGGTGTAAGTGCCGTCTGCGTTACGCAAGCCGAGCCCCGGCTGGTCGAACTTGATACCGATGGTGAGCTTGCCGTCAGCAGCGTTCTCGCTGACGGTCTTGCTCTCCTCGCCGCCGCCACAGGCTGTGGCAGCGAACGCGATGGCCATGATTCCGATTCCGAAACGGACGGAACGATTGATCTTCATGGAGATCCTCTCAGTTGTGACGACGTTCGAATGTGTCGACATTCGAACTCTGAAGTCGAGACGGGTGTCGTGTGGACGTCGGTGCAGGACTTGATCAGTGCGTGAGGATCTTTCCGAGGAAGTCCTTGGCCCGATCCGACTTGGGCTGGGTGAAGAACTCTGTCGGGTTGGTGTCTTCGACGATCTGGCCGTCAGCCATGAACAGCACCCGATCGCCGGCTTTACGTGCGAAGCCCATTTCGTGGGTCACGACGAGCATGGTCATGCCCTCTTTTGCGAGGGAAGTCATGACGTCGAGGACTTCGTTCACCATTTCGGGGTCGAGGGCGGAGGTGGGCTCGTCGAACAGCATCACTTTCGGTTGCATCGCGAGAGCGCGAGCAATGGCGACACGCTGCTGCTGACCGCCGGAAAGTTGCGCCGGGTACTTGTCGGCCTGATTGGCAATTCCGACACGCTCGAGCAACTGAAGAGCGGTCTTCTTTGCGTCCTCTTTCTTGGCTTTGCGGACTTTCATCGGTGCGAGCATGACGTTCTCGAGGATCGTCTTGTGGGCAAAGAGGTTGAACGACTGGAAAACCATGCCGACGTCGGCGCGGAGCGCCGCGAGGGCCTTGCCTTCCTCGGGAAGGGTCTTACCGTCGACTGCGATGGTGCCTGAATCGATGGGTTCGAGCCGGTTGATGGTCCGGCACAGCGTCGACTTGCCGGAACCGGACGGACCCAGGACGATCACAACTTGGCCCTGGGGCACTTCGAGATTGATCTCTTGGAGCACATGAAGATCCCCGAAGTGCTTGTTTACCGAAGTCATCGAGATCATGGATGTGGAATCGCCGGAGGTGGTCGGCGTCTGCGCATCGTCGGCGTGGGTCATAACCGAGAACCTTAGGCGTAGTTTCCGTCTGTGCCCCGCATTTCGTCAGGGTTCTGCGTAACGGTAGTGAAAATTTTACGCCGCTGACGTTTATATGGTGCTTTGTCGGTTTACCTGGGCGTTATTACACGTCGTAGTGGACGTGAGCTAGGCTGAAGCGTGTCACTGATCGACGAAAAGACCCCCACCGCGCCTTCGGCTACCACCACTGAGGCGTCGGCTTCCAACACCGCTGAGGCGTCGGTATCCGACGCAGC
The DNA here is from genome assembly GCF_005938745.2 of Rhodococcus sp. KBS0724. Classification (NCBI taxonomy): domain Bacteria; kingdom Bacillati; phylum Actinomycetota; class Actinomycetes; order Mycobacteriales; family Nocardiaceae; genus Rhodococcus; species Rhodococcus sp. KBS0724. The sequence goes on from NZ_VCBX02000001.1 coordinate 2,740,647, forward strand.
GCCTCCTGCCCGCACCTACGAAGTGCGGACTCACGGCTGCCAGATGAATGTCCACGATTCCGAGCGCCTGTCGGGACTTCTCGAAGATGCGGGTTATCGCAAGGTGGAGTCCGGCGTCGATCCCGATCTGGTGGTCTTCAACACCTGTGCCGTCCGCGAGAATGCCGACAACAAACTGTACGGAACACTCGGTATGTTGGCGCAGAACAAGAAGGCCAAGCCAGACATGCAGATTGCTGTCGGTGGATGCCTTGCGCAGAAGGACCGCGAGACCGTCGTCAAGCGGGCGCCGATCGTCGACGTGGTCTTCGGGACGCACAACATCGGTTCGCTGCCTGCGCTACTCGACCGCGCGCGCCACAATCAGCGGGCCGAGGTCGAAATCCTCGACGCGCTGGAGGCGTTTCCGTCGACACTGCCGGCGAAGCGTGAATCTGCTTATGCCGGTTGGGTTTCCATCTCCGTTGGCTGCAACAATACTTGCACGTTCTGTATCGTCCCCGCCCTGCGCGGCAAGGAAGTTGATCGCCGTCCGGGCGACATCCTGGCCGAGGTGCAGGCGCTGGTGAACGAAGGCGTGTCCGAGGTGACATTGCTCGGTCAGAACGTCAACGCTTACGGCGTGTCCTTTGCCGATCCCGAGCAACCGCGCGACCGCGGGGCTTTTGCGTCCCTGCTGAAGGCCTGCGGAAACATCGAGGGGCTCGAGCGCGTCCGGTTCACATCGCCGCACCCCGCGGAATTCACCGACGATGTCATCGAGGCTATGGCGACCACTGCCAACGTGTGCCCGCAGTTGCACATGCCGTTGCAGTCCGGGTCCGACAAGGTCCTCAAGGCGATGAAGCGGTCCTACCGCAAGTCCAAGTATCTCGGAATCATCGAGAAGGTGCGGGCCGCAATGCCACACGCCGCGATCACCACGGACATCATCGTGGGCTTCCCTGGCGAAACCGAAGAGGACTTCCAGGAAACCCTCGATGTCGTACGCAAGGCACGGTTCTCGAACGCGTACACGTTCCAGTACTCCATCCGCCCCGGCACTCCGGCAGCAGAGATGGAAGACCAGATCCCCAAGGACGTGGTCCAGGAACGCTACGTGAGACTTCTGGCGGTGCAGGAAGAAGTCAACATCGAAGAGAACCGCAAACTCGTGGGCACCGAAGTGGAGCTCCTTGTTGCTGCCGGTGAAGGCCGTAAGAATGCGGCCACACACCGAATGAGTGGTCGCGCCCGTGACGGTCGGTTGGTGCATTTCCGGCCCGAAGGCAATGTGGACTCCTCGATTCGCCCCGGTGACGTCGTGACCGTAGTCGTCACGCACGGCGCGCCGCACCACCTCGTTGCCGACGACGGCGTGCTCACTCACCGGCGCACGCGTGCCGGAGATTCTTTCGACCAGGGGATCACGCCCAAGACCGCACCGATCGGTGTCGGTCTCGGACTGCCGAAGATCGGTGCCCCAGCCCCACAACCCGTTCAGATGGGATGCAATTCATGAGTTCAGCACACGACAACAGGACGTCGCCTTCCGGCGACGACGCTTCCTTCGAGGAATACCGTTCCGATCTGGATGCCGTCGAGCGAAAGATTGCCGGCGAAATCGATCCGGGTGTTCGGGCGATGGTTGTTGCGATAGCCGTTCTGGTGCTCGTCGGAACGCTTGCGCTTCCGCACGCCGGGGTCGCCAACGGCTGGGATGTCTTGGCGTTCAACCAGGACGCGGTTTCCGAGCGCATCGCGCTGTTCTCGCGCCTGTATGTGTGGTTTGTTGTGATCTTCGGCATCGGATTCTCGATGCTTGCCTTGGTTACGCGTCGTTGGTCGGTGGCCTGGATCGCGCTGGCCGGTAGTGCCGTCGCAAGTGCACTCGGCATGATGGCAATTTGGTCGCGTCAGACGATTCCCGAAGCGTTCCACGTAGCCGGACCGTCGATCGGGCTGGTCATCGGCTGGTTCACGGTCATGTTCTTGACGTTCCACTGGCTCAAGGTCGTCTGGGCGCGCACGACAATCCAGTTGGCTGCCGAGGAACAGCGACGCATCGCTGCCGCAGAAGCAGAGCAAAACCAGCAGTGGAACGCCGGCTGACCTCGCGGGGCGGGGCCAGCCGACGGGTAAACCCGCTCAGTCGTTGACTGCGCCTTCGGCTGCGTCCGCCCACTCTTGCCACTGCTTGGCCTGAGCGCGCGCCTTCTCCGCATCCTTGGTCTTGCCGGCAGCTTCGGCCTTGGCGGCCTGCTCCTCGAACTGCGTGACCCGTTCCTTGAACTGGGCTACGCGGGCGAGGGCCTCCGGGTCGGTACGACGCCACTGTGCGTCGACGGCGTCACGGACCTTGCTTTCCAGAGCCCTGAGCTTTGCCTCGAGATCCTGCATGCGATCGCGCGGGACCTTGCCGATGGCATCCCACTTCTCCTGCAGGTCGCGCAGTGACGCACGGGCACTGTCGAGGCCGTGCTCGGGATCGATGTTGGCGTGCGAGGCCAGGAGTGCTTCCTTGGCTTTCGCGTTCTCCTCGAACTCTGCGTCACGTTCTGCAGCTGCGGCATTACGCGCTGCAAAGAAGACGTCCTGCGCGGTCTTGAACCGTTCCCACAGTGTGTCGTCGGCCTCGCGAGGTGCGCGACCTGCGGCTTTCCACTCGGTGAGAAGATCGCGGAATTGGCCTGCCGTCGGTCCCCATTCAGTGGACGTCGACAGCTTTTCGGCGCGCTCGACCAGTTCTTCCTTGGTGGAGCGGGCGCTGGCGCGGTCTCGGTCCAATTCTGCGAAGTGGGCGCCACGTCGACGATTGAAGGATTCGCGGGCTTTGGAGTACCGCTTCCACAGCGCGTCGTCGACCTTACGATCGATACCGCGAATGGTCTTCCACTCGTCGAGGATTTCGCGCAGGCGATCGCCGGCGGTCTTCCACTGGGTGGACTGGGTGCCGATCTGTTCTGCCTCGACAGCAAGGGCTTCCTTGCGTGCAGTGTTGGTTGCCCGCGACTGCTCCTTCTCCTCCTTGGCGTGAGCTGCGGCTTCGTCCGAACCGGCGATGATGTGGTCGAGGCGTGCGGCAAGCGCGTCGAGATCGCCGATCACTGCTGCGGTGGGAAGCGTTTCCAGAATCGCAACGGCTGCGGCCTTGGTTTTCTTCGCATCACCGGCACCGGAGGTCAGGCGCGCTTCGAGGAGAGTGACCTCGGTGGCGAGGTCGTCGTAGCGACGACCGAAGTGGGCCAGGCCCTCGGCGGCGTCACCGGCCTGCCACGATCCGATCTGGCGTTCACCGTCAGCGGTCTTCACCCACGCGGTGCCGTCTTCCTCGACGCGGCCGAACTTGCTCGGGTCGCTTGCAGGGGTAGTCGGTACTGCCGGACGGCTGGCAGCCGGTCCTGGCCGTGGCGCGCCTGGTCGCGGTCCACCTGGTTTCGGAGCGCCGGGTTTCGGCGTCGACGCACTCGGCTTGGCAGCACCGGGGGTTGGTGTGCCGGGCGTCGAGCTTGTCTCTGTTCCGGTGGTGGGTTCGCTGTTCTCGGTCATCGGTCCTCGTCTCTGCCGCGCGTCACGGCTGCCTGATCGCATTCCTGGTTCCATTGAACCCGGTACTCACGTTCTAGGACTATTGAATCAGGTAACAGGGTGTCAGGTTGTCACCTCGGGTTGGACTAGCGTGGCATCTGTGTTCACAGCTGCCGCACTGGTCCCGTCACCCCCACTTCTTGTTCCCCAATTGTCGGGCGACTCGGCTCCGGCCGGCGAGGTCCGAGCGGCGACGCTCCGGGTAGTTCGGGAACTGGCAGCCACTGCTCCGCGATGGATCGCGGTGGGCGGCGACACCGAGAAAGTCCTGGAAATTGCGGGAACAGTAGGTGTGGGCCAGGGTGAGGTCGGAACCTTTGCCGGCTTCGGAGCTGATGTCCGCACCCAACTCGACGGTGATGCGCGGGGGCCGGTCAATCCGGAGTTGCCGTTGGCTGTCTTGGTTGCGGGTTGGCTCCGCGAGCAGAGCGGGCGGGAAGTGTCTGTCGACGTGCACCTGATTTCAACTACCGCGTCGGTGGACGAATGTCGCGCACTCGGCGCGAAGCTGCGCGAAATTCTGGACGCCGGAGACGAGCCGGTCGGCCTGCTGGTTCTCGCGGATGGAGCGTCGACCCTCAGTCCCAAGGCGCCGGGCAGCTTCGACGAGCGGGCAGCGCCAGTCCAGGCAGTGATCGACGCTGCGCTCGGGGCGGGGGATCGGGCGGCTCTTCTGGATCTGGATCCTGCGCTGTGCGAGGAGATAGGTGCGTCGGGCCGAGCCGTCTGGCAGGTGCTGGCGTCGGTGTTCACCGCGCAACCCGACGCTGTAGTGCACTACAGCAGTGCACCGCTGGGCGTCGGCTATCACGTCGGGATGTGGCGTCCATGAGCGTCAACGGTGATTGTCGACCCATTGCCGTGGTCGGTCCGACGGCTGCGGGTAAGTCCGATCTTGCACTCGACCTGGCGCAGGAGTTCGGCGGCGAGATCATCAATATCGACGCGATGCAGCTCTACCGCGGCATGGACATCGGCACTGCAAAACTTCCACTCGGTGAACGCCGCGGCATTCCGCATCACCTGCTCGACGTTCTCGACGTCACCGAGACTGCCACGGTGGCGCGGTACCAACATGACGCCATCACCATCGCGGAGCGGTTGATGGCGGAGGGGAAAGTGCCCGTCATCGTCGGTGGTTCCATGATGTACGTGCAATCGCTCCTGGACGAGTGGGCCTTCCCGGCCACCGACCCCGTGGTGCGTGCGCGGTGGGAAGCTGTGCTTGCAGAGGAAGGCATCGCAGCGGTGCATGCCGCGTTGGTGGCGGCGGATCCCGTTGCGGCTGCGTCGATACTTCCGACCGACGGCCGCCGCATGGTGCGGGCGCTCGAGGTGGTGGAGTTGACCGGACAGCCATTTGCGGCGTCAGCTCCCCAGATCGGTGAACCTCGTTGGGGTACAAGGATCTTGGGTGTCGATCGGGATACGGAACAGTTGGATGCGCGTATTCGGCTGCGGACGGAGTTGATGTTCGACACCGGATTGGTCGGTGAGGTCGAGGCGTTGATCGAACGAGGCCTCCGCGACGGCGTGACCGCGCCGCGAGCGATCGGCTATTCGCAGGTGCTGGCTCATCTCGACGGTGAATACGACCTCGCGGAGGCGCTCGAGCGCACCTTCATCGGGACTCGTCGATACGTTCGGCGTCAGCGGTCGTGGTTCCGTCGCGATGCGCGAGTGCAGTGGCTCGACGGCGGCGCTGACGGTTTGCTGGATGCCGCGCGCTCGGCCGTGCTGGGAGAAATGCACTAGTTGTGCGGACTGTTGTGTAACAAATTCCCGAAGTCAGCTATCTTACAGTTATGGCTATTGGTTACGATGGCTAGCTGACGAAGGGTGACGAGAACATGGTGGAGACCGCGGCGCACGCTCGAACGCCCCGCAAGCACAAGGCAACTCTGCCCCTGATTCTTCTCCTGGTCGTGTTACTGGCAGCGGGTGGAATCCTTGTCTACCTGGCTGTCAGTGCCGCGGGAAAACCGATCAGCGCACCATTGCCCGACGCTCCGTTCGAGGTCGGAACAGCGCCGGACCCCGGAATTGTCTGGGCTCCCGTACCGACCGACCTCCCGCCCAACACCCTCGCGATTCCGGACCTCGACGTGCGAGCCGACATCGTGACCAGCGGTCTGGGCGCCAGTCGCGGCATGATCCTCCCGCATCCCGACAAGGTGTCGCACTTCCTCAACGACGTGCACTTCGGCGAGCCGGACGGCACGAATCTTGTTGCCGGGCACGTCGACGACGGTGACCGCACCCACGGTGCGCTCTGGCCGTTGCATCAGATCAAACCGGGAACGCCGATCTACGCCACCGACGACGCGGGCACCATGTACACGTACACCGCGGCGAGTCTGAAGCTCTACGAGAAGGTGGCTTTGCCGGCTGAGTTCTTCGAGGACACCGGTGCGCCGAGGCTGGTGCTGGTTACCTGCGGCGGCCCGACGGTTCCGGATCCGTCGATGCCCTCCGGTTTCACGTACGAGCACAACCTGGTGGTCACTGCCTCACCGGCGTAGGGGTCCGGGCGGTCCGGATAAGATAGCGCCCATGGATTTCAGCAAGGGTCACGGCACTCAGAACGACTTTGTCGTGCTTCCCGATCTCGATGTCGCGATCGATCTCGCGCCGGCGCGCGTCGCGGCGCTCTGTGACCGTCGTCAGGGATTGGGTGCCGACGGCATCCTGCGTGTCGCGCGCGCCGGTGCACTTGCCGACGCTGGTGTCCTGAGCGAGATTCCGGCGGGAATTGCCGCCGACGACTGGTTCATGGACTACCGCAACGGCGACGGCTCGATCGCCGAGATGTGCGGAAACGGTGTTCGGGTGTTTGCGCATTACCTGACGGCATCCGGTCTCGAGAACCGTCGCGAGTTCGTCGTCGGTAGCCGGGCCGGTGCAAGGCCGGTGGTGGTTCATGCCACAGGCGCCACCGCGGGTGATGTCACCGTAGGCATGGGAACTGTCACCGAGTTGGGAACCAGCAGCGCCAGCATCGAGGGCCGGGCCTTCACCGGTCTGGGAATTGATGTCGGCAATCCGCACTTGGCCTGCGTCGAAAAGGACCTATACGCCGAGCAGTTGGCTGCGCTGGATCTGTCGATCGCACCGGCATTCGATCCGGCATTCTTCCCGCACGGCGTGAACGTGGAATTCGTGACGCCACTCGAAGACGGTGCCGTCGGCATGCGCGTGTACGAGCGGGGTGTGGGTGAGACACGTTCGTGTGGAACCGGGACTGTCGCGGCGGCGGCAGCGGCGTTGCGGCACGACGGTCGCAGTGAGGGCACTGTCACCGTCCGAGTTCTCGGCGGAGAGGTTCAGGTCGCGATCGAGCAGGGTGCCGCTGAGCTTCGCGGACCGTCGGTTCTCCTCGCAACCGGATCGATCAGTGACGACTGGTGGCGATCACTCGCATGAGCTGCGTATGCCGTGCGCGAAAAGCGGATGCGCCGCTGTGAGGTTTCGTGGGAACATGGATCTTGTATGACGAAATCACATGACAATCAAGAATCCACTGCAGACGAGTCTGCAGAATCGTTTGCTGCCGACTCTTCAACTGCAGGCTCCGGCGAGGAGTCAGGTTACGCAGGCTCCGGCGAGGAGTCCGATTACACAGGCTCCGGCGAGGAGTCAGGTTACGCTGCGTCTTCCGGTTCCGGAACGCCGTCGGTTGGCGAGATGCAGCTTTCCGAGCGTGGTGCATTGCGCCGCGTTGCGGGACTGTCCACCGAGCTGGAAGACGTCACCGAGGTCGAGTACCGCCAGCTGCGCCTCGAGCGTGTTGTCCTGGTGGGCGTCTGGACTCAGGGGACGGCGGAGCAGGCAGCGTCCAGTATGGCCGAGTTGGCTGCGCTGGCGGATACGGCCGGTTCCGAGGTTCTCGACAGTCTCGTTCAGCGCCGCGACAAACCTGACACCGCTACGTACATCGGTTCCGGCAAGTCTCAGGAACTGCGTGAGATGGTGCTCTCGACGGGCGCCGACACCGTGGTGTGCGACGGTGAATTGACACCCGCGCAGCTCACGGCGCTGGAGAAGATCGTCAAGGTCAAGGTCATCGACCGCACGGCCCTGATTCTCGATATCTTTGCTCAGCACGCTACGTCCCGCGAAGGTAAAGCTCAGGTCGCTTTCGCGCAGATGGAGTACATGCTTCCTCGTCTGCGTGGTTGGGGCGAGTCGATGTCACGCCAGGCCGGTGGTCGCGCCGGCAGTAACGGCGGTGTGGGTCTGCGTGGTCCTGGTGAGACCAAGATCGAAACCGATCGCCGACGCATTCGTGAGCGCATGGCAAAACTGCGGCGCGAGATCAAGGCCATGAAGGCGGCTCGCGACACCAAGCGGACGCGTCGACTGCGCAGCGACATCCCAGCCGTTGCCATCGTCGGCTACACCAATGCCGGTAAGTCGAGCTTGCTCAATTCGCTCACCGGGGCAGGCGTACTGGTGGAAAACGCACTGTTCGCCACCCTGGATCCGACTACCCGTCGGGCGTCGCTCGAAGACGGCCGCGAGTACGTCCTGACCGACACCGTTGGTTTTGTTCGGCATCTTCCCACCCAGTTGATCGAGGCATTCCGCTCGACACTGGAAGAGGTTGCCGACGCAGATCTGCTGATGCACGTCGTGGACGGTTCCGACGCGTTGCCCACCGAACAGATCAAAGCTGTTCGGGAAGTGATCACGGACGTTCTGCGCGAAACCGATTCGCCGGCGCCGCCGGAGTTGATCGTGGTGAACAAGATCGACGCCGCAGATCCGGTCACGCTCACGCAGTTGCGTGCATTGCTTCCCGGCGCTGTGTTCGTCTCGGCCAAGACGGGCGAGGGAATTGCTGAACTGCGGGCACACCTTGCCGAGGTATTGGTGCGCCCCGACGTGGAAGTCGACGTGCTGGTTCCGTATCACCGCGGTGATCTGATGGCCAAGATCCATTCCGACGGAACAATTCTGGACTCGGCTCACGAAGAGTCAGGCACCAGAGTTCACGCCCGAGTTCCACAGATGTTGGCATCGGCTTTGGTCGAGTACGCACCGAGTGCGTAGTTGGTCGAGTACGCACCGAGTGCGTAGTTCACTCGGCATAACCGCCGCGTGCACCGTGCTGGTGGCCCTCCTGTCCGGAAGTGCTGGAGCACAAGCGAATACACCTGTCCCGGAAGCGGGTGTATTCGAACCGCTCTGCACACCAGCCGATCCCGGACTCGAGGAACTGTCCGGCACGGTCGCCGTCGGTGACCGGATCTATGCCGTCGGCGACAGTGGGAACGACGAAGTAGTCCTGGAACTGGACGCCGATTGTGTTGTGCACAACCGGATTCCCGTGCCGATCGATCCGTACGACATCGAGGATCTGGCGTATCACGACGGTTCACTGATTCTCGCGGACATCGGCGACAACCTCCGGACCCGCGAGACCGTTGCGTTCATCACGCTTGACCTCGAGTCGGGTAGCGGCTCGTTGCATCGCGCAACCTACCCCGACGGACCACACGACGCCGAAGCAGTGCTTGTCGATCGCAATGGTCGCGTCTTTGTGGTGACGAAGGAACTTTTCGGGACGAGCAGCATCTACACCCCAGCACAGGGGCAGGCCATCTCCGCGCTGGCCGAACCCGGGCCGACACCCCTGACACGAGTCGGAACACTCAGCACCGGGGATGGATCGAGCGCCTCGATGTTCACGGGCGGCGCTGTATCTCCAGACGGCTCGGTGGTTGCACTGCGGAATTATTCGGACGTCTATCTCTACCGGGTCGGCGACGAAGGAATCGGCGCCGCACTCACCGAGGGCCGGCCGCTGCGCATTCCGACCCTGTATCAGCCTCAGGGCGAGTCGGTCACCTTCACTGATGCCGGCGATCTGGTGATCGGTTCCGAGTCGAGGGGCGGAGCGCTCCCGCCCCTGTACGTGTTGCGCGGCGCTGCCGCGACACTGGCGTCGCAGGACGATGGCGCGTACGTGGCCGACATTTCTGCCGGCGACCAGGTGGCCGAAGAGCCGAGTAACGCAGCGGTGTGGGGAATTGTCGGCGGCGTGATTGTGCTCGCCATTGGCGGTGGCTTGTTCGTTCGTATTCGGAAGCGCAGATAGACAACACAAAGCCGGACGCTCACACGAGCGTCCGGCTTTGGCGAAAGCCGATTCAGGCGTCGAGATCGGCAGCAACCAGCTCGGCAACCTTCTCGAGAGCGTCGATGTCGTCGGATTCGATGGTGACTTCGGCGCCCTTGGCGGCGCCGAGCGTCATGATCATCAGCGCGGAGCCGGCGTCGACGGGTTCTTCGCCGGCGACGGCAAGAGTCACGGTGGCTCCGGAGGCGCCCACTGCTTCGGCGATGAGGGCAGCAGGGCGGGCGTGGAGGCCGACTGCGGAACCTACGGCAACTGTCTTACTTGGCATGAGAACTCCTCAGGGTGGTGGTGGGTGTGATGTCGATCATGCCGCAGCTGGCACGATTTCGGGGTCCAACTCGGCGTCTGTCGGGCCACTTCGGATGAACTGTTTTGCGCCGATGACCGCCAGCGCGGCTACGACGGTTCCGGCGGCAAGGGAGATGAGGAACCAGCCGATTCCGCCGACTGCGAAGAATACGAAGATTCCGCCGTGAGGGGCGCTCAATGTGACGTCGAATGCCATGATCAGACCGCCCGTGATGGCGCCGCCGGCCATCATCGAGGGAATGACGCGGAGCGGGTCGGCAGCGGCGAAGGGGATGGCACCTTCGGAGATGAAGGCAGCGCCGAGCAACCAGGCAGCTTTTCCGTTTTCGCGTTCCGCTTCACTGAACAACTGGGGACGCAGGACGGTGGATGCCAGTGCCATCGCGAGCGGCGGGACCATGCCGGCTGCCATGACGGCGGCCATGATGCGCAATGACGCGGGGTCGTCGACGTTCAGGCCGGCTACAGCGAACGCGTAAGCAGCCTTGTTGACCGGTCCGCCCAGGTCGAAGCACATCATCAGGCCGAGGATGATGCCGAGGAAGATAGCGGAGCTACCCGAGAGTCCGTTGAGCCAGTCGGTGAGTCCGGTGGTGATCGCGGCCAAGGGGCGTCCGAGGACCAGGAACATCAGCGCGCCGACGATCATGGTGGCGAACAGCGGAATGATCACGACGGGCATCAATCCGCGGAGCCACTGCGGTACGGAGATCCGGCCGATGTACAGAGCGACAACACCGGCGATCAGACCGCCGACCAGGCCGCCAATGAAGCCGGCGCCGACGAAGACCGCCACCGCACCAGCTGTGAAACCGGGGGCGATGCCTGGCCGGTCGGCGATGGCAAACGCTATGTAACCCGCGAGCGCCGGTACGAGGAAGCTGAAGGCCAGCGAACCGATCTGGAACAGAACGGCGCCGAGGTACGTGGCGAGGCCACCGTCGGGCAGGTTGGTCAGTGAGTTGTTGAGAACGATGTCTCCGGCCGGACCGGAGATTTCGTAACCGCCGAGCAGGAAGCCGAGTGCGATGAGCAAACCACCGGCGGCGACAAACGGAATCATGTAGCTGACACCGGTCAGAAGGACCTGGCGCAGGTGCGTGCCGAATCCGACGTCGCCCGACTCGCCGTCATCCGCGCCGGCGGCTACGGACCCGTCCACCTTTGCGGCTGCGGGATTGTCCGCGGCGCGGAGTGCTTCGGCCAGCATCTTGTCCGGTTCGTTGATGGCCCGTTTCACTCCGGACGCCACGACGGGTTTACCGGCGAACCGCTCGCGACCCTTCACTCCGACATCCGTGGCGAAGATGACGGCCGCGGCACTTGCGATGAGCGACGGGGAGAGCGGTGTGCTTCCGCTGGAGCCCTGTGTTTCCACGTGGACCGTGACGCCGGCGCGCTCACCGGCGGCAACGAGGGAATCGGCGGCCATGTACGTGTGGGCGATACCGGTGGGGCAGGCAGTGACGGCAACTATGTGCCGCTCGGCAGCGGCAGGCGCGGCAGGCTCGGGTGCTGTCGGCTCGGCCGAGTGTTTCGCTGTGGAAACAGCAGCAGCGGCCGGCTCCGGAGTTGCGGGCTTTGCCGGTGCCGGGTTGAGCACCTCGTCCACCAATCGCACGATGTCGTCGGGTGTCGCTGCCTCGCGCAGGGACGTCACGAATGCGGGTCGCACCAACGCGCGAGCCAGTGATGACAGGAGCTTCATGTGTTCTGCGCCGGCGCCCTCGGGGGCGGCGATCAGGAACACCAGGTCTGCGGGACCGTCGGGGGCGCCGAAGTCGACCTTCGGATCGAGTCGCGCAAACCCCAGCGACGCCGATGTCACAGCCTCGGCGCGGCAATGTGGAATCGCGATTCCGCCGGGCAGGCCCGTCGCAGACTGCGCTTCGCGGGCCAGCGCTGCGTCGACCAGACCGTCGGCGTTGTCGGCACGTCCCGCCGCAGTAAGGCGTGCGGCCAGGGCGCGGATGACGTCCTCTTTCGAGGCGCCGAGGTTGGTGTCGAGTGAGATCAGTTCAGGGCTGATGATCGGGGAGCCGGAACTGCGTGCGGTGGGTTCGGACATGTCGATTTCCTTACGGCGTCAGGCGAGTTCGGTGGGCAGGGCGGGTGCTGATGTGGCAGACGAGATCGTGACGCCTGCAAGATCGACTTGTTGTGGCGTCGGGAGGGTAGTGCCGGGAAGGGACGCGGCAGCACTTCCGTAGGCGACGGCGTGGCGCAGGCATTCGCCCGGATCAGCCCCGGCGGTTGCCGCCAGGATGTATCCGGCAAGTGAGGAATCGCCGGCGCCGACGGTACTGACCGCAACGATCGGGGGAGCAGTGGCAATCCAGGCCCCTTCGGCGGTGACCAGGACTGCTCCCGCTGCGCCGAGGGTCGCGAGTACCGCGCCGACACCGCGTTCGACCAGAAGGGTGGCTGCTGCAATCGCGGGCCCCGGATCACCTTCTTGCGCAGCATTTTCCAGGGCATTGCCGTCGACACCGGTAAGTTGAGCCAACTCTTCGCCGTTGGGCTTGAGGAGATCCGGTGCTGTGAGCGGAAAGTTGTCCGCGAGAGCGGACAGCGGCGCGTCGGAGGTGTCGACCGCAACCTTGCACGGGTGATCACGCAGTGCGGCAACAAGTTCGCCGTACCAGCCGGGGGAAACGCCTGGTGGGATGGAGCCGGACAGCACGATCCAGCTGGCGACGTCCGCTCGTGAGACGAGTTCGCGCGCCAGGTTGTCGAGCGTCGAAGCTGGCAGAGCGGCGCCCGGTTCGTTGATCTTTGTTGTGGTTCCGTCCGGTTCGGCGACGGTGATGTTGGTGCGCGCGAGGCCCTCGGTTGCGACGCCGAGGTGGGGGATTCCGCCGGCGGCCAGTGCGCTGAGCAAGGGATCGCCCGGATTTCCGGGAAGGATTGCCAGGGTCTCGAGTTTTGCCGCGCTCAGAACTCGGGCCACGTTCACCCCCTTGCCGCCCGGATCGCTGCGGGTGGAGAGGGCTCGCAGGACTGAGCCGCGCTGGAGCGGTTGCTCCAGTTGTACGGTTCGGTCGATGCTCGGGTTGGCCGTCAGGGTGACGATCATGCGATGACTACCTCGATTCCCTGGTCGTGGAACTCGGACGTGTCTGTCGGGGTGATGTCCTCGTCGGTGATGAGGACGTCGATGCTGTCGAGCGGAGCGAAGCTGATGAGATGCTCGCGACCCACTTTGCTTGAATCTGCCAGTACCACTACGTGATTGGCGGCCTTGACCATTGCTCTTTTGACTGCTGCCTCCTCGCTGTCCGGGGTGGACAGTCCGTGCCCGAGGCTGATGGCGTTGGTGCCGATGAAGGCGACATCGACGCGCAAGGTGCCGAGCACTCGTAGTGCGTCCTCGCCGACCGAGGCTTGGGTGACTCCGCGGACCCGGCCTCCGACGAGGATCAGCGATACCGAGTTCATCGACGCGAGTCTCGCGCCGATCGGAACCGAATTGGTGACTGCCGTGAAATCGAGATCGGTCGGAATCTCGGGAATCATCCGACCGGTGGTGGTGCCGGCGTCGAAGAGTGCACTACCGCCGTTCGGCGGCAGGTACGACAGCGCGCACCGAGCGATGCGGTCTTTCTGTTCCGCGCGGGTTTGATCGCGTTCTGCCATGCCGGGTTCGGTGACGCGCAGTGAGGCGGTGGGTACCGCGCCGCCGTGGACGCGTCGTACCTGCCCGATTCGTTCGAGGAAGGCCAGATCACGCCTGACTGTTTCGGTGGTGACGCCGAAGGTCTCGGACAGTGCTGCGACGGACATGCGTCCGCGCTGCGACACCATCGTGCCTATCGCTTGTTGGCGTTCTTCCGCGTACACAGTCTCTCCGTTGTTTGGTGCCGGTCGTGATTCGCGGGTGCGGTGCGAGTCACAGTCAATGTTGCTTTATGTTGTTTTACGCCCGAGTGTGTTGACATGTCAAGAGTTGCGAGTAATCTTCGTCACAACAAAGCTGAACAGGAAGTCAGCGCGGCGTGGGACCTACGGTTGGTGGCCAGTCGGGCAAATCGTTTCTAGGAGGACCGATGACCGAACAGATCGATATCGCGAGTGTGCATGGAACACCGGTTGTTCCCGGGGTCGCATACGGCCCGGCAATCTGGCCTTCCCGGCGCCCCGAGTTGATCGCCGAAGCCCCACCACTGGACGAGTCGGTGCGTGCCGCCGCTCAGGACGATTTCATCGCAGCGGCCAAGGCAGTGGAAGGCCGACTGCTTGCACGGGCGGCCTCTGCGACCGGCGCTGCCGCTGAGGTGCTCACGGCCAATGCGGCCATGGCAGCTGACCGGGGCTGGATCGCAAAAGCGCAAAAATCCATCGCTGCCGGGGTTCCTCCGGTCCAGGCCGCCATTGCGGCGACCGAACAGTTCGTGACGATGTTCACGAAGCTCGGCGGGGTGATGGCAGAGCGTGTGACGGACCTCAAGGACGTTCGCGATCGGGTGATCGCCGAGTTGTCCGGACTGCCGGAACCCGGAATTCCCGCCCCCGAGACGCCGTCCGTTCTGTGCGCCGACGATCTTGCGCCGGCCGACACCGCTGGGCTCGATGCAACCAAGATCATCGGACTCGTGACCGTCCTCGGTGGACCCACCAGCCACACCGCGATCATCGCGCGTCAACTGGGCATTCCGTGCATCGTGGCCGTCAAGGATTTGGGCACGGTAGAAGCCGGTACGCCGGTGCTGATCGACGGGACCACCGGTGAGGTGATCAGCAATCCCGACGCAGACAAGGCAAAGGCGCAGGTCGAGCAATCCAGGCTCGAGCGTGAGCGGGTCAGCACCTGGGTGGGTCCAGGGAAGACGGCCGACGGACGGCCCGTCGACGTACTGGCCAACGTCCAGGATGGTGCCGGTGCCCGTGCGGCGGCGCTCACCGCTGCCGACGGCATCGGACTGTTCCGCACGGAACTGTGCTTCCTCGGGCGTGAGACCGAGCCGACGGTCGACGAGCAGGCGGCAATCTACGTAGAAGTTCTGGAAGCGTTCGCGGGCAAGAAGATCATCATCCGCACCCTCGACGCGGGGTCGGACAAGCCCTTGAAGTTCGCCAATCATCAGGAGGAAGCGAATCCCGCTCTCGGAGTACGTGGCGTCCGAATTGCGTGGCAGGACATGGGAATTCTCGATCGGCAACTCGACGCGATCGCGGCTGCGGCAGCACGGACGGGCTCGTCGCCGTGGGTCATGGCGCCGATGATCGCGACTCCGGCGGAAGCCAAGCGCTTTGCCGACGCCGTCCGAGCCCGTGGCCTGGTTCCCGGCGTCATGGTCGAGGTCCCGGCGGCGGCGTTGCTGGCTGATCAAATCCTCGAGCACGTCGAGTTTCTCTCGATCGGCACCAACGACTTGGCTCAGTACACGATGGCCGCCGACCGAATGTCGTCCGAACTCGCCGAGCTCACCGATCCGTGGCAGCCGGCAGTGCTCGCGTTGGTTGCGCGTACTGCGCAGGCCGGTCAGGCCGTCGGCAAGCGTGTGGGTGTGTGCGGCGAGGCGGCGGCCGACCCGTTGTTGGCGTGCGTTCTTGCCGGACTTGGTGTCTCGTCACTCTCGTGTGCGGCCGCGTCCGTTGCGGGCGTCGGAGCCAAGGTCGGTTCCGTCACGATGGAGCAGTGCGTCGCTGCGGCGGCCGCAGTTCTGGCCACCGGCGATCCTGCGTCGGCACGAAAGGCAGCTGCATTGGCCTTGAGTTGAACCGAATGAGGTCGCAGTACCTGCACTGACCTAGTATTTCGGGCTGTGACTAAACGAGAAACGACGACCGGGGCCAGCGGAATCGGTTGGACTGTCCACGGCGACGGTAAACGAATTGCCGACGGCGCCGTGGTGGGCCCGGACGAACGGCTCAGTTGGCCCCGAACCATCGGGATCGGAATGCAGCACGTCATCGCGATGTTCGGTGCGACGTTGCTCGTGCCGACGATTACCGGCTTTCCGGTCACGACGACTCTGCTGTTCTCGGGTATCGGTACCGCACTGTTCCTGATCATCACCAAGGGGCGGATACCGAGTTACCTCGGTTCGTCCTTTGCGTTCATCGCGCCCCTGACGGCGTCGGCAGGGTCCGGCCCGGCTGCGCAGCTCGGTGCGGTCATGGCGGTCGGCATCGTGCTGATGCTCATCGGTGTTGCCGTGCGCGTGATCGGCGGGCGCGTGATCGACGCAGTCATGCCCCCGGTGGTGACCGGCGCCGTCGTGGCCTTGATCGGTCTCAACCTAGCGCCGACCGCAGCTGGGTCGTATCAGTCTCAGCCCCTGATCGCGACGGTGACGCTGTTCTCGATTCTTCTGGTCACGGTTGTCGGACCTGGCCTGCTCGGCCGCCTCGGAATCCTTGTCGGCGTCGTGATCGGCTGGGTCTTTGCCGCGATCTACGGTGGCCTCGACAGCGAGCGCGTCACCGCGCTGCGTGAGGCCGACTGGTTCGGTGTTCCGAGCCTGCACGGTCCGTCGTTCGATTGGTCCGTCATCGTGTTGGCGTTGCCCGTCGTGATCGTTCTTGTGGCCGAAAATGTCGGACACGTCAAAGCTGTGTCGGCAATGACCGGAAAGTCGTTGGACGACCTTGCCGGAAACGCACTCTTTGCCGACGGTCTGGCAACTACTTTGGCCGGCGCGGGCGGAGGTTCGGGAACGACGACGTATGCCGAGAACATCGGCGTGATGGCTGCTACCCGCGTCTACTCGACTGCTGCCTACTGGGTCGCGGCGGCCACCGCGGTGGTTCTGGCGTTCTCGCCCAAGTTCGGCGCGCTGGTGTTCACGGTTCCGAACGGTGTCATCGGCGGCGCGACCATGGTCCTGTACGGCCTCATCGGCATTCTCGGTGTGCGGATCTGGATGGAGGCCAAGGTCGATTTCACCGATCCGGTGAACCTCACCGTCGCAGCTGCTGCACTGGTCGCCGGTATCGGCAATCTGACACTCACCATCGGCTCCGTCGAGCTCGGTGGCATCGCGTGGGGCTCGATCGGCATCCTCGTCGCGTACCCGGTCATGCGCTATCTGGCGAAATTCCGTACTTCGAGTAACAGTTAACCGGTACAGTCACGAATCGTGATCGTTCGGGTCATCGACGCACGGCATCCTTCGGTTCTAGCGTCGGTACGACAGTCAAGTGGGACGAGTGGACATCAGTTCGCCCACGATGCATCGAAGCAGTAGGAGCTGGCGTGGAACGTACCCTGTTCGAACCGGAGCATGACCTTTTCCGGGAGTCCTTCCAGAAGTTCTTGGCACAGCACGTCGCGCCCTTCCACGATCAGTGGGAAGAGCAGAACATCGTCGATCGCGGCGTGTGGGTCGAAGCCGGAAAGCAGGGCTTTCTGGGAATGGCCGTTCCCGAGGAATTCGGCGGCGGCGGCGTCAAGGACTTCCGCTACAACGCGATCATCACCGAGGAAGCCACCAAGGGTGGGTACAGCGGGCTCGGCTTCACACTCCACAACGACGTTGTGGCGCCGTACCTACTTGACCTGTGCAACGACGAGCAGAAGCAGCGCTGGCTCCCCGGATTCGCGTCAGGCGAACTGATCTCCGCGATCGCGATGACGGAACCAGGCACGGGCAGTGACCTGCAGGGCATCAAGACCAAGGCAGTCCGCGACGGTGACCACTGGATCCTCAACGGGTCCAAGACGTTCATCACCAACGGCATCAACGCTGACCTCGTCATCGTTGTGGCGTGTACCGATCCTGACAAGGGCGCACAGGGATTCAGCCTCTTCGTGGTCGAGCGCGACATGCCGGGCTTCGAGCGCGGACGCAATCTCGACAAGATCGGCATGAAGGCACAGGACACCGCAGAACTCAGCTTCACCGACGTTCGGGTTCCCGCAGCCAACCTGCTCGGCGACGAGGGAATGGGCTTCCTCTACCTGATGAAGAACCTTCCGCAGGAACGTCTTTCCATCGCAGTGGTGGCTGCTGCGGCCATGGAATCCGTGCTCGAGAAGACCATCCAGTACTGCCGTGACCGCAAGGCTTTCGGCAAGTCGATCGGCAGCTTCCAGAACACCCGATTCGTGTTGGCCGAATTGGCCACGGAGACCACGGCTGTCCGCGTTCTCGTCGACAAGTTCATCGAGCAACTCAACGCCGAGAAGCTGACCGTGCAGGAAGCCGCCATGGCAAAGTGGTGGACCACCGAGGCACAGGTCAAACTGATCGACCGTTGCCTCCAGCTCCACGGCGGCTACGGATACATGAAGGAATACCCGGTTGCCAAGGCCTACATGGATTCTCGCGTGCAGACCATTTACGGTGGCACTACCGAAATCATGAAGGAGATCATCGGACGGTCGCTGAACCTCTGATAGCAGCAGCGACAACGATGGCCCCGGCATCAGCCGGGGCCATCGTTGTTTTCAGCCTTGCTTCGTGTGCGCTAGATCTTGCGCATCACGGTGACAACCTTGCCGAGAATGACGGCGTTGTTACCGGAGATGGGTTCGAACAGGGGATTGTGCGGCATCAGCCACACGTCCTTCTTGACCCGCTTGAACGTCTTGACCGTTGCCTCGCCGTCGATCATCGCGGCAACGATGTCCCCGTTCTCGGCAACATTCTGCTGACGGACGACCACCCAGTCGCCGTCACAGATCGCAGCTTCGACCATGGATTCACCGACAACCTTGAGCATGAACAGCGAACCCTGCCCGACCAGCTCGCGGGGGAGCGGGAATACATCTTCGACAGCTTCTTCCGCGAGGATCGGCCCGCCGGCAGCGATGCGACCGAGGACCGGCACAAATGCAGGTTCCGGAAGCGGATCGCCCGCGGCGCTGCGAATCTCCGACGCGTGCCTTGTCACCGAAGCGATAGCGGTGTCGGCAGCAACCTCGTCCAGGCCTCGGACGTCCACCGCGCGAGGGCGATTGGGGTCGCGGCGAATGAAGCCCTTGCGCTCCAGCGTGCGGAGTTGATGTGCGACCGACGAGGTCGACGTCAACCCCACGGCGTCGCCGATCTCCCGGATGCTGGGCGGGTAGCCACGCTCGCTCACCGAATCCCGGATCACTTCGAGAACACGGCGCTGCCGTTGGGTGAGAGTCTCGGCTGACGTCGCGGCAACGCCTGCCGTTGCGGCACTTGTGGAGCGATCGTCCTTCATGGCGTTGAGCCTTCCGTGTTTGCAGTGAATTCTTGTCCGTGCAGTGAATATCAGGATTATGGCGGTGCTGTGATCAATCGGCCGAGCTTGTTATTCGGTGGAGCTTTCTTGTCGGTGGTGCGTGGTTCTCTGTGCATGTCGCCCCGCGAGTCTCAGTTCGGGATTCCCAGTTCGGAATTCCCCTTGTGTGACTTGACTGTGTGACTTGACACGAATCTAGTCGCATTTGCTCGCGGTTTCAAACATCTGTTCGACCTGTGTCGCTCGAACAGGAGACTTTGTCAGTCAGACGTGGTAGAAATTCGAACATGCGTTCCATCGAACGCAGGTTCGAACCGCTAACGAGTTCGAATGAGCCGGTGTAGATCCGCGGAGGTCAAGATGGGCAACGCAGCACTGAAATACGACGCAGCTTTCGAGTACGACCCAGCTTCTGATCAGGCACTTCCGCATTCTCCGGTGGCGCCGAAATATCACGCGTCGTTCTACGATGCCGCGCCGTACGACGAGGCCGTCGGGGCGATGGCCTACCGCGTCCGCCGTGAGGCGATAGACATTCGCGGACGTCGTGACGCTGTTCGTGAGCCGGCCGGTGATCGCCGATTCGATCGAGATTCGGATTCTTCGCGACCGCACAGCGGGAACTTCGACCATCGCAATCGGGTGGGAGTCTCGCGGGCGCCTCATCTCGTCGATGTCGATCGTGTCGATTCCGGTGGCGTCGGTTGGCGGAGTATGGCAACGGGCGTGCTGTTGACGGCCGTGACGGTGCTCGGTCTGGTGGGGCTCGCTGCTGTGTCCACAAGTGGTGCTTCGGATCCGGTCGGTGCTACCTCCGTTGTACGTGTTGCAGCAGGTGAATCGCTGAGCGACATCGCAGCCGATATTGCTCCCGGCCAATCGGTGGGTGTTGTTATCGAGCGGATCATGGATCTCAATGCAATGAATGATTCCAGGCTGAAGGTAGGTCAGACGCTGATTGTTCCTGTCGCGCAGGGGCGTTGAGGTCCGCGCAGTGCGATTCGAGGTTACGGTGTGCGCCGGTGTCGAGCACACCGCGGCCGGAGAAGGACCGAGCATGCGTTCGGGTGGTGTCGAACGAGTAAGCTGTGAGCTTGACAGTCACACCACCTCGGGTGGTCGCGCAACTGCTCTGTGAATCTTTCGAAGATTTGCAGTTGGTGGAAATTTCGATTGCGGCCATTTCCGGCAACGAAGAAGGAACCGCGATGCATTGCCCGTTCTGCCGGCACCCTGACTCCCGAGTGGTCGACTCGCGTGAGGCGGATGAAGGTCAGGCAATTCGCCGTCGTCGTTCGTGTCCCGAATGTGGCCGTCGCTTCACGACAGTCGAGACGGCGGTGCTGTCGGTAGTCAAGCGCAGTGGTGTCACCGAGCCTTTCAGTCGCGAGAAAGTGGTCAAGGGTGTGCGCCGCGCGTGCCAGGGCCGTCATGTCGACAACGATTCGTTGAACTTGTTGGCTCAGCAGGTCGAGGATGCCGTGCGTGCTTCCGGTTCGGCTGAGATTCCGAGCAACGAAGTGGGATTGGCAATCTTGGACCCGTTGCGAAACCTCGACGAGGTGGCATATCTCCGGTTTGCGTCGGTCTATAAATCCTTCAGCTCCGCCGAAGATTTCGAGCGAGAGATCACGGATATGCGAACCCGTGTGGATGCACAAGCGTCCGGCGAAGAAGTTGTCTCAGTCGACTGAGTCCTGTCGAGGGAGCATCCTTAGATAACGCTCCGAGAACAAATGGGGCTTTTGTCCCTATTCTCCGGCCCTAGACGCCTACGCTCGACGAGTACGTTCAGCGGTCCGAGTCGGAATCGCAGCATTCGGGCCGAAAGTCCGCATCTGTCGTTACGGAGGCGTTATGCCCTTGAACGGAATCCTCGCAGTAGTCAACAGCCTGGTCACGTTAGGTTTGGCCAATACTGTCGCAACGATCGGTGGCTCGGTCGCCAACGTGAACATTGTGCAGTGAACTCCTGACGATCAGCGTTTGATCGACTCGATTGCTTTGAGTACCCGCTTCTCCGAGACCGGAGTCGGGGTACCCAAGGACTGTGCAAACAATCCCACCCGAAGTTCCTCGATCATCCACGAGATGGCGTCGACATCTCGGGCGGTACGACGCTCTTCCGGCAGCGAATTCAACAATCTGTCGTATGCGGCGTATACCCGATCGAGAACGTCCATGGCCTGTTGGTCGCGATGAGCGCTTGCAGGAAGCGCTTCGAGTCGGAAGGTCGCGGCCGCCAAGTATCGGGGAAGCTCGCGTAGTCTCGCCGAACCCAATTCCGCGACAAATCCGGGGAAGAGGAGCGATTTCAGTTGCTCGCGAACGTCTTCGGCGGCTTCTCCGCTGGATCGGTGGAGGACGACATTCAAGCGGTGTGATTGTTCGAGAATGGGAACGATCATGCGCAGTATCGCGGACACGCGCCCGGCCAATTCCGATCGGGCCACTTTCACGAGTGCCTCGAATGCCTCGGGTGTCCGCACCGGTCCACCGTGGGCAGCGATGATCTCGTTGGCTGCGGCAACACGACAGTCCTCGACCAACGCTTCGAGGCTTCCGTCGGGATTCTGTCCCAGCATGAGCCGGTGTGTATTGGACAGCCCGGATGTCACTGCCTTGAGTTGTGTGGGTACAGCCGCGAGAAGAAGAGCGCGAGTGCCCTCTCGCATGGCTTGTGCCTGCGCTGCGGGGGTACTGAGAACCCGTACGGCCACGCCGCCGTTTTCCGGCACCAGCGCCGGGTATCCGGTGACCTGCTGGCCGCCGATGCTCCGGGTGATGGTCGACTCCAGCGCGCCCAGTGTCTCGGAAGTCCACACCGTCGCTGCTGCCCGCTCGGTGCCGGTCGCTGCCTTGGCAACTTCCTTCTGAACTCGCGGGGCGAGAGTGCGTCGCAATTGCGCCAGGTCCTTGCCCTTGGCCAAAACTTTTCCGGATTCGTCCTCGACCACAAACGTCATCCGAAGGTGATCGGGAATGGCGCTCGGATCAAAATCCTTGGCGTCGATGTGCGTTGCACCCAAACGAGACAACTCGCGTGCCATCGCGGTGAGCAGCGGTTCCGATCGTGGCTTTACCGAAGCCAGTGCTGCGGCTGCATAGTCCGGTGCCGGAACAACCTGTCGCCGGACGGTCTTGGGTAGCGTCTTGATCAATGCCGACACCAATTCGACGCGCATGCCCGGTACCAGCCAGTCGAACCCGACGGGTTGGAGTTGTGCGAGGAGGCCGACGGGAATGTGCGCGGTGACACCGTCGTCGTCCTTGCCTGGTTCGAATTGATAGGTGAGTGGCAACAGCATGTCGCCCTGACGCCAGGCGTCCGGGTATTCGCCGCCCAAAACCGTTGCGGCGTCGGAATTCACGACGGTTTCGGGTGTGAACGTCAGCAGGTTCGGATCTTGCCGGCGCGCAGCTTTCCACCACTTGTCGAAGTGGCGCGCCGACACAGCTTCGGCGCTGACGCGGGAGTCGTAGAACTCGTAGAGCGTCTCGTCGTCTACCAGGATGTCGCGTCGACGAGCTCGGTTCTCGAGTTCTTCGACATTGTCGAGTAGTGCGCGGTTTTCGTGGAAGAACTTGTGCTGGGTGGTCCATTCGCCCTGTACCAGTGCATGACGGATGAACAGTTCGCGCGAAATTTCCGGATCGATCGACGAGTAGGTGACAGCGCGCCCGGTAACCAGGGGTACGCCGTAGAGCGTCACGCGTTCGTAGGCCATGGCCGAACCGCGCTTGGATGACCAATGCGGCTCGGAATAGGTTCGTTTGACCAGGTGGGGGGCCAGTTTCTCGGCCCACTCCGGTTCGATGCGCGCGGACATACGCGCCCAGAGCCTGGTTGTCTCCACCAGTTCGGCGGCCATCACCCAGCGTGGTGGCTTCTTGAACAGGCCGGAGCCGGGGAAGATCGCAAAGCGGCTTCCGCGAGCGCCGAGGTAGTCGCGCTTTTCGCCTTCACGAAGTCCGATGTGGGAGAGCAGACCAGCCAGCAACGACTGGTGGATCGAATTCTCGGCCGCGGGTAGTTCATTGACCGACCAACCGAGTCCGCGTGTGATCTGACGCAACTGTCCGTGCAGATCTTGCCATTCGCGAATGCGCAGCCAGTGCAGGAACTCGTTGCGGCACATCTTGCGGAATTGGCTCGAGGACAGATCGTTTCGCTGCTCGCGGAGGTAGTCCCACAACTTCAGGTAGGCGAGGAAGTCGGAATTCTCGACCGTGAAGCGGGCGTGCTTCTCGTCGGCGGCCTGCTGGAACTCGGCGGGCCGCTCTCGTACGTCCTGAATCGACAGTGCCGCGACGATGACAAGCGTTTCGTGCAGTGCTCCGTTTGTCTTGGCTTCCACCAACATTCGAGCCATGCGAGGGTCGACGGGAATCTGGGCCAATTCGCGGCCGATCGGCGTCAGTTCCGGATGTGACGCGTCGGATCCTCGTGAGATTGCACCCAGTTCTTCGAGCAGGCCGATGCCGTCCTTGATGGCCCGCGAATCCGGTGGCTCGACAAAGGGGAATGCGGCAATGTCTCCGAGGTCAAGCGCCGTCATCTGCAGGATCACAGATGCCAGGTTGGTGCGCAGGATCTCCGGTTCGGTGAACGCCGGCCGGGCTTCGAAGTCCTCTTCGGAATACAGACGGATGCAGATACCTTCGGCGACACGGCCACAGCGACCGGACCGCTGACGCGCCGACGCCTGGGAAATCGGTTCGATCGGCAGCCTTTGCACCTTGGTGCGGACCGAATACCGCGAGATGCGCGCCGTTCCGGGATCGACGACGTAGCGAATGCCGGGAACCGTTAGAGAAGTTTCGGCGACGTTGGTGGCCAGGACAACTCGTCGACCGGTGTGCGGAGAGAACACCTTGTGCTGTTCGGCTGCCGACAGACGTGCATACAGCGGAACAATTTCGGTATTGCGAAGTCTGCGGTCGCGCAATGCATCTGCGGTGTCACGAATCTCGCGTTCACCGGACAGGAAGACCAGGATGTCGCCCTCGCCCTCGGCGCTGAGTTCGTCCACAGCTTCACAGACGGCGTCGACCGGATCTCGGTCGTAGCTGATGTCACCGGACTCGACAGTGAGTGGGCGGTAACGCATTTCCACCGGGAAGGTTCGGCCGGACACCTCGACGATCGGTGCGGGCTTCCCGTCGACGGCAAAGTGCTGAGCGAACCGCTCCGGGTCGATGGTCGCCGAAGTGATGATGACCTTGAGGTCGGGCCGGCGGGGGAGTAGCTGCGCCAGATACCCGAGGATGAAGTCGATGTTGAGGCTGCGTTCGTGAGCCTCGTCGATGATGAGAGTGTCGTAGCGGCGCAACATCTTGTCGCGCTGAATCTCTGCCAGCAGAATGCCGTCGGTCATCAACTTCACGTATGTGCGATCGGAAACCTGATCGGTGAATCGCACCGTGTAACCCACGGCGTCGCCGAGTTCGGTATCGAGTTCTTCAGCGATCCGCTCGGCGACCGTTCGCGCAGCGAGCCGGCGGGGCTGTGTGTGCCCGATCAGTCCTCGAACGCCGCGCCCCAGTTCGAGGCAGATCTTGGGGATCTGAGTGGTCTTGCCTGAGCCGGTCTCGCCGGCGACGATGACTACCTGGTTTTCGGAGATCGCACGAGCGATGTCGTCCTTGCGCTGGCTGACCGGCAGGGCCTCGGGGTACGACACCGCGGGCACGCGAGCCGCGCGTTCGGCCAGCCGGACACGTGCGGATTCGATCTCCTGGGCCAGTGCGGTCAAGTTTTCCGGAGTGCGGGCGCGGTCGAGTTTGCGCCGCAGACGGTTCTCGTCACGGAGTGAGACCTCGGACAGGGCGCGTTTCAGGTCGCTTCGTCGTGGTGAGAGCGGGGCCGGTGGTGTTGTAGACATGCTGACGAACAGCTTATCGAACGCCGGGAAAAGTCCCACCTGCAGAGTGCGTTGTGACACGATCGGGCAGTGACGACATTTGCGACATCCACTCCGCTGGCGGTAAGAATTCTGCGTCTTGCGTTTGCGGTCTACGGGCTGACCGCCCTGTTGTGGATCCCGCTACGCAATGCCGAGGGATTCTCGCTCGTCAACTACTTCAGCTATTTCACCATCGAGAGCAATATCGCTGCAGCCGTCGTACTGATTGTCGGAGGGTTGCGGGATCCGCAGTCGCGTACCTGGCAGACGGTTCGAGGTGCCGTGACGCTCTACATGGTGATCACGGGCATCGTCTACGCGGTTCTGCTGTCGGACGTCGATGTAACGCTGAACGACGCCTGGATCAATGCCGCCCTGCATCAAGTTCTTCCGTTGGTGCTGCTGGCCGACTGGGTGTTTTCGCCTCCACGCCACCGCATCTCCGAGGGATCGGCGTTGACGTGGCTCGCTTTTCCCGCGCTGTACGCCATGTATTCGCTGGTTCGCGGGGCAATCGTCGACTGGTACCCGTATCCGTTCCTGGATCCCCGGGCCCACGGTTCCGTGTCCCTGGTTGTCGGGCTTGTCGTTCTTGCAGTGGCGATGGCGTTGATGGCGTTGGCAGTCAACGCCGTCGGCAAACTGGGGGCGCGGTGGCGGTACGGCGATACCGAACGGGCTTCGGCCGAGCTGTGAGATTTGCTCTCGGACAGCTCAGCTGACGACGGTGCGCGCCCGCTACTGCGCTGGAACTTCCTGAAGTCCGAGGGTGTTGCCGGTGGCAAGAACCTGATCGAGACGGTCGATGTTGGGGTGCTTGCCCGGGTTCGCGCGCGCATCTTCGGTGTGCTCGGCAAAGATTGCCAGTGCAGCTGTTGCGGCTTCAGGGGTGATTGCGCCGTAGACCTGCGCCAAGTGGTTGTAGACCTTGACCGAACCGGACTTGCCCGGCTTGTTCTCCACGGTGTCGATGACTGTGCCGTCGGCGTCGAGCACGTTGATGGCGGCGAGGTGATCGATCGAGGGGAGGGCGGCAAGATTCTCGGCAAAAGTCATGGTGATGAGATTACGTGCCCAGCACGGGGACGCCCACGCTGGGCAGCATCACTCGGGGGCAGATTTGTGGTGTCGATATAGTTGCTGCACATCGTTTGCACACCAGCATCGTTGGTATTCGTTTGGACTCGAAGGGGAAAATGATGGCTTCGGCACTGTGGCACGGGTTCGCGGATATGGGCGCGGTCGAGAAGAACGGCGCATTTGTCGTCTCTCGCGGTGAAGGCGCGTACATCTGGGACTCGCAGGATAATCGATACCTCGACGCAACTGCCGGGCTCTGGTTCACGAACGTGGGCCACGGCCGCACCGAGATCGCCGACGCCGTTGCCGCTCAGCTGTCGAAGATCGCCCACTTTTCCAACTTCGGTGATTTTGTCCCCGAAACCACACAGGCATTGGCCGAGCGTCTCGCGAAGATCGCGCCGGTTCCCGGCAGCAAGATCTTCTTCACCTCGGGTGGTTCCGATTCCGTCGACACCGCAGCGAAGCTGGCGCGGCGGTACTGGCACGAGGTCGGCCAGCCCGACAAGAACATCATCGTCGGACGCCAGAAGGCCTACCACGGAATGCATGTTGCGGGAACAGCTCTCGCCGGCATCCCGGTCAACCGTGAGGGGTACGGCGAGCTGATGGCCGATGCTGCCACCGTCGGCTGGGACGACGCCAAGAGCCTCCTCGAATTGATCGAGAAGGTCGGCGCGAACAAGATCGCCGCATTCTTCGCCGAGCCCATCATCGGTGCCGGCGGCGTGTACCTTCCACCGGAGGGCTACCTGGCCGAGGTTCGTGACATCTGCCGTGAACACGACATTCTGTTTGTGGTCGACGAGGTTGTCACCGGCTTCGGACGTATCGGTGGCGAGTGGTTCGCCTCGACCCGTTTCGATCTGCAGCCCGACATGATGACCACCGCAAAGGGTTTGACGTCCGGATACGTTCCGATGGGTGCCGTGTTCATCGCTCCTCGCGTCGCCGAGCCGTTCTACAACGGCGCTTGGTGGCGTCACGGCTACACCTACGGTGGGCACGCCGGAGCGGCAGCCGCCGCCATGGCAAACCTCGACATCCTCGAGCGTGAGAACCTGCTCGCCGAGTCCAAGCGGCTCGAAGCGTCGTTGCACACACACTTGCAGCCGCTGGCCGAGCACCCGCGAGTATCCGAGGTCCGCAGTGGACTCGGCGCCGTCGCCGCGGTCCAGTTGGCAGACCCGGCCGAGGCACTGCCGTTCGTGAAGACGTTGCGCGAGCACGGAATCTCGGGTCGCGCGGCAGGTCAGGGAGCTATGCAGATTTCCCCGACCTTCGTGATGACGGACGATCAGGTGGCCGAGATGGCTGCGGGAATCCTCGCCGCTCTCGGATAAATTTTCGAACTAGCTGCGGCGTCGGAAGATTTTCTTCATCCGGCGCCGCAGTGTGCTCGGGACCGGTTCCAGTTCGATGGTGTCCTGCTCCGACGCCCTGGCATACGCCTGCGTGTATCGCTCGTGGAGAACGGAGCGAATCTCGTCGGGGGAGTACGCCCGACGCGCTCGCTCATTCCGCACGGCGAGTACACCGGTGGCCGCGACCCCCATAGCGCCGGCGAGGCCGACGAGCTTCCATACGTGCGAGGCGCGAAGTGTCATCCCTCTAGGCTAGAGGTTATGGACAGACGATCGCGCTCTCAGGTGACTCTCGACGAGGCTGCCAGTGTCACCCGCACTGGCGATATCTGGATCTTTCGCGGAGATTCCACGGCCGACAAGGCAATTCAGACGCTCACCAACAGCCCGGTCAACCACGTCGGGATGTCGGTGGTGATCGACGATCTGCCACCGCTCATGTGGCACGCGGAGCTCGGTCACTCGTTGCAGGACATGTGGACCGGTCGCTTCCAACGTGGTGTGCAGCTGCACGATCTGAAGGCGGCTGTGCAGGTGTGGGGAGCCAAGTACGGTCAGCAGGGTTGGCTTCGGCAACTCGACACTCCGGTCGCGCGTGAACAAGAGGATGCGTTGCTGCGCACCATTGCCCGCTTGGACGGCACGCCGTTTCCTTCCACCGCTAAGCTTGCGTCACGCTGGTTCGGCGGGCGCGTCCCGAAGTTCCGGAAGAAGCCCGAAGCGCCGGCGTCGGGCATCGAAAGCGCCTACTGTGCCGAAGTTGTCGCGCAGACGTACGAGGCAATGGGTCTGATGGTCGGGAACCGTCGCATCAACTGGTTCGACCCCGGCAAGTTCTGGAGTGGCGATCAACTGCCGCTCGCACCCGGAGTCGTGCTCGGCGACGAAATTGCCGTGACGCTCAGCGCCGCGGACCTCGAGGCAGGACGGAATCCGGCAGGGCAGTCACAAAGTTCGTGACTGCTCGGCAACCACGCGTCCGCCTACCTCCAGCCACCCATCGGGTGAGTAGGTGGTGTGCAGGATTGATCCCCGTCCCTGAGTGATCCGAAGTGATTTCCGGAGGTGATCGGTGATGCGCAGCGCTGCCGAGCCGGTAGCTTCGTCCTCGGGGATTCCCATTTCCGGTGCGAACATCCTTGAGCGGATGGAAGATTCGAGTTTGTCCTGCCACGCCCACAGGTAGGAGTGGTCGGTTTCGTAGTCCGACGGAACGGCGTCGATCACGTCGTCCACCGTTTCGAGAGGGTAGAGGGCAAACTCCGGCGCCCACTCGGCGCGGGCGCGAACCCACATGAGGTTGCCGCTGTGGCGCACATCGAGTTCGCCGGCGGGGACGCCCAGTGTTGTCACCGGTCGAGCCTGCTCGTGCAGCCACCAGGTGAGACCGACCGTGGGATGGCCGGCAAAGGGGAGTTCTGCTGCCGGAGTGAAGATCTGGGCGCTCGCTCGTGTGGCGCCCACATCGGGGAGATCGACAAAAATCGTTTCGCTGTACCCGAGTGCCTCGGCGACTTCTTGCCGTTCGGATAGTGCGACCAGTGAAGCGTCGACAATCCCGAGTGGGTTGCCGTGCTTTCCGTTTTCGTCCGTGAAAACCCGGACCACACTCACTTCGATGCCCATCGGTCCACAGTAGCGCGCGGGAAATACGACTAAACCCTCCCCACCATGGAAGGTGGGGAGGGTTTAGTCGACTACTGCGTCGGTCTGAGATCAGACCTGTGCGGCAGAGAGGATCTCGTTGGCCTCGACAGCCTGCGCGACACCCATGACGATGGAACCGGCACGGATCGCTTCGAAGATGACCTCGCGGGAAACGCCTTCCTGACGGAGGGTGTTCTCGTGAGCTTCGAGGCAATGGTTGCAGCCGTTGATCGCGGAAACCGCGAGCGACCACAATTCGAAGTCGGCCTTGTCGACGCCCGGGTTGCCGATGATGTTCATCCGCAGGCCCGCACGAAGGTCGTCGTACTTACCGTCAAGGTAGCCCTTGGTGCGGTAGAAGACGTTGTTCATGCCCATGATCGCCGCTGCGCCGAGCGCTGTGTTGTACGCCTCAGCAGACAGATTGTCTGCCGCCTCGGCTGCGATCTCCTTGAGCGTGGTCGCCGACTTGGTGGCAGCCGCGGTTGCGAGGAGGGTGCCCCACAGCTGCTGCTCGTTCAAAACCGTGGTGCGTGCAATGGAACTCAGGTTGAGCTTGAGATCCTTGGCGTACTCGGGAAGCGAATCTTTCAGGTTGTCGACGCTCATGATCAGACGCTCGCGTTCAGCAGCTCGCCGGCGTTGATCGTCGGGTCGCCCTTCTTCCAGTTGCAGGCGCACAGCTCGTCGCTCTGCAGAGCGTCGAGAACGCGGAGAACCTCGTCGACGTTACGGCCGACGGAACCGGCTGTGACGGAGACGAACTGGATCTCGTTGTTGGGGTCGACGATGAACGTCGCGCGGTCTGCAACGCCGTCAGCGTTGAGGACGCCGGTGGCCTCGGCAAGCTCGCGCTTGAGGTCCGAGAGCATCGGGAAGGGGAGGGTCTTGAGCTCGTCGTGCTGTGCACGCCACTGGAAGTGAACGAACTCGTTGTCGACGGAAGCGCCGAGAACCTGTGCGTCGCGGTCTGCGAACTCGTCGTTCAGCTTGCCGAATGCTGCGATCTCCGTGGGGCACACGAACGTGAAGTCCTTGGGCCAGAAGAAGACGATGCGCCACTTGCCGGCGTAATCGTCGCTCGTGATCTGAGTGAAGTAGTCGTCGGGCTGCTGAGCGTCGACCTTGGAGAGGTCGCCGCCGATAACGGCCTTCAGGTTGTATGCCGGGAACTGGTCGCCGATTGTCAGCAGAGCCATATGTCTCGTCCTCCTACTTGTCTTGTGAACAGGTTTTTCTCACACGCACGATCACGAATGACTGTGATCGAAAGTTCTCGATACCGCCGAAGCGGGTCTCACCGTCGTGGTGCATGACCGGCGCTTTTTGGTATGAGTCCATTCTGCATCAAAGTGGTCAAAAGGTAAAGGTGATAGGTGGCACTACACTGATAGGCATGGCTGATCAGACTTATCAACCTTCCTTGTCACAGCTGCGTGCCTTCGTCTCGGTGGCGGAACATCGCCACTTCGGCACCGCTGCAGCACGTTTGAGTGTGAGCCAACCCACACTCTCGCAGGCGTTGGCCGCGCTCGAATCGGGCCTCGGCGTGCAATTGATCGAACGCAGTACCCGACGCGTCCTCGTCACCGGCGACGGTCAGCGGCTCCTCAGCCAAGCGAAGCTGATCCTCGAAGCCGCCGACGGATTTGTTGCGAGCGCCGCCGGAATAGGGGATCGATTGGCCGGGCCACTTCGGATCGGGCTGATTCCCACTGTCGCGCCGTACATTCTGCCGTCACTGCTGCCGGCATTGCGGGCATCCATGCCGACGGTTGCCCCTCACGTCATCGAGGACCAAACCGCACGACTGCTCGACTCGCTGCGATCGGGTGCCCTCGATCTGGCCTTGCTCGCGCTGCCCGCCGGCGCGCCTGGGCTGATCGAGATACCGCTCTACGACGAGGATTTTGTTCTTGTCGTCCCAGTCGGCCACCCGTTGGCGGGGCGCAGTGATCTCACGGCAGACGTCCTCGACGAACTGCCCTTGCTACTTCTCGACGACGGGCATTGCCTGCGGGACCAGACGCTCGATCTGTGCCGCTCCGTCGACGCCCACCCGCTCTCCGGGGATACCCGGGCAACATCCTTGGCGACGATCGTGCAGTGTGTTGCCGGCGGCCTCGGTGTGACCTTGGTCCCCGAATCGGCTGTGCCGGTCGAGAGTCGGCGAGGTGAACTCGCCACGGCGACATTCACGGCGCCGGCCCCCGGCCGGACTATCGGACTTGTGTTCCGCTCGTCCAGCGGCCGTGCCGAAGGGTTCGGGCAGTTGGCGGAGGTGGTGAAATCCGTGGCGCCGGGGCAGACGATCACTCAGTGACGCTGTCATTGAGGCCGGCTTGATTCCCTCAGATCAATATTTGACGGGTTTGGCATCCGGAAACCCTGGAAGAAACTCCGGAGCCTTGTGGAAATTCCACAAGGCTCCGCGTTCGATAACCCTGGCGTCGAAGGTAGCCGGATTTGTCTCGAGGATTGGCCGGAGTCCATCGGCGACATTTGAGAGCGTGACGCCGACAGTGGTAAGGGTGACGATTGCGGTGTGTGCCGCGACATCGAGTGTGTCGAGTATGGCGCCGATGTTGTCCGCAATCCCTGGCCTTGCGCTCGCATCGGTGACAATGGCAGTCCCGATGGTGTCGACAATGCGCCGGCGGGCATCGGTGATCGTCTCGGCCCAGTCTTCGCACACAGTCGCCAGGTTCTCGTACTTTTCGTAGACGTCTCTAGCGGAAACGTAGACGCCGTTCATGTATGCCAGGGCATGTGGCACCTCGTCCGAGGCAAATTCTTCGATGTTGCCCCAGGCGTTGCCCGTTGTGCCGTTTGCATCGCGTAGACAATCGGAAGCCGTGCGCCATACGGAAGCGAGTGCGCGCAGTTTGTCAGGCTTCCCGTCGGGCCACTGACGCCCGTCGATTTGCCGGCTGATCAACTCCCATCCGTCCGGTGCGTCGGCGCCGCCGCCCACCGAGCCCTTGAATGACGGTGCAGGAGAAGCAGGAAGCTGTGGGGGAGCACTTTCGGCGGGTTCTGCTGGGATCTTCTCCGATCGCTCGATATTGATGTAGTTGACCCACGTCGCTGCAAGTAGGTCGTGCAGCTTCGCGGACGCGTTGGCGATGTTCATTCCGGCGGCAACGGCGTCGATAGCAGTGCGGTCGTAGCCCTCCGCCCAGTCTTTGCCGGCGTTGTCGCTCCCGGCGCACGCGGAGTATGTGTCGAGTGCTGTAGCAAGCCAACGGATTACGTCCTCGGTGTAACTTCTGATCGCGTTGTAATCTGTGGCCGCGTCGAGGAGGATCCGAGGCTCGAACGGTGTGGGCGGCATTAGGGCTACCTCTCTGCGTTGTGCTTGATTTTGGCGAGGTCTCAGTTGGGTGCATTCAGATCGCGCCGATCTTCGTGAATGTTCGGTTGGGCTCGAGGCCGGTAGGCACTCCACAGCAGCCCTGGCGAGTGAGATACGGCCGAAACTCAAGTGAATGTCTTGTTCAGTCGGCGAATAGGCCAACCTCGTATTCACAGTTTGGGTCTACTTCGATCGGTTCATGGATGTATTTTGCGAACTCGAGCACTTTGTCGTGAGGTACGCCACTCTGACCGGCTATGACTGGTAATTCGAAGTCGCTATCGTCGATGCCGAGAATTTCTTTTACGATTTCGACAGTCATATCGTGCAATAGGTATTTGGCGGTGCGTAGCTCGGTGTCGTTGTCGAAGGCTTCGAGATGCCACATGTCTCATCTTCCTGCTCTACGGCCAGGGTCGGAGGGTTTAGTCTGCGTTCCGGTGGCGGGATCGAATTCGCCTAGATGCGTGCCGTTCTTGCTGTATTTCTCGACGGCGCCGTGTGCCGACACGGTCGGAAGCTGCGACGCCGGCCCCTCCGGGGGCTCCGGCGGGTTGGTATTCGATCGCTCGGTGTTGGCGTGGTTGACACCGGTCGCCGCGAGCAGATCGTGCATTTTGCTGAACGCGTTGACAATGTTTGTTCCGGCGGCGGCGGCATCAAATGCGGCGGGGTCATAGCTCGCGGCCCACCCGGCTCCCGCGTTGTCGGTTCCGGCGCACCGCCAATTGATTTGGAGCGTTTCACCGAGCAGGCGGATCACACTGTCAGTGCTGTTGCTGACCGTTTTGTACTGTGCCGCAGCGTCGATGAGGACTGCGGGGTCCATCGTGATCGGCGCCATCAGGGCCACATCCCACTGTTGTGTCTCGCGTTGGCGAGATAGCGATCGTGCGCGCCCCTGGCCATCGATTCGAGTTCGGACAGGGCAGTGCGCATGTCGATCTGCTTCGCCCTGCCGCCGAGACCGAGGATCTGCTCGGTGTCGGCGGTATAGCGGCCCATCAAAAGTCCATGTTCAGTTGAACGGTGGAGATCCCGCCCGCGTTGTTGTTGTCGGTGGTGCGGTACTCGGTAGCTGCTTGATGCAGCAGTCCGGCGTCCTCGGTGAGTGCGCCCGCGACCTGCCGGGCGGAGTCGACCCACTCGGCCCACAGTGCGGCATGGGCGCGGGCGGCGTCACCGGTCCATTCGTTGGTCATCAGGGATTCGGCATCGCGGCGCAGCGTTTCCACGTCGTCCCAGAATTCGTCAGCGAGGTCTGATATTCGTGTCGCCGTCGCGTGCATCTGTTCGGGATCGCAGCGCATCAGTACCTGCCAATTGAATTCTGGTACAGGTAATTTGCCGCTTTGGTGCTGTTTATCCCCACGATGGATCTACGCATTTACTGGTCCCCCCGGTCAGTGTAAATCTCGACGGAGTGTAGACCAATGTGACTGTATGCCACCAATTCGTGGTGTTGACGGCGTGCGCACGCAGAGGTTTGGCAATGCGAATTTCGCCGCCGGGCGTCAGCAAAAGTGGACTCGCGACGCGTGACTATTTCGCAGCGATGACCGCGCCGGGATTGAGAATTCCTAGGGGATCAAGCGCATCTTTGATTTTCCGGTTCAACGCCATGACGTCCTCGCCCAGCTGAGCTGGTAACCAGTCGCGCTTGATCCGGCCCACACCGTGCTCGCCGGTAATGGTGCCGCCCAGTGCAATTGCGAGATCCATGACCCGACCGAATGCGATCTGGGCGCGCTCGGTCATATCGGGATCAGACGGGTCGAACACGATCAGCGGATGAGTGTTTCCGTCGCCGGCGTGCGCGACGGTGCAGATGAGGACATCCAGGTCCGCAGCGATTGCTTCCACCCCGGTGATCAATCGCGGCAGTGCTCGCATCGGAACGCCGACATCTTCGAGGAGCAGATTCCCCAACGCTTGAACGGCAGGAAACACCGCCCGTCGGGCCGCAGTGAAAGCATCACCCTCTGCCTTGTCGTCTGTCGCGAAAACTTCGGTAGCCCCGTTGTTTTCACAGGCCGCGACAATGCTCTCGATCTCGAGCTCGCCAGCGGCGCCGGGCGCATCGGATTGGGCCAGAATCAGTGCTCGAGCCTTCCGGTTGAGTCCCATCCGGACCGAATCCTCGACGGCATTGATGCTGGCGTGATCCATGAACTCGAGCATTGCCGGCCGAATGTTGCCGGTAATAGCCAACACTGCGTCCGCGGCTTCCTCGACAGAATCGAATGATGCCACCACCGTCGACGCCGGGGGCTGAGCGGGAATGAGGCGCAACGTCAGTTCCGTGATGATGCCCAGAGTGCCTTCGCTGCCGACAAACAGTTTCGTGAGTGAAAGCCCGGCAACATCTTTCAGTAACGGACCACCCAATGACACCGCGGTGCCATCGGCGAGTACTACCTTCAGGGCAAGCACATAATCGGTGGTGACACCATATTTCACACAACAGAGTCCGCCCGCATTAGTAGCGGCATTGCCGCCAATGGAACAGATCTCGAAAGACGACGGATCCGGTGGATACCAGAGTCCGTGCTCAGCGGCAGCGTTCTTGACCTCGGCATTCATCAGACCCGGCTGCGTGACAGCGACGCGAGCCACGGGATCGATCGTGATCTGACGCATCTTCTCGGTGCTGACCATGACACAGCCGTCGACAGCGCTCGAACCACCGGAGAGTCCTGAGCCGGCACCGCGCGGAACGACGGGAACACGGTGTTCGGTTGCCCAGCGCATCACAGCCTGGATGTCTTCGGTGCAGGTGGCCCGGACAACAGCCAAAGGGGTGCCGGCATTCGGATCTGCCGCCCAGTCCTGCCGGTAACCAGCCGTCAGGTCCGGATCGCTGACGAGCGCACCGTCCGGCAGTGCCGCGATCAGTTCTGCCAGGACCGTCGAATCAACCGAAGTCATGACTCCATCATGCGCGCAGAACTCCGGAATGCGAGGTGAGTTGGAGGAACTCCCCGCTAGCGGCCCTTCGGTTTGCCCGTGAACCGGCCACCCGAACTCTTGGTACCGCCGGACTTGCCGCTACCCGCCTTGCCACCGGCCTTCGCCTTACCGCTGCTGGTGTTGCGGCCCGAAACACTTTTTGCCGTTCCGCCACTCTTGGCTTTGTGGTCGGCTTTGGCCGCCTCGGCACGGCGTTCCTTTGCCGCTTGCTTTGCCTTGACCGAACCCTTGATCTTCTCGGCGGGTTGACCGTTGCGTCCGCGTGAACTCTGAGCAGTACGTCCGCGCACGATGCCGATGAGTTCTTCGACCAATTCTGTGGTCTTGGACTCCAACCATGCCAAGGCGATCGGAGACTCGGGAGCGCCGGCAACCGGACGGAAGGTCAGATCCTTGCGATGGTGCAACCGCGCCACCGAATGCGGGACAACAACAACGCCGATGCCGGCCGCAACCAACTCGATGGCGTCGGCGATCGTTTCCGGCCGCTCGGCTGCTGCCTTGCCCGGACGGGTCGGCCATTCGAGGGTGTCCTCGAGAGGATCGAGCACAATCTCCTCATCCAGATCGGCCACGGAAATCTGTTCTACAGCGGTGAACACATGATCCTTGGGAATCACCACGACGGGTGTCTCCGCATACAGGGATATCGCGCTGAGTTCGGTGCGATCGATCGGCAACCGAACCAGACCGGCGTCGGCTTCTCCCGCCCGCAGCGCTGCGACAACCTCGAGAACCGGAAACTGGACCAACTCCAGACGGACGTCGGGAAGCCGCTCGTGCCACACCCGAATCCACTTGGTCGGCGTTACCCCGGGGGCATACGCGAGTCGAAAAATTGCCGGACTATCCGCGTTGCTCACCCGCCAAGGCTACCGCCTTGGTAAAACGTGACGCGATGGCTGGCTACTCTTGACGCATGACGTCGAACAAAACGCCCCAGACGATGAAGCCGACGACGGCTGCCAAGAAGCTGGGTGTGTACCTGGAAGCAACACCGAAAGAGTTCCAGGAAGGCGACGTGACCCGTGAAGAACTGACCGCGCTTCAGATCGAAGCTCCGGAGTGGCTGCTGGAACTGCGCCGCACCGGCCCGCACCCGAAGCAGGTCATCGCCGCAAAGCTGGGCATCTCCATCGCCGGCCTTGCTCGCGGCGGTGTCGAAGAGGCACTCACCACGGATCAGGTTGCTGCCCTGCTGGAAGAAAAGCCCGAGTGGCTGGAGAAAGAACGCGCACTGCAAGCGGAGGTGCGCGCTGAAAACCTTCGTATCAAGGAAAAGCGCGCGTCGCGCCGCAATCAGCCGCGCAAAGCACGCCGCGGCTGAGCCCGCTGTGCGCCTTTGTCAACCGCGGGCGGTTAACAAAGGCGCACAGCAGTGCTAGCCCTCGACGATGCTGAGCTCGTCGAACACGATTTCACCCAACGCGTCGGACTCCGGGATGTCGACGACGCCGAGCAGTGCCCAGCCGTGATCACCCTCCGGGTCCTCGAGCACCTGACGCACTCGCCAGAACTCACCTTCCTCGACCACCTGGAACAACGCCGGCCCACGCGCTGACGGCCCCGTTCCGATCGAGTTGTACTCCTCGAAGTAGGGGAGTAGCTGCTCTTCCCACTCGGCGGCGTCGATACCGTCGTCGAGGTTTTCCAGTTCGTTCCACTGCCGCCGCGACGCGAGGTCGATCCGACGGAACATCGCGTTGCGCACCATGACGCGGAACGCACGCGGGTTGGCCGAGATCGGCCGGGGGATATCGGCGCCGAATGCAACCTCTTCGGTGTCGGCCTCGGCGCCTGGGTCGGTGAGAGACTCCCACTCGTCGAGCAGGCTCGAGTCGACCTGTCGGATCAACTCACCCAGCCACTCGATGATGTCTTCGAGTTCTTCGGTACGGGCCTCGGTGGGCACGGTCTGGCGCAGTGCCCGGTAGGCGTCCGCAAGGTAACGCAGAACCAGTCCTTCGGAGCGGGTGAGGCCGTAGTGACTGATCAATTCGGCAAAGGTCATCGCGCGTTCGATCATGTCGCGCACGACGGATTTGGGGGAGAGCGCAAATTCGGTGATCCACGGATGACCGCCGCGGTACATCTCGAAGGCAGGGAACAGTAACTCGGCCAACGGTTTCGGCCAGGTGACCTCTTCGAGGAGTTCCATGCGCTCCTCGTACTCGATACCGTCGGCCTTCATCTGCGCAACAGCCTCACCGCGGGCGAAGTGCTGCTGGCCCATCAATACCTGACGGGGGTCGTCGAGTGTCGATTCGATGATGGACACGACATCGAGTGCGTACGTATCGGATTCGACGTCGAGGAGTTCGAACGCGGCCAGTGCAAACGGCGAGAGCGGCTGATTCAAGGCGAAGTCGCGCTGCAAGTCCATCGTCAACCGCGCCATCCGGTCGTGCTCGTCGGGTTCGTCGAGGCGTTCGACAATGCCGGCGCTCAGCAATCCGCGGTACAGCGAGATCGCTTTGAGGATGTGCTTGCGTTGCGCCGGACGCGATTCGTGGTTGTCCTCCAGCAGATGTCGCATCGCGTCGAAGCAATTACCAGGTCGGGCAATAACATTGAGCAGCATGGAGTTGCTGACGGAGAACCGCGACACCAATGGTTCCGGTGATGCCGCAACCAGGCGGTCGAACGTGGCTTCGCTCCACGAGACAAATCCCTCGGGAGCCTTCTTGCGTTGAATCTTCTTGATCTTCTTCGGATCGTCGCCCGCCTTGGCGACTGCTCGCAGATTGTCCACCTCATGTTCCGGTGCCTGCACGACGACGGTGCCCATCGTGTCGTAACCGGCGCGACCGGCACGACCCGCGATCTGATGGAACTCACGAGCCTTCAGATGGCGGGTGCGGACGCCGTCGTACTTGGCGAGACCTGTCAGCAACACAGTGCGGATCGGAACGTTGATGCCGACGCCGAGTGTGTCGGTGCCGCAGATGACCTTGAGTAGGCCGTCCTGAGCCAGTACTTCGATGAGCCGTCGGTACTTGGGCAGCATGCCCGCGTGGTGAACGCCGATGCCGTGGCGAACCAACCGGGAGAGGGTCTTGCCGAATCCTGTTGTGAAGCGAAATCCGCCGAGTGCCTCGGCAATTGCTTCCTTCTCCGCTTTGGAGCAGAAGTTGACGCTCGTGAGCGCTTGCGCTCGTTCGAGAGCCGCTGCCTGCGTGAAGTGCACGATGTACACGGGAGCTTGGTTGGTGGTGACCAACTCTTCGATGGTCTCACCGACCGGAGTGGTCGCGTACGAGAACATCAGGGGGACAGGGCGTTCGGTACCGGAAACGACGGTGGTGGGCTTGCCGGTGCGACGCGTGAGGTCCTCGGAGAAGAAGTCCACTTCGCCCAGAGTTGCCGACATCAGCAAGAACTGGGCGTGCGGCAGTTCGATCAGCGGAACCTGCCAGGCCCACCCACGATCCGGTTCGGAGTAGAAATGGAACTCATCCATCACGACCTGGCCGATGTCGGAATCGGGTCCCTCGCGCAACGCGAGATTCGCGACGATCTCCGCTGTCGCACAGATGATGGGAGCCGACGAGTTGACGGCAGCGTCGCCGGTCATCATGCCGACGTTCTCCGCGCCGAACACCTCGCACAGGGCGAAGAACTTCTCGCTCACCAACGCCTTGATGGGCGCGGTGTAATACGTACGTTTGCCCTGGGACATCGCGTAGAAATGCGCACCGATCGCCACCATCGACTTTCCGGAACCGGTTGGGGTAGCCAAAATGACATTGGCACCCGAGACCAGTTCCATCACAGCCTCTTCCTGGGCAGGATAGAGCGTCAAACCACGCTCGATTGTCCAGGATAAGAAGGCGTCGAAAACGGAATCGGGATCCGCGTTGTCGGGGAGCAGTTCCGTCAGCAGCACTTGTACAGGTTAGCCGCTGGCGGTGATCAGGTTGCGCTGCGCTCGTCGGAGCCCATCGCATCGAGTACTGCCATGCGTGTCGACGACGAACCGGTGATGGTGTTTTCGCCAACCCCGGCAATGAGCATGTGCCGCCAGTGCGCCTCGTCGAATACTAGTGGCGCTGTGCTCGCGAGGAACTCTTCGATCACCTGAAGGAAATGCATGGGGTCGTCGCGGAAAGGGAAGTGCCCGGATCCACGGAAAACTTCGAGTCGGGAGTTGGGCATCGCCGCATGCGCGAGGTGCGCGTGCGAGACGGGAATCACGGAATCCTCGTCACCCCAGATCAACTGAACCGGCAAATTCTCCGTCAGATAACACCGATCGAGCATTGTGACGACCTGACCTCGCCAGTCGACCACTGCGCGCAACGTCCGCAAGTAGGCCTCGTAGGCAGTGGGGTCGGGAAGTTCGGCGAGAACGCGAATCAGATCGGGAGTGTCGTGCAGCATGGTTCCCGGCCGCAGGTTCGATCCGTGGACGGCGCCGGCGAGAGTACCGGCGAGGCGCACGATGGGCATCGCTCCGGGAATTCGCAGGAGTTTGAGAACCTCGTTTACCACCGGCACCGACATCAGCCGAAGAATCGGATGAACGTCCTTGGTGATGCCGCCGGTCGAGACCAACACGAGTCGATCGACCATGTCGGGGAACTGGTACGCAAATTGCATCGCCACACCGCCGCCGAGCGAATGCCCAACGACGCTGACGTGCTCGATGCCCAGAGTGGACAGCAAATCGCGCATGCCGTTGGCGTAGGCCGCTACCGAGTAATCGGCCCGAGGCTTGTCGGAGCGGCCGTGTCCGAGAAGGTCAGGGGCGATGACGGTGTAGTTCTTGGCCAGATGGGGGATGATCTCCGTCCACGTGGACGAGTTGTCGCCAATGCCGTGCAGGAGCAGAACTGCTGGGCCCTCGCCCGCAATGCGAAAAGCTCGACGGTAACCGTGAATCGTCCGAAACATCATCCGCGGTTCCTCGTCGGGAACTGGCCGGAGCTGCCGCGTTCGGGGTCTGCTCATGTCGCCTCCAGTATCAGCGCGTGACCGCTGTTGACTGAATCGCCCCGATTTGTTGAGCCGTCAACAAAAGTCACGCAGAATTTGAGGCTATCCGACAGATGTATCGAGAACAACATCTCAGGTAACGACGAGGTTGCGGAATGCGCACGATGTGCGCAATTCCGCAGCTCATATGTCAGTTTCGGTCGGATTCGCCGTCATCCGGCGTGTCGAACTCTCCGCTGCCTGCCTGTTCGGCCAGGAACCGCTCGAATTCGGCACCGATCTCGTCTCCACTGGGAAGGTCGGCCTCACCGGCGAGCAGCGACGCCTGCTGTTCCTGCGCCGTCACGAAGGTGTCGTACTGGCGCTCGAGAGCGTGGACTACAGTCTGAACTTCTTCGTTCCCGGCAATGTGCTCGTTAACCTGCTCGAGGACACGCGCCGAAGCCTCACCGAGGGCGGCGAGCGGCAATTCGAGCCCGGACACCGACGCCACATTTTCGAGCAAGGTCTCGGAGGCAGCCGGGTAATCGGTCTGTGCGAGGTAATGGGGAACATGAACGGAGAAACCGACGGCTTCGTGGCCGTGCTGGCTCATCCGGAATTCCAACAGCGACGACGCGCTGCCGGGAACCTGCAGTTCGCCGGACCAGCGCTGGTGATCGCCGATCAGGTCCTTGTTCGTGGAATGTGCAGTCAGGCCCAACGGACGGGTGTGCGGAATTGCCATCGGGATCGCATTGAGTCCGATGGTCTGGCGCACGCCCAACTGTTCGGCGAGCAAGCGGACAGCGGTGGTGAACCGTTCCCACTTGAGATCGGGTTCCATGCCGGCAAGCAGCAGGAAGGGTGTTCCCACCGTGTCACGAAGCGCGTAAAGGTTGATGGAAGGCGTGTCGTAGTCCGAGAAATGATCTGCCTTGAACGTCATCGTGGGACGACGTGATCGGTAGTCGATCAACTCGTCCACGGCAAACGACGCGACAAGTTCGGTTTCGAGGCTCTCACGCAAATGCTTCGTCGCAAGTTTCACGGCATGACCCGCGTCCGAGTAGCCCTCGAGTCCGTGGATGAGAACCGGTCCCTGGCCGTCGGCAGCCGACAACTGCGGTGCCGGGAATTCCAGCTCGTACATTTTCGACTGGTCGTCCATCGCAGTCCCCTTCGTTCACGGTGCTTGTTTCCAGTGTCCACTATCGGCCGTTGCCGATTCGCAGTGGAGTCGGCAGTCGAGTCGTCGTTTGCCGAGGTTCCTTTGGTGGAACGCGCTTCGTGTGCTCGGGCATTCCCGAATTCCGATGCGGATGCGTTCGCCAGGAGCGAAGCATGCCGTCCGGGTCGACACTCTCACCGAGAGGGCGGAGATCCACGACCCGGCAGATTGAGCATGGCAGAGTGTCGATGAGGTACTGCCGTGGTGGATTTCTCCCATTCGGCTGCAGCCGAATGGAGGCACACGTGATGGTCGGTCGGGGATCGCGCAGGTCGAGGCTCACAGGCGTCGTGACTGTCGTTGCCGCGCTGGGATTGGCAGTGGGGTGTTCCTCGTCGGTTCCCGGGGAGGCGTTGCCCGATGCCGGCGGACAGACACCCGCCGCCGCGGGGTCCGCGCCGACAAGCCCAGCGGGGTCCGCGCCGACCAGCGCAGCGGGATCGACCACTACGAGCGCCACCGCTTCAACCAAGGCCGCGCCGCTGGCGGACCTCCTGCTGACCCCTGCAGAGTTTCCGCCCCCATTCGACGCAGTAGTACTTCCCGCGCAGGCTGTTCCAATGGCCGCGCCGGATCTGGTGGGCGTTCCGCGCGGAGCGACCGTCGACCCGGCCGACTGTGCCCCACCCGAACAGGACTACGGACCTATGGGGACCGTGATGGCTGTGGGCACCGACAACGCGAGCAGATCGACAATCTCGGTGGAACTCACCCGGAGTGAGA
Organism: Rhodococcus sp. KBS0724; assembly: GCF_005938745.2. Taxonomy (NCBI): domain Bacteria; kingdom Bacillati; phylum Actinomycetota; class Actinomycetes; order Mycobacteriales; family Nocardiaceae; genus Rhodococcus; species Rhodococcus sp. KBS0724. The sequence goes on from NZ_VCBX02000001.1 coordinate 2,783,014, forward strand.
CCAGCCTGACCAAGTTGGAAGCGCAGACCGAAGATTGCACGTCGATGAAGGTGACCGCAAACGGTGTGACGTCGACGGTCACGACGGTCATCTTGCCGCCTTCGCCGATCAATGCCGATCAAACGTTGTCCTTGCGCCGCACGGTATCGACACCGTCCTCGGCTACCGGGGGCCAAACGATGTTGACCTTGATGGCCCAGGTGGGTGACGTGCGCATTGCCGTCACGCTGATGACATTCGGTGCAACCAAGCCGTCCACCGCGCCGCTGGACGAGGCATTTACCGCCGCTGTTCAGAAAGTGCGCGCCGGCAGCTGAGAATCATGCACGAGGCACCGACACGCATCGTGTACTCGGCGGTTGTGTTCGTGATTCATCCACAGCAAAATTGGTTCTCCACAGCCGAGCTTGACGTGCCATGTTTTGCAAGGTCGAGCGCCGCGGGTCGGTGGCCGCCCTTGTCATGGTTCTTCCATGACAACACCACCGTTTTCCCGGGAATTCGAATCCTCCGACGACCAGGTGCAGAGTTGGCCGTCGCCTGAGTCCGAACACCTCTCCGAACCAGGCGAGCTGATCGCCGCGATCCCAGCGTTGATGGGATTTTGCCCCGAAGATTCCGTCGTCGCGTTGTGCTTGATGGACACCACACCGAAAACGCTCGGACCGATCATGAGGCACGACTACTTTCCCAATATCGGCTCCGAGCTTGCTCCGGCGATGCACTCGGCCCTCGAACAATTTGTTCGAGTCTGCGCGACGGAAGGAACGGTAGCGGTGATCCTGGTGATGATCGGAGACCATCCGTTGGGGGAATTGTTCGACATAGCAGCGGAATTCAACGACATGCTGACCGGCAACGGCGTCGAACTCCTCGATGTGCTCGCCGTGCCGGTGATCGCGAGGGGCAGGGACTGGATGAGCATCCTTGCCCCGGATCGGTATGGGCGCCTGCCCGATCCGGGTTCGTCCTCTGTCGCGGCCGCCCAGGTCCTCGGGGGCCGTGTGATCAGAGCGTCCCGCAGCGAGTTGGTGCATTCGGTCCGTGGGCAATCGAGCAATCACGCGGCGATCGGATCAATGATCGACCGGGGGCGCGCACAGATCGCGTCGCTGCGATGTGCGGCACACTGTTCGAACGACCCCTTTGCTCAGGTGCGCCGGGAGGTCGAGGAAGTCCTGACGCAAGTCGAGCGGATGCGGCGCGGGATGTTTCCCGATCCCCGAGAATGTGCGCACCTGGCACTGGTGTTGTCCGACGTGCGCGTCCGGGACACCGTCATGGGTCTGGCCGCCACGGAGTACGCGGATGCTGCGGAAGCCTTGTGGGCAAACTTGACTCACGAACTTCCGGTGCCCGAATGTTCTTTTCCCGCTACGCTTCTGGGGTTCTTTGCCTATGCCCGCGGCGACGGCCCACTCGCTGGTATCGCGCTTGCGTACGCGCTGGAAGCGGACCCGGAATACTCGTTGGCCGGCTTGCTCGACAACTCGCTGCAAGCCGGCCTGAGACCGGACGGAATTCGTGCCTTGGCGGAAGTCGGACTCGACCTCGCCCGGGACTTCGACGTGAGTGCGATGCCCGAGGCGAGGTGAGTGGACCGAGTAGTGAGTGGACCGAGTAGTGACTGGACTTGAAGAGCCGCAGACCTACCGAGCAGAGTGCGATGCAGAACCGAGGTCCTGCAGGAACTGCCAAGCATCCGCGACGATCACGTCCAGATCGGTGCGCGTCGGTGTCCACCCGAGTTCGGCAATCGCCTTGTCGCTGGACGCGATCAAAACGGCGGGATCGCCGAGGCGGCGTGGAGCATCCTCGACGTTGATCGGAAGTCCGGTCACCCGAGCACACGACGCAATAACCTCGCGGACGCTGAATCCGGCGCCGCTACCGAGGTTGTAGATGCGATGCTCGGATGGTGTGGACTTCTCCAACGCGAGAAGATGAGCCTCGGCCAGATCGAGCACGTGGATGTAGTCCCGCACAGCAGTGCCGTCGGGTGTGGGCCAATCGGTGCCGAAGACCGCGATCTTGTCTCGCTGTCCAAGCGCAACCTGGAGGATCAACGGGATCAGATGTGTTTCGACAACCCGGTTTTCACCAGCAGACTTGTATGCACCCGCAACATTGAAGTATCGCAGGCTGGTGGCGGCTAGACCGTGCGCGACGGAATACGACGTGATCGCGTGGTCGATGGCAAGCTTGGATGCTCCGTACGGATTTGTAGGCCGAGTCGGCGCAGTCTCCATGATCGGAGTCTGCTCCGGCTCGCCGTATGTCGCCGCTGTCGACGAGAACACCAACCTCGGAGTCCGAGAGGCCCGAATGGCCTCGAGGAGCGCGAGGGTTGTGACTACATTGCCCTGCCAGTACTTTTCGGGATGGAGCACCGATTCGCCGACGAGTGACTGCGCGGCAAAATGCAGTACGCCGTCGAAAATCGGGGAGTTGCCGAGGACTTTCGCAGCCGTCTCCGCTACATCACCTTCGATGAAGTCGGCGCCGGCGGGGACGGCATCGGCATTTCCGGTGGAGAGGTCGTCGATCACAACGACCTCGTGTCCGCGTTCGAGTAGCACTGTGCTGCAGACACTGCCGACGTAGCCGGCACCGCCGGTGACCAAAAGTTTCATGAAATTCCTCAGACCAGCTTTACCTGTACGGCGTGCGCCATTTCTTCTGCCAACTCCACACCGTCGTGTCCGGGCACGATGATGGTGACCGAACCTGGGCGGGTCTCAACGGTCACTCGGGCATCCGGAACAACGCCTGCGTCACGCAGCTGCGCGATCACATCGGGATCGGACTGCACGTGCTCGGCGAGCCTGCGCACAACGACGGCCGTCGGCTTGCCCGCCGGAACGTCGGTGAGACGCATCAAGGTTTCGGCAGGATTGCTCGGGCCGTCGAGGCCCAGCTGATCCAGCCCGGGAATGGGATTGCCGTACGGCGATGTGGTGGGGTTGTTCAGCACGACGACGAGTCGGCGCTCGACGTCCTCGCTCATCACATGCTCCCAGCGGCACGCCTCGGCATGCACGTCTTCCCACTTCAAGCCGATGATGTCCACCAGCAGTCGTTCTGCCAAGCGGTGCTTACGCATGACCGAAACGGCCAGGTCGCGGCCCTTGTCGGTGAGCTCCAGGTGTCGATCGCCGGCAACCATCAGCAGTCCGTCACGCTCCATGCGCGCAACAGTCTGGCTGACGGTGGGTCCGCTCTGTTCGAGCCGTTCGGCGATCCGCGCCCGGAGTGGGACAACGCCCTCTTCTTCCAAGTCGTAGATCGTCCGGAGATACATCTCCGTGGTGTCGACTAGATCCTTCACACTCAACCCCTTCGTCAACGGTCATTCTACCGTTCGGTTCCGGAAACTTGTGCCGCTCGATCAGCGGCGAGTCCAGCTGCTCGGCCGGCGCCGACATCCCTGGTGCGGCGGCCTGCGCACTCGAGCTGAACAGTGTGGTGCACGGCACGAATCCAACACGAAGTAGCGTGTTCCCATGACCGCCTCGATCAGATCTGACGAGGACCCCACGACGCCTCGAGCAAATCGAGTTGTGGTGTGGAGTCCGGAGTACCTGAGTTATCGGTGGAGTAACGATCACCCGATGAATCCGACCCGCCTCGACCTGACGATGGAACTCTCCCGTGGCCTCGGACTGCTCGAGGGTATCGAGTTCCTCGAACCCACACCTGCCAGTGACGTCGACCTCCTCCGCATACACACGCCCGCGTACGTTGCCGCCGTCAAATCGGCCGGCCACTCTGCTTCCAACGGTGTTACCGGTGCGGATGTTCCCCACGGTCTCGGGACCGAGGACAACCCGGTTTTCCCACAGATGCACGAGGCGAGCGCAATTCTTGCCGGTGGTTCCCTGGCCGCTGCCAAGGAAATCGCGTCGGGTCGCACCCGTCGTGCGGTCAGCATCGGCGGCGGAATGCATCACGCGATGGCTGACTGGGCATCGGGATTCTGTGTATACAACGATGCGGCCGTCGCGATCTCCTGGCTCCTCGACAACGGGTACGACCGCATCGCGTACATCGACGTCGACGCACATCACGGTGACGGTGTGCAGCACGCTTTTCTCGGTGACCCACGAGTCTTGACGGTGTCCCTGCATCAGCATCCGGCAACACTGTGGCCGAATACCGGGTGGTCAAGCGAAGTCGGGGACGGCGCAGCGGAGGGAACAGCTGTCAACATCCCGGTGCTGCCGGGAACCGTGGACGCATTGTGGCTGCGGGCATTCCACGCGGTGGTGCCCGGAGCGATCGCCGCGTTCCGGCCGCAGATCATCATCAGCCAGTGCGGCGTCGACTCGCATCGGGAAGACCCGCTGGCCGATCTGGCATTGACCGTCGACGGTCAACGAGCTGCGTTTCTCGCGATGCGTGATCTCGCCGATCGTTACAGCGAAGGGCGTTGGCTCGCAGTCGGTGGTGGCGGATACGGACTGGTGCGGATCGTGCCGCGGGCGTGGACGCATCTCATCGCCGCTGCGCTCGATCGTGACATCGACGTGAATACGCCGCTTCCGGACGGTTGGAAGGAAACGACCGGGGCGATGGCGCCGGGCGTGGAACTTCCCGAGACCATGGGGGACGGCGGCGACATCAACTTCTCGAAGTGGGACGGGCCCGGCGGTACTCCCGAGACGGGAGTGGCGTCGGTGGACCGAGCGCTCACCCGCATCGATTCCGCCATCATCGCGACGCGCCGCGCTGCGTTTCCGCTTCTCGGACTCGACCCGGAGGATCCCCGTGACTGAACAGTCCGACCCCAAATCCGATACCGGCCCGAAGTCCGATACCGAAGCCAAGGCCGCCGCTGCGGTGGATGCGGCGCACAACTATCCCCATGAATGGGTTGTCGACGTGCTCGCGTCGGACGGCGGCGCAGTTGCCCTGCGGCCGATCGTCCCCGAGGACGCGGACAAGCTTGTCGAATTCCACGGCAAGCTCTCCGAGCGCACGCGGTACCTGCGGTACTTCGGCCCGTATCCCACGATGTCCAAGCGCGACGTCACGAACTTCACGACGGTCGATCACCACAACCGGGTCGCGTTTGTCATGATGCTCGGCGACGAGATCATCGCCGTCGGCCGGTACGAGCGGCTCCTCGACGTCGGTGACGGCAAGTCGGCTGAGGTGGCGTTTGTTGTTGCCGACGCTCATCAGGGGCGCGGTCTGGGCCCCATCCTGCTCGAGTATCTGGCTGCGGCGGCTGCGGAGAACGGGCTGACGATGTTCGTGGCCGAGGTTCTGTCCGAGAACCGCAACATGGTCACGGTGTTCCGCGAGGCCGGGTATCAGGTCAGTCGATCGTTCGACGGGGGAGTGCTGCGCCTCGAGTTCGCGATCGACCCCACGGAAGCCCTTGTTTCCGTGCGTAATTCCCGGGAACGGGCGGCTGAGGCCCGGAGTATGGGCAACGTGCTCAGTCCGCGGTCCGTGGCCGTGATCGGAGCGTCGGCCGACCCGGCGAAGGTCGGTAACGCCGTTCTGACCAACCTCCTGCGCGGCGGATTCACGGGTCCGGTCTATCCGGTCAACGCCGAACATCGTTCGGTGCACGGAGTTCGGGCCTACAAGACTGTTCGCGAGATTCCCGACGACGTCGACTTGGCGGTTGTTGCCGTCCCCGCCGAATCCATCAGCTCGGTGCTCGACGACTGCCTCGACAAGGGCGTCAAGGCTCTGGTCGTCGTGTCGTCGGGGTTCAGTGACAGTGGCCCGGACGGTCGCACGTCGGAGCGAAAACTTGTCCACGCCGCACGCGCGCACGGGATGCGTCTTATCGGGCCCAATGCCCTCGGAGTGGCAAACAACGATCCGGCGATCTCCCTGAACGCGACGCTGGCTCCGGTTCTTCCCGTCGCGGGTAACGTCGGCTTCTTCTGCCAGTCGGGCGCTTTGGGAATTGCGATCCTCGACGAGGCCGCGCGCAGTCGAATCGGGCTGTCGGCCTTCGTCTCTGCCGGTAACCGGGCAGACGTGTCCGGAAATGACCTTCTGCAGTACTGGGATTCGGATCAGACCACCGAAGTGGTGCTCCTGTACTTGGAGAGCTTCGGTAACCCACGAAAGTTCTCCCGAATCGCACGGCGGGTGGCACGCAAGAAGCCGATCGTCGCGGTCAAGAGTGGACGCCACGCAGTGCCGCCGGTGCTGGCGGCCACCGGAGTCGAGATCGACGATTCGGTCGTTCGCGCTCTGTTCGAACAGGCCGGTGTCATCCAGGTCGGGTCGATCTCCCAATTGTTCGACTGCGCACTGCTGTTCGGTTACCAACCGTTGCCGGCCGGTCCACGCCTGGCCGTCATCGGCAACTCCACCGCTCTCGGTGTGCTGGCCGCAGACGCGGCCCGCAGTGAAGGGCTCCAAGTCAGCGATCCGATCGACCTGGGAGCGCAGGCCAGCCCCGAGTTGTTCGCGGCCGCTGTGCGTGATGCCTTGGCGTCCTTCGACGTCGACGCCGTCATCGCGGTGTTCGTCCCGCCGGTCGCCATCCCGGTCGAACCATTCGCGAAGGCACTCAAGGATGCGGTCGAGGGATCGGACAAGCCGATTCTCACGACGTTCCTCGCCGCGGAAGGTGTGCCGGAGGTGCTGACGGTCCGTGACGACGCCGGAAATCCGACGCGCGGGTCGGTGCCGTCGTATCCGGGACCCGAACGTGCGGCACTGGCGTTGGCGCGGGCCTGGAGATACGCCGAATGGCGAAGTAAGCCCGCGTCCAAGGTGGTGCGGCCCGCCGGAATCGACTCCGAACGGGCTCGCCAGATGGTAGCCGCGTGGCTCGAAAACTCGCCCGGCCGTTGGCTTTCCGACTTCGAGGCGGCGGAACTTCTGGCGTGCTACGGCGTCGACGTCGTCGAATTCCGCTCGGTCCTGACCGCCGACGAAGCTGTGGAGGCGGCCGACGCACTCGGGTACCCCGTGGTGGTGAAGGCAACCGGTGAATTGTGGCGGCACCGCCCGGATCTTGGTGGCGTCCGCCTCGATCTGGTCGGACCGGACTCTGTTCGGCTCGCGTACAGCGACCTGGCCGCAGCTTCGGGGGAGCCGCTCCTGCACGTGCAGAAAATGGCGCCCAAGGGCATCGGGTGTGTTGTGGCCGTGCAGGACGACCCGTCGTTCGGTTCACTGATCTCGTTCGGTCTGGCCGGCGTGATCTCGGATCTGCTCGGTGATCGGGCCTACCGAGTGCTACCGCTGACCGAGGACGCCGCCACCGAATTGATCGACGCTCCCAAGGCCGCGCCGCTGCTCTCCGGATACCGCAATGCCGTCCCCGTCAACAAGGGTGCGCTGGTGGATCTGGTTCAGCGGATCTCGACGTTGGCCGACGATATCCCCGAAGTACGGGAGCTTGCCTGCGAGCCGGTGCTGGCGTCGGCTGTCGGTGCCGAGATCACGGATGCCCGCGTGCGCATCGGGCCGGAGCCGAGTGCCGTGGATCTGGGACCCAGACGACTGCGTTAACTGCTCGCGTCGGACACAGAAAACCGGCCACCGTACGTTCCCGATGGGAGAACATACGGTGGCCGGTGTGTATGTCACACGCCGCCGCGATCAGCTGGCGTAGGAGCGCAGCTTCTCGGCACGATCGCCGACACGAAGCTTGCCCATGACCTCACGCTCGATCTGACGCACGCGCTCGCGGGAGAGCCCGAAGAGCTTGCCGATCTGGTCGAGGGTGCGCGGCTGACCGTCGTCGAGGCCGTAGCGCAGACGGATGACCTGCTGCTCACGCTCGTCGAGGGTGCCGAGCACGCTGCGGACGTCGCTGTGCAGCAAACCGGCGATGACGGCGTTCTCGGCCGACGTTGCCTCGGCATCTTCGATGAAGTCACCCAAAGGTGCTTCTTCGTCGCTGCCGACCGGCATGTCCAGGCTTACCGGGTCGCGGCTGTGGTCGAGGAGATCGGCGATCTTGTGCGCCGGGATTCCCGACTCTTCCGCCAATTCCTCGTCGGTCGCTTCGCGTCCGAGCTGCTGATGGAGTTCGCGTTTGATGCGGGCCAGCTTGTTGACCTGCTCGACAAGATGGACTGGTAGGCGGATGGTGCGGCTCTGATCAGCCATTCCGCGCGTGATGGCCTGGCGAATCCACCAGGTGGCGTACGTCGAGAACTTGAAGCCCTTGGCGTAGTCGAACTTCTCCATCGCGCGGATCAGACCGAGGTTTCCCTCCTGGATCAGGTCCAGGAGCGGCATGCCGCGTCCGGTGTATCGCTTGGCCAGTGATACGACGAGTCGCAGGTTCGCTTCCAGGAGGTGGCTACGTGCCGACTCTCCCTCACGAACGATTGTTGCGAGATCCCTCTTCTTGGCAGCTGTCAGGCGCTTTCCCGTAGCCAGAACGTGGCTGGCGTACAGCCCCGCTTCGATTCGCTTCGCCAGTTCGACTTCGTCTGCTGCTGTCAGCAGTGCGGTGCGACCGATTCCGTTCAGATAGACACGGACCAGGTCTGCTGACGGGCTCTGGGCGTCCAGATCCGCAGCGCTCGGACGAATGCGAGTAGTGGTGCTGGGGCTTGTCATGACTTGCCTCCCTATCGGCGGTCTCTCACAAGGTTCAACGTGTGAGAGTTCCGAGATAGTTCCCGCAGCGATTTCGTCGAAATGGCTCTGACCTGCTGTGTTCCCGCGACTGTCCTGAGAAGTTGCTGAGAACCCGAAAATCTGCAACCCAATCGGAACTGAGTTACGTGACCGGCAACACCAATCCGTGACGTACGAGTGACACGAGCAGAGCGACGACGCCGGCACTCAGATCGTCGGGGTCTTCACCGTTCGCGGCGGCAAGAAGTTCCACCAATTCCCCGGCAACTAGTCCGTCTGCCCGCAGCCCGGCCAGTAGTGCGGCACCGAGGTCGTCGATCTCGTGCTGCCAGTGTGGTCCGTTGCCGCGGTGAATCCGTGTGACAACCTGCTGCCACCCTTCTTCGCCGGGCAGATAGACGCGTTCGAGGGCGGTGTTCGGATCGACGACAAACCGTTCCTGCAACACGTCGTGGTCACGCAGCCATGCGACGCGGTCGAAGTACGCGAGCGCCTCCGGTCCGAGTGGGTCGGAGAAACCGTGGAGGAGGTCCTCGGCCATCAAGTCCGTCGGAGCGTCCGTTCGGCGCAGGAAGACGAAGCCGAATCCCACTCCTTCTACGTTCGACTCCTCGAGATGATCGAGCCATGCATTGGCGCGCTCCTCGGTGGCTGGGTCCCGCGGGTCCTGGCCGCCATCCTTGAGCCAGGTCCCCACGTAGAGTGCAGGATCGGCGACATCACGCTGCACCACCCAGGCGTCGACGCCGTGTGCCGGGAGCCACGATGCGATCCGTGATCGCCAGTCTTCGCCTTCGATATGTACCCACGACGCGAGCAGAGCGGCAGTCCCACCGGGATTCAGATAGTCGACGGACCGCGAGATCATCAGTTCGCTGGCGCCGTCGAGATCGAGACCGGAATCTCGATAGGTGTGGTGAACGCGCGCCTCACCGACGACAAACGGGGGATTGGCGACAACTTGGTCGAAGGTTCGTCCTTCGATGGGTTCGAACCACGAACCCTGATGCAACTCGACGTCGAGGCCGTTGAGCGCCATGGTTGTGGCGGTGAGATCGATCGCGCGTTGGTTGATATCCGTCGCGGTGACGGAATCGGCGTAGGTCTTGGCGTGCAGGGCCTGGATTCCGCAGCCCGTGCCCACATCGAGAACACTTCCGACGCGAGAGGTCGGCGTTGCCTGCAGTAGTGACAGTGACGCGTGCCCAACGCCGAGTACATGGTCGCTGGTCGTGGACTGCTTCGGCCGAATTCCGCCGTCCAGGTCCGAAATCACCCAATGGTCGCCGGCGCCGACGTCGATGGGCCGCAGATCCACGGCGGCACGTACAGCGGAGTCGGCCGAGATTTCCAGCAGACCTGCCTCGATCGCATCGTCGACGGTCAGCGGCGCCAGTGCGGCGGCGACGTCGTCGCGAGCACAGTCGTCGGCCAGAAGGAACAACCGGATGAGAACACCGATGTCACCGTGCTCACGGCTCGCGCGTCGCACCGGAACCGGTTCACTGCGACCGAGCGCTGCGTGAACTTCCGGACCGAGCAGCTCGAGCAGGGTGTCGGTGTCGAACTGATTGCGCAGCAGCGCCGTGCGCAGCGCAGGGGTGATGGACAGGAGTGTTGTGCTCACCCGGACATTCTCGCAGGCGACAACTTTCGCCCGGGTGACGCGTCAACTCTCGATGATGTGATGTGGACTGGACTCGATCTCGCCGGCGTTGTGGCGTCGGCCGTCGTAGCGACTCGGTTCGTCCTTCGTGCGCGGTGGTCGATCATTTGCGATGAGGACCGCGATCCACGGAAGTGGGATGGACGCACCGATGATCAGCATCGAGACCCAGCCGTTCTCCCAAATGCCATAGGCGATAGCAGCCAGAATCAACGCGGGGAAACGGAAAGCCATGATCGTCATGTACTTCCGCACGCGCGCTTTGTGCTGCTCGTCGATGGACAACTGTGCTTCGGTGATCAGTACGGGATTGTCGGGTGTTCCGGCTTCGTCGGAGTGACCGAACGCGCCATTTCGTGCCATAGCTCCACTGTTCCACTCTCGGCCGACAATTGCACACGCGGCCCGACGGTCGCACCGCGCTCGTGGAGACGGCATTATTGGAGGTATGAGCACCCAAACCAAGGAACGCCCCGACGTCTCGACCGACGAAACGACCGATGACGACACCCCGAAGTTCTTTCACTACGTCAAGAAGAACAAGATCGCCGAAAGTGCAGTGATGGGCACGCATGTGGTTGCACTGTGCGGCGAGGTCTTTCCGGTCACCAAGTCGGCAAAGCCGGGATCGCCCGTGTGCCCCGACTGCAAGAAGATCTACGAAGGGCTTCGCAAAGGCGAATGACCGGGTAGTCGGGACCGGCCTCGCTGCGCCGGATCCGACCCGTAGTCCGAACTCGGCGACTCGACAGTGTCAGCGCAGTCGGTCGCCGAGTTCGTCTCTGCTCCCATGCCGTCGCAATCCTTGCCGTCCGGGTTGGCGCGCCGACTTCGCGGTCGACCGTACGTCGGCACTGCTGCCGGATCGGCTTTGTCACCCGATACTCGAATCGGACTGGTTGCCAGGTGCCACGTCAGAGTGGTCACGGGCCCCGCGCTGTTGTCGTCCTCCTGCTGTGCGGCCAGCCACTCACGGACCTGTTCCAGTCGCGTCGCTCGCGCCGGCCAGAATTCCTGCACCGTCGCGTTGAACTCGGCTCCGAGTACCACCGCAAAGCCGAGGAAGAACGTGAACAGCAGGAAGGCGATCGGCGTAGCCAAGGCTCCGTAGGTGTAGCCGGTGCCGGTGACAAAGCCCAGGTACCAGCGCAATCCGGTGCTCGCGGCCATGAAGAACACACCCGCGACCAGTGCGCCGGCAAGAAGTCGATGCCACGGCAGGGACTTCGGCAACGCGACTTTGTACAGCGTTGTCAGACCGATGATGACCAGCAAGCCAACGGCCGGGTAGTAAAACGTGTCGACGAGGTTCGAGCCCACGTCGTACCACGACGGCGGCAACACACGGCCGATCATCGTCGGACCCAGTGCGACCATCGGCAGGATGAACACTGCCAACCCGAGGAACATCACGTAGAGCAGCAGGGCAAAAATCCGTTGCCAGATCGGGTTACGTGCATCCTTCTGACCGTGCGCTTCGACAATCGAATCCACGAACGTCGAGATCGCCGACGAACCGGCCCACAGTGACAGCAGGAATCCGACCGAGATGATTTCCGGCCGGCCACGTTGAAGAACGTCGGTGACCGTCGGCCTGATGATCTGATCGACGACGTTTTCACTGAAGACAGTTCCGCTGAACGTGACGATCTTCGACTCGATGATCTCGACGGTGTTCGGTCCGAACCAGCCGCCGATGTAGCCGATCATGCCGAGCAACCCCAGCAGTAGCGGGGCAAGTGAGAGCGTCTGCCAGAATGCGGCCGTTGCGGCTTTGGCGAAGATCGAGTCATCCCAGGCCTTGCTCAGAGTGCGGCCGATCAGCTGCCCCGTGCGGCGCAGCGGATGCCATCTGCGGTGATGCAGATCACTTCCGTGCGTCGTCGGGCCCGCCTTGTCACTCATAATCACTCCAGCATTCCTGATGACACGCCCCGATGCCCAACCGCGGCGTCGCCGTGTCGCATATTTTTCCGCGGCGAGGGTTGCGCCTGCGATCTCGTGAAACCTCGCCGCGGGAGGGCATCGGTAGTGAATCCGGCCATGCCCGGGTGTTCGGGTGCGGCTTTCGTCGGTAGCGACAGTTAGGCTCGTCGCCGGACATTCATGAAAAATCTAGGAGCGCGAGGCAATAGTGCGATTCCAGTGGAGGCGCGCTTATGACGTCTGAGACAACGGCGACAGAAGTGACAGGGGCAGCCGAAGTGAACAACTCGACCGAGAGTGCCGGAGCGCAACCGACGGCATCGACGGGGTCGCTTCGCGCGTGGCAGCGGCGTGCACTCACCAAGTACTTGGCAAGCAGTCCTCGCGATTTTCTCGCGGTGGCAACCCCGGGTGCCGGTAAGACGACATTCGCGCTGCGGGTGGCGTCGGAACTGCTTCGCGACCGGACCGTCGACCAGATCACCGTCGTTGCTCCCACCGAGCACCTCAAGCATCAGTGGGCAGAATCGGCCCAGCGTTCAGGCTTGTCGTTGGATTCACGGTTCTCCAACTCCACCGGCCAGACGTCCAGCGACTATCACGGCGTCGTTCTGACGTATGCACAGGTTGCGGCGCATCCCACGAAGCACCGGGTCCGGACCGAAGGTCGCAAGACCCTCGTCATTCTCGACGAGATCCACCACGGCGGCGACGCAAAAAGTTGGGGCGAGGCAATCCAGGAGGCGTTCGGTGACGCCACTCGGCGTCTGGCGCTGACCGGAACTCCGTTCCGAAGTGACGACAGCGCAATACCTTTCATTCAGTACGAGCCGGACAAAGAGGGATTGCTGCGCTCCAAAGCCGATCATTCCTACGGTTACTCGGACGCGCTCAAGGACGGTGTTGTCCGTCCGGTTGTCTTCCTCGCATATTCCGGTGAGGCCCGCTGGCGCAACAACGCCGGCGAAGAATTCACCGCCAGACTCGGTGAGCCGCTCAGTGCAGAGCAGACCGCCCGAGCCTGGCGTACGGCACTCGACCCTGCCGGCGATTGGATTCCCGCCGTCCTGCAAGCAGCAGACACCCGTTTGGGGCAGCTGCGTTCCACCGGCATGCCAGACGCCGGTGGATTGGTCATCGCCACCGACCAGACTGTCGCTCGCGAATATGCCAAGGCGTTGACGGCAATCACGGGGGAGGAGCCCACCGTGGTTCTCTCCGACGACCCCACCGCGTCCAAGCGCATTGCGGAATTCGGTGCGAGCGATCAGAAATGGATGGTCGCGGTGCGCATGGTGTCGGAGGGCGTGGACGTTCCGCGTCTGGCCGTCGGCGTGTACGCGACCAGTGCATCGACACCGCTGTACTTCGCGCAGGCCATCGGACGATTCGTGCGTTCACGGCGAAAAGGTGAGACCGCCAGCGTCTTCTTGCCGTCGGTACCGGTCCTGTTGGACCTTGCAGCGCAGTTGGAGGCTCAGCGCGATCACGTCCTGGGCAAGCCGCACCGCGAAAAGGACGGTCTCGACGACGACCTCCTCGCGGACGCCAACAAGCAGAAGGACGAACTCGGCGAGGAAGAAAAAGCGTTCACGTCGCTCGGCGCCGACGCCGAGCTCGACCAGGTGATCTACGACGGCGCCTCGTTCGGAACCGCTACGTTCTCCGGCAGCGACGAGGAAGCCGACTATCTCGGGCTGCCCGGTCTGCTCGATCCCGATCAGATGCGCGCACTGCTGCGTCAACGCCAGGCCGAGCAGGTGAACAACAACACCGCCAAAGCGGCTGCTCCCGCGCCGACCGCCGCGGTGGTGGCGGAACGTGCCGCAACTGCCGACCAACTCGGTGCTTTGCGACGCGAGCTGAACGGCCTGGTCGCGATGAACGTGCACCGCACCGGACGGCCGCACGGAATCATTCATGCCGAACTGCGTCGCGTGTGCGGTGGCCCGCCGACGGCAATTGCCACGGTCGATCAGCTCACCGAGCGCATTGCGATTCTGCGTAGCTGGTAGAAATCCTGCAGACGGCAAAACGGGCGATCACAGTGATTGTGATCGCCCGTTTCGGCGTTCATGGTGCGCCTCGCGAAGAGGCCACCCCCGGCTGACAGGTTAGTTTGCGGGTTCGCTCTCGGAGACAACGGCATTCATCTCGCGAAGTCGATCCGCGTGTTCGGTTGCGTGGTGTCCGCAGAAGAGAAGCTCGCCGCCGGTGGGAAGCACGGCGCGTACGCGTGCTCCGGCACCGCACCGGTCGCACCGGTCGGCAGCGGTCAACTGTGGGCTGGTCAGTGTTCCGGGCATGACTCCTCCGTACTGGCTTGACGGCTTTCGTGCCGCGTGCCTGGGGCCTGGTCCGCCGCGTCGGAATGGCGCGGTAGATCCACTCTTACAGACGTTTGGCGTTCATGGGTTGTTCCCGGAAGAGTTTCTTAGTGTTGTGTCTCACTGGAAATGCGCTGGGCAGGCATTCTTCGGGCAGAATTGTTCGCTGAGAGCTGATTCAAATCCGCGTGTGCAGAGCGATATTCTGGGGCGATGAATCAGGAATCCGGAACGGACGTCGACGCATCGGTCGAGTTGCTCCATATGTGCACACAGGCCGAATGGGAGCGCGCGCGAGAGATCGGCCGGCGCGTCCCGGACGGATTTGCCGCTGAGGGGTTTGTGCACATGTCGACGCCCATGCAGGTTCATCTGCCGGCCAACCGGATCTTCGCGGGCCGAGACGACATAGTATTGCTCGCCCTGGATCCGGCTCTGCTGGGAGCTGAAGTGAAGTGGGAACCTGGCGTGCCGTCGGATCCCGATTCGATGCGTTTCCCGCATCTGTTCGGTCCGATTCCCGTCGCCGCTGTCACTGCCGTTACCGCGTACGTTCGCGACGAGAACGGTGCGTTTCCGGCGTTGCGCTGACGCAATCGAATCTGCCTCGCGGCGCCGGCCGACGATAATTTCGCCCTCCTGCGAAACTTGTCACAGATCGGCGCTACCGTTGATATATGAATGTAGAAGTCACCCCTCTGCCGGGCATCGGGACTCGTAAGGATTTTGTCCTCGCTTCCGGTCGCCGCGTGGGTGTCGTCACTCATCGTGACGGACATACGGACCTCATCGTGTCCAAGGAAAACGATCCTGATGCGTGCGCCGCGTCGTTGCCGCTCACCACGGAAGAGGCCGCTGCACTGAGCAACCTGCTCGGTGCGCCGCAGCTCGTGGCCCAGCTCGAAGACGAACACAGCGACATACCCGGGATCAGAACCAAACAGCTGTACATCAAGGACGGTTCCCGTTACGACGGACAGACACTCGGCGATACCGGGATGCGGACACGCACCGGCGTCTCGATCGTCGCTGTGATGCGTGCCGGCCAGGTGAATCCGTCGCCGAACCCCGACTACACGTTTACCGGAGGCGATCTGCTGGTGGCAGTCGGTACACCCGACGGCTTGGCTGCCGCTGCAAAAATTCTGACCAACGGCTGACGGGCAGGTGGATACAACCACACTTGCACTCATCGAACTGGGCGCGGTCTTCTTCGCGCTAGGACTTCTAGGAAGGCTCGCAGCACGATTCGGCATGTCGCCGATCCCGTTCTATCTGATCGGTGGCCTGTGCTTCGGTCAGGGTGGATTCATCCAACTCGGCGACATCGGCGAATTTGCTCACCTCGCAAGCGAAATCGGCATCGTGCTTCTCCTGCTCCTGTTGGGGCTCGAGTACACCGCTGCCGAATTGATGACCGGGCTCAAACGGTCGAGGGTTGCCGGCATCGTCGATATCGTTCTCAACGCCACGCCAGGCGCCGTAGTCGGTCTGATGCTCGGGTGGGGTGTTGTCGGTGCCACAGTCATGGCCGGCGTCACCTACATCTCGTCGTCGGGAATTATCGCCAAAGTTCTCAGCGACCTCGGACGCCTGGGCAACCGCGAAACACCGGTCGTCCTCTCGATTCTCGTGTTCGAGGATCTTGCGATGGCGGTGTACCTGCCGATCCTGACGGCGATGCTCGCGGGCGTCAGCTTCATGGGTGGACTCGAAGCTGTGGGAATTTCGCTGCTGGTCATCACCGTCGTGTTGGTGGTGGCCTTGCGATACGGACGGTATGTCTCGGCCCTGCTGGACAGTCCGGACAGCGAGACATTGCTGCTCAAGTTGCTCGGTGCCGCGCTGCTGGTAGCCGGCGTCAGTTCCGCAATGCAGGTCTCCGCAGCGGTGGGCGCCTTCCTGCTCGGCATTGCGATTTCGGGTTCGACTGCCCATAACGCCAGTCGGGTGCTCGAGCCTCTTCGTGATCTTTTTGCGGCGATGTTCTTCGTGGTGTTCGGACTCAGTACCGATCCGAGCACAATTCCACCGGTACTCGGGTGGGCCGCGATCCTGGCCGTCGTCACCGCGCTCACGAAACTGATCACCGGGGCATGGGCGGCCAAACGTCAGGGTGTGGCCAGGATGGGTCAGGCCAGGGCAGGCGCGGCACTGATTGCCCGCGGCGAATTCTCGATCATCATCGCGGGTCTGGCAGTGTCCGCGGGTGCCGTGGAACCGGAACTTGCTGCGCTCGCAACGGCGTACGTGCTTCTGATGGCCGTGATCGGTCCTGTTGCGGCGCGAGTTGTCGAACCGGTCACCTCGTTGTACATCAAAGTTCGCACAAAGTCCTGATTGCGACAATATTCTGTTCCGATGCCCAATGGATGCGCTCGCCCGGCCGCGACAGTGGCGTGTGCCCTCCTGATCGCGTGTGCTCCAGTTCCCGCCTTTGCGGGCGGGATGCCCACCGCGGACCAAGGCGTCTCGGTGCCGCAGGTGGTCGTCGATCGATCACTGCACCTCGAGGGCGCGTCGAATGCGCGAGACGTGGGTGGGTATCGAACTGCGGACGGGCACACCATCCGCATGGGACAGGTCTTCCGGACCAACGCACTCGACAAGCTGACCCCGTCGGATCTTGCGGCGCTGCAACAGCGCGGCGTGGCGTCGGTCGACGACTTCCGGACGGTCGTCGAACGCGCCATGTCCCCAGACCGCATTCCGGAGGGTGCGGGGAGCAATTGGTTCGACGTGATCGGGACCAACCCGGCGAACTTGCCGGCGCTGTTGGATATGCCGTCGATGTACACGTTGATGGTGAGTGATCCCGGGGCCGGCCGAGCATTCCACGACGCACTGGCGAACATCGTGAACACGGACGGCGCTGTCCTGTACCACTGTTCGGCAGGAAAGGACCGTACGGGCTGGATGACCGCGGTTCTGCTGACACTGCTCGGCGTGTCCCGCGAAGACGTGAACGCCGACTACATGCTGAGCAACCAGTACCTCACCGGTCCCCGCACCGGCATTGCCTTCGTCGACGGTGTGGAGCAGTCGTGGCTGGATACGTCGTTTGCGACAGTCGAGCGGCTGTACGGCGGTTTCGACAACTACGTTCGGGACGGACTGCAGTTGAGCGCGGACGATATCGCACAGCTCAAAGACAAACTCTTGGCCTGACACAGAAGCGAATCGAGACAAAAGAGCCGCCCCCCGGTGAACAGGGGAGCGGCTCTTCTGCGTGGAGCTGGTGTGACTAGTCGAGGTAGTCGCGCAGAACCTGCGAACGCGACGGGTGGCGCAGCTTCGACATCGTCTTCGATTCGATCTGGCGGATACGCTCACGCGTGACGCCGTAGACCTGTCCGATTTCGTCTAAAGTCCTCGGCTGGCCGTCGGTGAGGCCGAAGCGCAGCCGAACAACGCCGGCTTCGCGCTCGGAGAGCGTCTCGAGGACCGACTGCAGCTGATCCTGCAGCAAGGTGAACGAGACGGCGTCGACTGCGACAACAGCTTCCGAGTCTTCGATGAAGTCACCGAGCTGGCTGTCACCCTCGTCACCGATGGTCTGGTCGAGAGAGATGGGCTCACGCGCGTACTGCTGGATTTCCAGCACCTTCTCCGGCGTGATGTCCATTTCTTTGGCAAGCTCTTCCGGCGTGGGCTCGCGGCCCAGGTCCTGGAGCAGCTCACGCTGGATGCGGCCGAGCTTGTTGATGACCTCGACCATGTGCACCGGGATACGGATGGTGCGGGCCTGGTCGGCCATAGCACGGGTGATGGCCTGACGGATCCACCACGTTGCGTAGGTCGAGAACTTGTAGCCCTTGGTGTAGTCGAACTTCTCGACTGCACGGATAAGGCCCAGGTTGCCTTCCTGGATGAGGTCCAGGAACGCCATGCCGCGGCCCGTGTATCGCTTTGCGAGCGAGACGACGAGTCGGAGGTTGGCTTCGAGGAGGTGATTCTTGGCGCGGTTGCCGTCGCGGCAGATCCAGCTCATGTCGCGACGCTGAGCGGCGGGCAGCTTTTCGCCCTTGTCAGCAAGATCCTGCATGATCTGCACGGCATACAGGCCGGCTTCGATGCGCTTGGCGAGTTCGACTTCCTCTTCGGCGTTGAGGAGTGCGACCTTGCCGATCTGCTTGAGGTACGCGCGAACGGAGTCGGCGGACGCCGTGAGTTCGGCATCCTTACGAGCCTGGCGAAGTGCCTCGGACTCTTCCTCGTCCCAGACGAAGTCGCCGGACGCCTTGTCCTTGTCGGTCGGTTCCTCGGTGGCGGGCTCTTCGTCCTCGCCGACTGCGACGACCTCGACCTCTTCGAGGTCTCCGTCCGTGATGTCGATGTCTTCCAACTCGACGTCGCCGTCTTCTACATCAGGATCCCCGGCCTTCTTGGGACCGGCCTTCTTTGCTGCGGCTTTCTTCGCCGGAGCCTTCTTGGCGGGGGCCTTCTTAGCTGCTGCCTTCTTGGCGGGGGCCTTCTTAGCCGGTGCCTTCTTGGCGGCCGGAGCTGTGACGGTGGCCGCCTCCACGGCTGAAGATTGTGGCTCTGACTCTGATGGAGAATCAGCAGTCTGACGTGTATCGGTGGCTGCCACGTACGCCCTTTCGTGACGGTGTCGTGCGGCGTCACGCCAGAGTGGTGATCCGGCGGAGAGGTCAATGGTTGTGGCCGGCGCGCAGCCGGACTCCACCATTGTAACGACTCTCAGGAAACTCTTACGTCACGACGGGCGTTAACGGCTTTTTTCGCACGGGATTAACCCCCGTTTTCACCCTTTCGCTTGACCCGCCGCCGGCGGAATCAGCCTAAATTTTCGACGCGGCCAAGGCGGCGCCTGCGATTCCGGCGGTGTTGAGAAGTGCGGCCGGAACGACCGGTGTGCGATTGGTGAGGAGCGGAATCCACTTCTCGTGCTTACGGCTGATGCCGCCGCCGGCGATGAACAAATCGGGCCATGTCAGGTCCTCGATCGTGGTGAGCACCTTGGAGACCTCGACGGCCCACTGCTTGTAGCTCAGCTCTTTTTTCTCTTTCACCGACGACGCAGCTCGGTGTTCGGCTTCCTTGCCGTGCACTTCGAGGTGGCCGAACTCGGTGTTGGGCAACAGAACTCCGTTGTGCAGAATCGCCGACCCGATGCCGGTTCCGAAGGTCAGCAAGATGACAACTCCCGACGCGTCCTTGCCGGCGCCGTAGGTGTCCTCGGCGATACCTGCGGCATCGGCGTCATTGAGAACGGTGACGGTGCGGCCGCCGAGTGCCTTGCCGAACAGTGCAGCAGCGTCGGTTCCGATCCACGACTTGTCGATGTTGGCGGCACTGCGAGCGATGCCGCCGGTGACCACCGACGGCAGTGTGATGCCGACGGGGCCGTCCCAGCCTGCCTGCTCGACGATCTGGGTCACAGTCGCGGCAATCGCGTCGGGTGTCGAGGGTTGCGGGGTCAGGATCTTGATGCGCTCACCGATCATCTCGCCGGTGCTCAGATCGATGAGTGCGCCCTTGACTCCACTGCCGCCTACATCGATTCCGAAACCTGTCGTTGTCATCGTCCTGCGCTCCTGAGGGCTCGAATTCGAATGTCGCGATCTGACCGAATAGAACACTAACCCGAACGGGTGCGCGTGGTGCGGCACAACTATGGATGTGTTGCGATGGTGGTGTGCGCCCACAAGAGATTTCCCTGTCCGAGTTGTCCACAGATTCGCTTGATCCGGCCGAGCTGAGAGTGGTGGCGGTTGCCGTCGCGGAACGTGCTGCAGCGCACGTTCGAGCCCGTCGTCCGGAAGTGTTCGGCGTCGTCGGTTCGGGTGAGAGCGCGAGTGGTTCCGACGCCGAAGCGGTTGCGGCCAAGAGCACACCGACCGACCCGGTCACGATTGTCGACACCGAGACGGAACAGGTGATCCGAGATCTGCTTGCGACGCTTCGGCCGCACGACTCGATTCTCGGTGAGGAAGGTGGCGGCGACGCCGGCGACGTCGTCGGGGTCCGCTGGGTCGTAGACCCTATCGACGGAACTGTGAACTTCCTCTACGGGGTTCCGGCGTTCGCGGTGTCGGTGGCGGTGCAGATCGACGGAGTTTCCGTGGCCGGCGCGGTGGTCGACGTGTCGGCGCGGGCGACGTACTCGGCGCACCGCGGTGGCGGCGCCACGATGACGACCGAGGACGGTGCGGTCAGTGAGCTCGCCGTCAATCCGGTGACCGAGCTGTCAATGGCGTTGGTGGCTACCGGTTTCGGATACGGCGCGCAGCGACGCAAGGCGCAGGGGCGGATCATCGCGGAAATTTTGCCCCAGGTGCGCGACATCAGGCGGATCGGTTCTGCGGCGCTGGATCTGTGCATGGTCGCGACCGGTCGCGTCGATACTCATTTCGAGCACGGACTGAGCCCGTGGGATTGGGCTGCCGGTTCGTTGATCGCCGAGGAAGCCGGTGCCGTGATCAGTATTCCGGGCCCGAATTCGACGTCTGCGGCTGGTGACATCGTCTATGCGTGCGCCCCGGGGATCGCCGACGAGTTCGCGAGGATGCTCTCTGCGTGCGGTGCTGATCGCCCGATCAGCACCTAGCGGTTCGCGCTGCTTTCAGAAGATCGATGTCCATTGCGGCGGCTTCGGCATTGGCGGGTTGCTCGGAGAGGGCGCGGAGCACCTCGCCGGCGTCGGTGTTGGGGGAGATCTTGCCGAAGTAGGTGCCGAGCGCAAGATCCACTGTGTCGTCGGTGCGGCCGTCCTTGATCAGTTCGGCGCACGGCGCGACCAGCCATACGGCGCTTGCTGCAGCGATTCCGTTCTCCCCGAACCGGATCTGGCCTTGGCATTGCATGTTCTGATCCACGTAGACCGGGTCGTTGCCCACCTGTACGTCGGGAGCGCTGGCAAAGCCGTAGTCCTTCAACTGGGCGGCTACCTGCGAGGCCTGGCCGCTTTCGCCGTTGGCGTTGAAGACTCGAACCTTGGTCGCGGCCAGCGGTGCCGGTTCCACGTCGAGCAGCGTGGTTCGGTCCACCACCGAACCGAGGGGCATCGGCTGTGGCGCGGCCGGATCGGACGACGCCTGCGGGCGGTTGCATGCGACCGTGTCGCTGATTTTTGCGTCAGCCGTGAGGATCTTGATCCACAGAGCGCTGCCGAGTACTGCGAGTACCGCGAACACCGCGACGACCGGCCACACGCGTCGGCGCCGGAACGGACGACCCTGGTCGTCGGTCGCGCTGCCTTCGGTGATCAGAGAAACCACGGTATCCCTCGACTTTCTGGACGAGTTGGAGCTTCGTCGTCAAGCCGAGCAAGAGCGGGCGTGACGTTCGGTGCCTACCTTAGAGGGCGCGCGGTTCAATCCCGTTCACGTGTGTGGTGACTTGCCGACAACCGAATTTCGCCGAGTTGATACGTCGGTGCTGCCGCGGTGATACCGAGGTGATTTCACGGGCGTTTTGGGGGTCGAAGATCACAAAATGCTGTGTAGTTGGTGACGATTCGCAGACTTTTTTCGGAAATGACCGAATGGGTTACTACTTTCGTGCTTACTTCGGCTACTGTCTGGCGGCCCAGGTCGTTCGACTGGGCGTCGGCTCCATGCCGTAATGACAACCAAATGAGGCACAGATCACGTTCTCGGGAGAAGTTTCCGGGCACTTTTCCGCCGGCTGCCACGTTGTGCAGCGACAGGGAATGATCTCCATGCCACGGCGGTTTCCATGCGCATGACGGGATCTACCGGATTCCAGGCGTTCATGGGACCGGGATACACGAGAAGGATGAGGGGTAAGCGACATGGCAACTGACTACGACGCACCGAGGCGTACAGAGTCCGACGAGGTTTCGGAGGATTCGCTCGAAGAGCTGAAGGCGCGGCGCAACGAGGCGCAGTCGGCTGTCGTCGATATCGACGAGACCGACACTGCAGAATCCTTCGAGCTGCCCGGTGCAGACCTTTCCGGCGAAGAGCTGTCGGTTCGGGTCGTCCCGAAGCAGGCCGACGAGTTCACGTGTTCGAGCTGTTTCCTGGTGCATCACCGCAGCCGTTTGGCGAGCGATGCCAACGGACAGCTCGTGTGCATGGACTGCGCAGCCTGATAGTCCTTCGCAGCGCTACATTGCGTCCCGGCGGTCGACCCGATGTCTTCGGGTCGACCGAGGGATCACGGCGGCCACAGAATCAGGTCGCCGCACATCAGGTCGCTAGACGCTCAGTGCTTTGACCAGCTCGTCTGGTCGACGTGAGCTCACGAGCCAGTACGGCGTGGGGTCTTCCGGATCGTCGAGGACGATCAGAACCATGGTCTTGACCCACGGCCGGTGCTGAACGAAAGCCGACGGGTCGAGCTGGCGACCCATCGCGGCACTCTTTGCCGAGGCCGGTACCGCAGCGGCCCGGGAGATCAGATCTACCGGAATGTGCGCACGGCCCACATGCAATTCCTTGACCCCGCCGGTTTCGACAACCGCCAGGCGGGAGCGGCTGAGCCAGAACGACAGCCAGATCGGGATGGGCAGCAGCAACACATACGCGAGCAAGGGCAGCAGCCCGGAACGCCCCATGTGAAACTCAGCTGCCAGGAGCGCGGCAACCGCGACTCCGGCAATCCACCATCCGACGGGCAACCAGAGGCGCTCGGAATAGAGCGTCGTGGACGCAGGGGTTGTGGCAGCGACGTCAGGTCGAGATGTTTCGGGCACGAGTCAAGGATAGTCCGTCGCGCCGAGTAGTCTTGGCCGACGTGAGCGATCATCTCTCCATCGCCTTGAAGCGACTGGACCCAGACCTGCCGGTTCCGCAGCGTGCACATCCCGGTGATGCCGGTGTGGATCTGTGCTCTACCAGCGATGTCACTATCGAGCCCGGCCGTCGTACCCTGGTTGGTACAGGTATCGCGATTGCCTTGCCGGTTGGCACCGTCGGACTCATCCATCCGCGTTCCGGACTTGCCGCAAAGTCGGGTTTGTCCATCGTGAATGCGCCGGGCACCGTGGACGCGGGCTATCGCGGCGAACTCAAGGTGTGTCTGATCAATCTCGACCCGGACACAGCCGTCGAGATTCGTCGAGGCGACCGAATTGCGCAGCTCGTGGTCCAACGCGTCGAGCTACCGGTATTCGAGGAAGTGGATTCGCTCGACGACACCGCCCGCGGTACCGGTGGATACGGTTCGAGCGGTGGACACGCGATACTCGACACCGATGCAGGTGTCAGTCCTGTCGTAGAGGGAGTCTGAAATATGTTCGGACGTAAGAAGAAGTCAGATGTAGACGAGGAGCCGACAGGTTTCTTCGAGGACGAGGATCTCGACCAGGCCGACGAGGTCGACGACGCGGATGATGCGGTGAGCGAAGAGTCGGAAGGCCCGTACGACATCGCTGACCTGGAGTCCGACGATCCCACTGCCGGTCGCAACGGTCAGCGGCTCGATCTCGGTTCTGTTCTGGTTCCCATGCCTCCCGGCGGTCAACTGCAGGTGGAGATGGCGCCTAACGGGTCACCTCAGGCGGTGCACCTGGTCACCGAACACGGGCGAGTCACTGTTGCCGCGTATGCGGCGCCTAAATCGCCCGGGCAGTGGCGTGAGGTCGTCGCCGAACTGGCGCAGTCCCTGCGTGACGACAATTCGCCGGTCAGCATCGAGAACGGTCCGTGGGGTCGTGAATTGGTCGCCGAGACCGCTGCCATGGATTTGCGTTTCATCGGCGTCGACGGTCCCCGGTGGATGGTTCGGTGTGTTGTGGCGGGTCCCAGTGGATCGACGGCCGCCGGTGCACCGCTGGTGGCTATTGCGCGCGACATTCTGCGCGATACCGTCGTCAATCGCGGATCGGAGCCACATCCAGTGCGGACACCGCTGCCGGTCGTGCTGCCGCAAGCTTTGGCGGAGCAACTCGCCGCCGCGCACGAGCAGCAGATGGTCGCGCAGCAGCAGGCCGCAGCTCAGCAGCAAGTCGATCAGCAGATCGCTGCGGGCCAGCAGGCCCAGCAACAGCCGCCCACCCCGCCGGTTCCGCCGCAACGCCGCGGCGAATCCGGTTCTGCCATGCAGCAATTGGGTCAGTAACGCACGT
This sequence comes from Rhodococcus sp. KBS0724, assembly GCF_005938745.2. Lineage (NCBI taxonomy): Bacteria > Bacillati > Actinomycetota > Actinomycetes > Mycobacteriales > Nocardiaceae > Rhodococcus > Rhodococcus sp. KBS0724. The sequence continues at coordinate 2,807,564 of NZ_VCBX02000001.1, forward strand.
TTACTTCGAAGCGCTCGCTGCGGTGTCGGTTTCGGCCGCCGTGAGCGCTTCGAGGCACGTTGCCCCGAGTATCGCGGCGTTATGGCCGATCTGTTCGAGCTCGAGCGTGCCCACTTCGGCGCGGGGGAGCGCGGCCGCCCATTCGTAAGCCACGGCTGCCGGATGAACCGGATCGTCGAGCGCTACCGCAATTCCGACGGGGACGTCGATCTCCGCGAGAGCCGCTTCGGTCAGTGAGTAGTACGTCGCGGCTTCGTCGAGCGCTGCGGGCAGATCCGGCCACTGCGAACGCCACGAGCGCTCCAGTTCGCGTCCCAACCAGGCCGGGCTGGATGCGAGCATCGCCGCAATCACCGATTCCAGGCCGTCGCTGCGTAGTTGTGACGACGTGAACCGTGCGCTTGCCGCCGCCGGTGCGTGATCCGGCGCTCCGGTCCACGGTGGCAACGCCGCCAACACCCCCGACGTCTTGTCCGGATTGAGCGCTGCCCACTGCAATGCGACGGCAGCACCGATGGACACACCCCCGACAAGGATTTGTCCGTATTCGGTGGCTGCGGCATCCATCGCGTCGAGGTAGCTTCCGACGACACGCCGAGGGTCCGGTTCGATTGCGATGGTGCGCACACTTCGGGCAGCGAGGGGTCCACGGAACGCGTGGTCCACGAAGTGGGCGTCAGAGCCCGTACCAGGGAGAACGACGGCAACTGATGGTGAGTGTGTGAGCGCCATTACCTGATCTTGCCTGGTGCCCCGAGATCACCGATCGACCGGTGTGGTTACCGGGTCGTAATGGGGCTACAGTGGCGAACACACAGCCCTTCCGTGACGCGAAACCCGTGCGTCACATTTGTTCGCAGGAGCGCGCAATGGCACCCGCCGCCGCAGGATATTTTCGCCGATTGACCCGTCGCCTCACCGAGGATGTCGATCAGTTGGATGCACAGGAAATGACCGAGTCCATCGAGGCCGTGGGAGGCCGGAAGGCATGTGACTGTCGGCGCGGTGAAGAAGTCACGATGGAGGGTCGACTCCGTAGCGTTGACGCATGTCCGAAGTCGGGCAACGCCAGCATCGAAGCGGAATTCTTCGACGGCACCGAGGTCATCAACCTCGTCTGGATCGGCCGACGCCGTATTCCGGGCATCGAAACCGGCAAGACCATCCTGATCCGTGGCCGAGTCGGCGAGCGGGACGGGCGTAAGGCAATCTTCAATCCGTACTACGAGCTGCGCGGCGAGTAGACGCAGCCCTAGGACCAGACACAGCGCATTTGCCGCATACCGCGGCGGGTGTGGCACCCTCGACAGGTGAGCGAACCCAAACAGCAATCGGTGATGGACCAACTCGGTGGTGTGAGTGGTCTCGTCTACACGTCGTTGCCGATTCTGATCTTTGTTCCGGTCAACAGCATCTGGAACCTCACCGCTGCCATCTGGGCGGCCGTGGGCGTGGCCGTGGTGATCGCCGCATGGCGGGTGTTCCGCAAAGAGTCGATCCAGCCGGCAATTTCAGGTGTTCTCGGTGTCGCGGTATCCGCGTTCATCGCCCATCGCACCGGAGATGCCAAGGGCTACTTCCTGTTCGGGATCTACACCAGCCTCGCCTACGGTGCCGCATTTGTGGTGTCGATACTGGTTCGATGGCCGCTGGTCGGCATCATCTGGGGATTTCTCAACGGTCATGGCAACCTCTGGCGCCGGCACAAAGGCGCGGTGCGGGCTTACGACATTGCTACCGCAGCATGGGCGTTGGTGTTCGGTGCCCGGTACGTCGTTCAGTCGCAGTTGTACGACACCGATCACACGGGTTGGCTCGCCGTGGCGCGAATCGCGATGGGGTGGCCGCTCGCGGGACTGGCTTTCCTGGTCACCATTTGGGCTGTGCGCAAAGCAGATCGGATTGTCGAGCCCCCGCCTACCGCGAGCGAAATCGAAGCGGTAGGCGAGGAGCCAGGCGATCAACCCGATCAGCGCGACGTCAGCTGATCAAATCCTGATATTCGGGGTGCTTGCCGAGGAACTTCACGACGTACGGGCACACCGGATGCACTTTGAGGCTGCGCGTGCGCAGTTGGTCCAGCGCGCCGCTCACCAGAATCGAGGCAAGTCCTAATCCCTCGAAACGGGGATAGATCTCGGTGTGGTTGAACGAGAGCACGTCACCGGCGGTGGTGTAGTCCTCGATTCCGGCAAGATCGCCGTCGACATGAATCTCGAAGCGGCTCTGATCCGGATTGTCGACGACAACGGTATTTTCGGGTGCAGCGGTCATGAGTGTCTCTTTCGTTGTGTGATGTCGGTGTCAGGCGTCGAGACGAAGTGCTGTTCTGAGCTGATCCTCGGTGTCGATTGCCGCGACGAAGAGAAGTTCGTCGCCGCCTTCGATGGGGTCGTCGAGTTCGGGAACTATGACGCGTCCACCGCGCAGGATCGTCACGAGTGCGCAGTCTCGGGGGAGTTCGAGTCGCTTGACGGGCTTACCGGCGAGGGGAGTGTTGTCGGGCAGCGTGATCTCGACGAGGTTGGCCTGACCCTGACGCAGAGTCATGAGTTTGACCAGATCACCGACCGAAACGGCTTCCTCGACCAGCGATGCCAGCATCCGGGGGGTGGAGACGGCAACGTCGACGCCCCACGACTCGTCGAAAAGCCATTCGTTTCGCGGATCGTTCACTCGGGCGACAACGCGGCGGACGCCGAATTCCGTTTTCGCGAGCAAACTCAGCACGAGGTTGGCTTTGTCGTCACCGGTCGCGGAGATGACCACCTCGTAGGACTCCAGTGAGGCTTCCTCGAGCCGGCTCAGCTCACAGGCGTCGGCATGCACCCAGGTGGCTTCGGGTACGGACTCGGGCTCGACGTGCTCGATCTTGCGTTCGATCAGCATGACGTCGTGATTACTGCGAATCAGCTCGCGCGCAATGGAGCGACCTACGGCACCTGCGCCGGCGATGGCGACCTTCACCTGGAACTTCCAATCACGTTGTGGTGCATCATGTTTTTGGGCTGTGCGCTCGGGTGTGGTGTGTACATTGCTGCCACCTCAGTCGTCGCTCGGCGGAGGATTGCCGGCGAGTGCGATCGCTTCGGCGACAGTCCCGGACACTGCGGCGACGTAGACCTGGTCGTCGGCCTGGATGACGGTCTTGCGATCGGGGAGGACGCCGGTGCCGAAGCGGATGATGAACGCCACCCGGGAATTGGTCGCGCCTTCGAGGACCGCGATGGATTTGCCGGCCCAATCCTCGTGTAGCGCAAGTTCGGTGATGGCTACGTTTCCCGACGGGTCGCGCCACTTCGCGGTCTGGCTTTCCTTGGTCAGCGTGTGCAGGAACCGGTCGGTCGACCACGGAACTGTTGCCACGGTGGGGATGCCGAGTCGCTCGTACACAGCGGCGCGCTTCGCGTCGTAGATTCGTGCGACGACGCGTTCGACACCGAAGGTTTCGCGCGCAACCCTGGCCGCGATGATGTTGGAATTATCACCCGACGAGACGGCTGCAAAGGCGTCGGCGCGCTCGATCCCTGATCGAATCAGCACATCGCGGTCGAAGCCCATGCCGAGAACCGTGGTTCCCGTGAAATCATGGTCGAGACGCAGAAATGCACTCTGATCGCGGTCGATGACCGCAACTTCGTGTCCGATCCTGGTCAGGGACGCGGCGAGGGAAGATCCCACACGACCGCACCCCATGATGACGACATACACGACCTACTCCGTTCATGGACTTTCCGACGCGATTGCACGTCGAAACGAACGGTACATCGCCGGGCGGGAAGAGCAAGTTCCGACTGGCGTAATACTGCTGTGATCGCACCGATGACGATGGAGTTCTGCTGCGGATGACTCGATATCGGGCGCGACGGCTTACGCTTTGCACGTGTCTAAGCTCTCGACCGCGACCAAGCGGCTCTTGCTCGGCCGGCCGTTCCGAAGTGACAAACTCGGGCACACGCTGCTACCCAAGCGGATTGCGCTCCCTGTATTCGCGTCCGACGCCATGTCGTCCGTTGCCTATGCCCCCGAAGAAATCTTCCTGGTTCTCTCCGTTGCGGGCATTTCGGCGTATGCGTACACGCCGTGGATCGGCCTGTCGGTCGCCATCGTGATGGCTGTCGTGGTGGCGAGTTACCGCCAGAATGTCCACGCATACCCGTCCGGTGGCGGCGACTACGAGGTGGCGACGGTCAACCTCGGTCCGACAGCGGGTTTGACGGTCGGCAGCGCGCTGATGGTCGACTACGTGCTCACTGTTGCTGTATCGATCTCGTCGGCGGCGTCCAACATCGGTTCGGCGCTGCCGTTCGTCGCTCAGCACAAGGTGCTGTTCGCGGTGGCGGCGATCGTTCTGCTGACGGCGGTGAACTTGCGCGGTATCCGAGAGTCGGGAACTGCGTTCGCGATTCCGACCTACGCCTTCATCGTCGGCATGTTCCTGATGCTGGGGTGGGGTTTCTTCCGGATCTATGTGCTCGGTGAGGATGTTCACGCGGAATCGTCGTCGTTCACCCTGAATGCTGAGGATTCGCACCTGTACGGAATTGCCTTTGCGTTCCTGATCGCGCGGGCGTTCTCCTCGGGTTGTGCCGCGCTGACGGGCGTCGAGGCAATCAGCAACGGTGTGCCGGCCTTCCAGAAACCGAAGTCCCGCAACGCGGCGACCACATTGCTGTTGCTCGGTTCGATCGCCATCGTCTTGCTGATGGGCATCATCATCCTGGCTCAGAAGATCGGCATCGTCTATGCCCACAATCCGCAGGAACAGTTGGTCGGTGCGCCCGAGGGCTACCACCAGAAGACCCTGATCGCGCAGATCGCCGAAGCCGTGTTCAACGGGTTCCCGATCGGGTTCTTCTTCATCGCCATCGTGACCGCGCTGATCCTCGTGTTGGCAGCGAACACCGCGTTCAACGGATTTCCCGTCCTCGCGTCCATCCTGGCTCAGGATCGCTACTTGCCACGTCAGCTGCACACCCGCGGTGACCGGTTGGCGTTCAGCAACGGCATTCTGTTCCTGTCGGCTGCTGCCATCGCCTTTGTGGTCATCTTCGGCGCTGAAGTCACCAAACTGATCCAGCTGTACATCGTCGGTGTCTTCGTCTCGTTCGTGCTCAGTCAGACCGGCATGATCAAGCACTGGACGCGCCACCTGAAGTCCGAGACCGACAAGGCGCAGCGCGCGCGTATGCAGCGCTCCCGGGTCATCAACTCGATCGGTCTCGCGATGACCGGTGCTGTGCTGGTCATCGTTCTGATCACCAAGTTCGCTGCAGGCGCCTGGATTGCCATCGTCGCGATGATCGCGATCTTCATCGTGATGAAGATGATCCGCAAGCACTACGACAGCGTTGCCGCCGAACTCGAGGAGCAGGAGTGGGACGGCGTACTGCCGAGCCGCACGCACTCGATCGTGCTTGTCTCGAAGCTTCACATGCCGACGATGCGCGCCCTGGCCTATGCGCGAGCAACACGACCGGACACGCTGGAAGCAATCACCGTCAACGTCGACGAACCTGACACCCGTGCACTGGTTCGGCAGTGGGAGAAGAGCGATGTGACCGTGCCGCTCAAGGTGATCGAATCGCCGTACCGCGAAATCACGAAGCCGGTTCTCGACTACGTCAAGCGAGTGCGACGCGACGCGCCCCGCGATGTGGTCACCGTGTTCATCCCCGAGTACGTGGTGGGCCATTGGTGGGAGCAGATCCTGCACAACCAGAGCGCATTGCGACTCAAGAGCCGGCTGCTCTTCCAGCCCGGCGTGATGGTGACGAGTGTTCCGTGGCAGCTGAGTTCGTCGGCAAAGGCCAAACCGCTCGATATCGAGAAGACCGCAGGCGCAACCCGACGGGGATACGACGCAGGCGAGAAATGATTCGGATACGACGCAGGCGAGAAATGATTCGGATACGACGCAGGCGAGAAATGATTAATCAAGAAAATAGAACGGCAGGCGTAGTTCGTTGAGTGAGAATTGGACCGGGCAGAGCTTCGAGGCCGAACTGGGGAAGCCCGGTCACGGCGGGTTTGTTGTTGCCCGCCACGAGGGCCGCGTGGTGTTCGTCCGTCACGGTTTGCCGGGGGAGCGGGCTCTGGTTCGGGTCACCGAGGACAAGGGCGGATCGTTTGCGCGCGCCGACGCGGTGTCCATCCTCGAGGCGTCGCCGCATCGCATCGACCCGACGTGCCCCGTCGCGGGACCAGGGGGAGCCGGTTGCTGCGACTACTCGCACGCCGACCTCGAGATCCAGCGCGAGATGAAATCTCTGGTGGTGGCAGAGCAATTGCAGAGACTGGCGGGCGTCGAACACGACGTGCAGGTGGAGGTTCTGCCGGGCACCGGCGACGGCACCGGGTGGCGGACTCGCGTTCGGCTTGCCGTCGACGGCAACGGCGAGGCGGGGTACCACGCGTTTCGCAGCAATCGCATCGTGACGGATCTGCGATGCACCCAGATCGAGGAACGTGCCTACGACGGTTTGGCCGGTCCGCAGTGGTCTCCGGGCAGTGAACTGCAGGTAGTCCTCGACGGTGCGGGTGCCAGGCATGTTGTCGAGATCAGTGCGCCCACCATCGCGAAGGCGGGGCGTCGTGCGACCGGTCGGCGCGGGGCGACAGCCCGCCGTGCTGCCGGCAGTGGCCCGCGGAAGACGCGTGTTGCGATAGGCAGTGACACCGTGCGTGAGCGCGTGGGTGCCCGCGAGTGGGAACTCTCTGCGACGGGCTTCTGGCAGGCGCATCGTGGTGCGGCGCAGGCATATTCGGACGTTGTGCGGGACTGGTCCGGCGTTGGCTCCGGCGCTACGGCGTGGGATCTGTACGGCGGGGTTGGGGTGTTTGCGGCAGCACTGGCGGATCTTGTCGGACCGGACGGGGTCGTGGAATCCGTGGAGTTGTCTGCGCGTGCATCGTCGGACGGACGGGCAGCGTTGGCCGATCAGAAGCAGGTCCGATTCCACACCGACCGGGTCGAGAAGATCGTGGCTGCCGCGTCGTTGGCGGCGTCGCCGGGTGTGGTTGTTCTGGATCCACCGCGAGCGGGTGCCGGACGCCCGGTGGTGGAGGCGATCGCGTCGACCGGAACCGAGCGCGTGATCCATATCGGGTGTGATCCGGCGTCGTTCGGCCGCGATATCGGGTTGTACCTCGAGCAGGGGTTCCGCATCGGTGGGCTTCGCGCGTTCGACGCCTTTCCTCAAACGCATCATGTGGAATGCATGGCCCTGCTCGAGCGTTGAGCCCTATCGGAATGTGATCGCTGTCGGTTAGCTGATTCCCGAATTCGATGTGACTCTTATCGCGTCGCCGGAGGTTGCTTGCACTATGCAACTAAATGTATAGTTGTGCTCTGCAAGTAGTTTTCGCGTAGATCGTTGTCAGGGGTTTTCAATGTCAGTGCAGCCGGAGACGGCCCAAGCTCTTGTCGACACGGTTTTCCTGTTCGGCAGATCCTTGCGCGCCGTGGTGACACACAGCGCTGAAAGCGTGCTTCCGCCGGCGCTGGTCAGTGTGCTTTTCATGCTGGCGGCAAAAGGGGAATGCAGACAGAACGAGTTGGCAGTGGACCTTTGTGTCAGTCAGTCCTCGCTCAGTCGGCAGATGTCCGATCTCGTGGATGCCGGGTATGTCGAGCGAAGTCCCGACCCCGCAGACAAGCGAGCGTTCCGGATCCGAGTCTCGGACGAGGGGCACAGCGTTCTCGAGGAAACGAAACAACGGCGAGCGGCGCGATTGCGCAGCATGCTCGAAGACTGGAGCCAGGAAGAGGCCGTGGCCGCAGTGTCGTCGCTTCAACGTCTCAACGAGACGTTCGGCGCAGCGATCCATCGTCAGGCCTCACCTGCAGTCCCGCACACGGCCATGCCGGTCGCGGGCGTAGAAACTATTGGGAGATAAGCACATGTCAGCCACAGTTGGAGAAACTCGGGCAAGTACCGGGAGCGGTGCGATGACGCACAGCGAAATTTTGAGAGTCCTGACCGGACTCATCGCGGCACTCTTTACCGCGCTGCTGAGCAGCACCATCGTCTCGACGGCACTCCCGACCATCATCGGTGAATTGCACGGGACGCAGACGCAGTACGCCTGGATCATCACGGCAGCATTGCTCGCGACAGCCGCGTCGACGCCCATCTGGGGCAAATTGTCCGACCTCTTCAACAAGAAGTTACTGGTCCAGACGTCGATCGTGATCTTCGTGATCGGCTCCATCATTGCCGGCGCAGCACACAACGTGCCGCTGCTTCTTGGTGCCCGTGTGATTCAGGGCATCGGCATGGGCGGCTTGACTGCCCTCGTCGTCGCGATCATCGGCTCCATCATTCCGCCGCGTGATCGTGGTCGGTACTCCGGTTACATGGGCGCTGCCATGGCTGTCTCGATGTCCGGTGGACCCGTACTCGGCGGTGTCATCGTCGACACGATCGGCTGGCGCTGGTGCTTCTACGTGTGTGTTCCGTTGGCAGTCATCGCACTGTTCCTCCTTCAGCGCACCTTGCACATCGAGACCGAGAAGAAGGACAACGTCTCGATCGACTGGTTGGGCGCCACCCTGCTCACCGCAGGCGTCAGCGTTCTGCTGATCTGGGTTTCCTTCGCCGGTCAGGATGACTACTACGCCTGGTTCTCGATGCAGTCGCTGTACTTCGTCTTCGGCGGACTTGCGTTGCTGGCTCTGACGATGTTTGTCGAATCCAAGGTCAAGGATCCGATCCTGCCGATCAAGATCATCACCGAGCGCACCACCGCGTTGGCAATCATCGCTTCGGTAGCAGTGGGTGTCGGCCTGTTCGGTGCGACGACCTTCCTGACGCAGTACTTCCAGACAGCTCGCGGTTTCGATCCGACTGCTGCCGGACTGCTCACCATTCCCATGGTGGCCGGCATGCTCGTCGCCTCGGTCGGCTCCGGACAGTTGATCACCAAATTCGGTCAGTGGAAGCCGTTCGTTGTTTCCGGTGCTGTCCTGCTCGTCGTCGGTTTCGGTCTTCTCTCCACGATCGACCATGCGACCAACCTGTGGGTCATCGGAATCTTCATGGCGATCGTCGGTATGGGTACCGGCATGTTGATGCAGAACATCGTGCTCGCGGTCCAGAACACGGTCAGTGTCGAGAACATCGGCGCGGCAAGCAGTATCGTTGCGTTCTTCCGTACCTTCGGTGGCGCGATCGGCGTCTCGGTTCTGGGTTCCATCCTGGCAAGTCGCGTCGGCACCCTGACCAAGGAATCCGTGTCCGCACTGCCGCCCGAGCAGCAGATGGTTGCAGGCAAGAGCTTGCAGGACGGACTCGACCTGAACAACATGCCCGACTTCGTCGGACAGATCGTTCGATTCGCGTACGGCGACGCAACGGGACGCATCTTCCTGGTCGCAGCCGTTGTTGCCATCGTGACCTTGGTAGCGGTTTCCTTCATCCCGAACCGGGCACTGCGGACCACGATCGACATCGTTGTACCCGAGGCGGACGAGGTCAACCTCGAAAAGTCGGCTTCACGCTGATCACGCCATAGACCATCGAACACGGATCGAGATCGTTTCCTCGATCTCACCGTGTTCGACGGCTAGCGGAGCAGAATCTGCCCGAGCCGCGGCAAATACACCGTGCACCGGGACCATCTGGTCGGCGCCCTCGACAATCTCGAGGGTGTCGACCAGATTTTTCCGTGCCAGGGCCGCGAACTGTGCGGCTTTTGATTGTGCTGACGCCCAGGCAGATTCGCGGGCGAGCTCGGCCAGCGCCGTTCGATCCTCGAGGTCGAATGCCACGCTGTCGAGTCGGATCGCGTCGCCGGAGGCGGACACACAATCAGCGATAACCGCGGCGGGAGAATGCGAGCTGTTCGCACTCAACTCGCGCACTACTATTCGAAATGTCGTCGACGCAGTGAAACCGGTGGTTTCTGCTCGGCCGCCGTCCACCCACTGAGTCTGCGGGTGGATGCTCAATCCTGTTGTCACGAGGTCGGCTCCGCGGATGCCGTGTGCGTGCAGTACGTCCGTCAATGCGGTCGAGTGCCTGGCCAGGGCACCGAACGCGTCGGCAACTGCCGGGTCTGTCACCGAGATGCCAATCGACAACCGGGCAATGTCGGGAGTGGCTGTTGCGCGGCCGATTCCACTGACCGTCACGCTGGTCGCGTCCGACTGTTCCGAATGAGTGAAGGTCATTGGGCTTCTCCGATCAGATGCGTCCTGCGCCGATAACACTGCGCAAGGTCATGTCGAGTTGTTCGTACGCGCCCGATGCCAGGCTCTCGAGCAGCGCAAGTTTGAGCTCCGGTGCCGCAGAGGTCAGTTCGTTGTACCGCGCAGTCGTGAGGACAGCCACAACCACAGTGGTGTCGGCCCGGACGTCGTTGAGGAACCGGGAGTTCAGGAACATCGTCATCTCGCCGAACGTCATTCCGGCGGACAACGTCGCGATCCGGTGCGTGAGGCCTTGAACGTCGGTGAACGTCGTGCTGACCTGTCCTTGCAGAATCAAATAGAACCCTGACGCCGCATCACCGCGGCGGGCGATAGTTTCGCCCCTGGCATACGTTCGGCTCTCGAGCTGAGACACGAAGGCAGACACCTGTTTCGGTGACAACGCGTCGAGGACGGGGTGATCCTCGATCGACATGCTCGCCGGCTGACGCTGCTGTGAGCAGTGGAGCGTCAGGAGAGCGTCCTCGCACCACGCCATCGCCGCGTCGAGGTCGGCAAAAACCCGTCCGCCGCGTTGCGCGGGATTGATGCTCGAACTTGCCTGTCCGAGAAGCCCGCTCGGATCCACCAATGCCACGGCGCAACCCTTGTCGGCCAGTTGGGTCCGCAGAGCCGTGATCATGCGAATCGCCACGTCGCTGGCGTCGTCGACCCGTCGTACGTCGATCACGACCACTTCGAGTCCTTCGTCCACCGAACCGATCTCGCGAACGGCGGACTCCGCGCCGGTGAACAGGAGATCGCCGTGCAGTTCGTAGATCCGGCTCCGCTTGCCGACGTCTTCGAGAACAGCCTGTTCGGTGGGTGTCCGCCGCACCCGCGACGGAGCTTCGGTCACGGTGTACCGCGCGCGAATCGAGGACCTCGACGCCCGCGTCACATGGAGGAAGTGAAGTTCCAACTCCTTGGACAGCGCCTTTGCCGCGGCCACACCACGAACGCTGTTTCCGTGAGCATCGAGTCTGGGGGAGTAGACGGCGATCCCGATCTGCCCGGGAAGAACTGCCATGACGCCGCCGCCGACGCCACTCTTGGCGGGTAACCCCACTTCGACCAGCCACTTCCCGGCGCCGTCGTACATTCCACACGTCGACATGACACTGAGGACCTGTTCGACGCCGACGGCGGTGAGCGCGCGCTCACGGGTCAGCGGATTGACACCGTTGTTTGCCATTGTTGCGGCCATCAGGCTCAAGTCGCGACAGGTCACGTCGATGGAGCACTGACGAAAGTACAGGTCGACGGCGTCGTTGGGGTCGCCGGAGATCACGTCGAACGAGCGCAGCATGTGTCCGATAGCGCGATTGCGATGTCCGGTGCGCGCTTCGGAGTCGTAGACGGCTTCGTTGAACGACAACTGCCGGCCCGCGTAGCGCGAATACGCTGCGCGAATGCGTTCGAAGCGGGTTGCCTGATCTGCGCCTGTCACCAATGAGGCCGCGGTGATAGCGCCCGCGTTGATCATCGGATTCCGCGGGCGTTCGGTCAGGGGATCGAGACTGATTTCGTTGAACGGCTCACCGGATGGTTCGACGTCGATCTTCTCGGCAACCGCGTCGGCGCCGCGATCGGCGAGAGCCAGCGCGTAGGTAAAGGGCTTGGAGATCGACTGGATCGTGAACGGTTGCCGGGAATCGCCGATTTCGTAGACGTATCCGTCGATAGTGGCGAGACAGATCCCGAACGAATCGGGGGCGACTGCGGCGAGTTCGGGAATGTAGTCCGCGACTTCTCCGGCATCAAGTGATCGGACTTCGTCGAAGACTCGGGCGATCAGGTCGTCTACCACGTTTCCCATAGGAAGACTGTAAGCCGACGGGTTCGACAATTTGTGGTTGCAGAGCGGGCGAAGACAAGATCTGTCATCCGTTTTGTCTGTGATTGCGATCACGAACGGTCGGCCGGCAGTGCTGTTACCCGAAGTCACAGGTGAATACCGCCGAGTCCGCGTGTCGGTTCGCTACAACGCTCCGTAGACTGACAGAACTGTCGCACAGACAGCCGCGGCGCGCACCGGTGCAGCTGTGAAGCACGGAAGGAGCGATCTCGTTGGGTGTTCTTGCCCGCATTCAGGGTCCTGACGATCTGCGTCAGTTGAGCCACGCCGAGGTTTCGGAGTTGGCTGACGAGATTCGTGAGTTCCTGGTGCAGAAGGTCGCTGCTACCGGTGGTCACCTCGGCCCCAATCTCGGAGTTGTCGAACTGACACTCGCCCTGCATCGAATTTTCGATTCTCCGCAGGACGCCATCATCTTCGACACCGGACATCAGGCGTATGTCCACAAGATCCTCACCGGCCGCAAGGATCAGTTCGACACCTTGCGCAAACAAGGCGGTTTGTCGGGGTACCCCTGCCGCGCGGAGAGTGAACACGACTGGGTCGAGTCCTCCCACGCATCAGCCGCACTGTCCTATGCAGACGGTTTGGCCAAGGCGTTTGCGCTGACCGGTCAAGATCGACACGTCGTCGCCGTTGTCGGCGATGGTGCGCTCACCGGCGGAATGTGTTGGGAAGCCCTCAACAACATCGCGGCCGGCAAAGACCGCTCCGTGGTGATCGTCGTCAACGACAACGGTCGCTCGTACGCGCCCACCATCGGCGGACTTGCCGACCACCTCTCCGCGTTGCGGACCGCCCCGAGTTACGAGCGGGCGCTCGACAACGGTCGCAGGATGGTTAAGAAGCTTCCGTGGGTGGGACGCACGGCGTACTCCGTCCTGCACGGAATGAAAGCCGGCCTCAAAGACGCGGTCAGCCCGCAGGTCATGTTCACCGACCTCGGTATCAAGTACCTGGGCCCCGTCGACGGACACGACGAGCCGGCCATGGAATCGGCGTTGCGCCGGGCCAAGGCCTACGGCGGACCGGTGATCGTTCACGCCGTCACCCGCAAGGGCAACGGTTACGCGCATGCCGAGAACGACGTCGCGGATCAGATGCACGCAACCGGGGTTATCGATCCCGTCACCGGTCGGTCGGACAAGACGCCGGCACTCGACTGGACGTCGGTTTTCTCCGCCGAGTTGATCGAGCAGGCTTCGCGGCGCGAGGACATCGTGGCCATCACAGCCGCGATGGCCGGACCCACCGGCCTGGCCGCGTTCGCGGAGAAGTTCCCCGACCGCATGTTCGACGTCGGTATCGCCGAGCAGCATGCAATGACGTCAGCGGCCGGGCTGGCGCTCGGCGGGTTGCACCCGGTGGTCGCAATTTACGCGACGTTCCTCAACCGCGCCTTCGATCAGTTGCTCATGGATGTTGCACTCCTGAAGCAGCCGGTGACGGTCGTTCTCGACCGCGCCGGCGTCACCGGCGTCGACGGCGCGAGCCACAACGGTGTCTGGGACCTGTCCCTGCTCGGCATCATTCCCGGAATTCGTGTTGCGGCCCCACGCGACGCTGTCACGCTCCGTGAAGAATTGGACGAGGCCCTCAAGGTCGACGACGGTCCGACCGTCGTCCGGTTCCCGAAGGGTGCTGTCCCCGAGGGGATTCCGGCGATCAAGCGGCTCGACGGAATTGACGTGCTTCGCGAATCCGAGGGCGATCGCGGCGATGTGCTGCTCGTTGCTGTCGGTCCATTTGCCTCGTTGGCACTCGCGATCGCCGAACGCCTCGACAAGCAGGGCATTGCAGTGACCGTCGTCGATCCGCGCTGGGTTCTGCCAGTCTCGGACGCGCTGGTCAAGATTGCCGACAAGTTCGCGCTTGTTGTCACTCTCGAAGACGGCGGGGTGCACGGTGGTATCGGTTCGACGGTCTCCGCAGCGTTGCGGGCTGCCGGTGTTCACACCGCGTGCCGCGACATGGGTGTGCCGCAGCAGTTCCTGGACCACGCCTCCCGTGAAGCCATCCACCAGGAATTGGGCCTCACGGCGCAGGATCTGTCGCTGAAAATTACCGGTTGGGTGGCCAGTATGGGTGGCTCGGCCGTTCATGTTCAAGGCGATGCGCCCGCGCGTGGCGACGCCCCCGCCCAGGGCTGAGTAGAAACGTCAAACGGTATCGGCACTGCTGAGAATCGCTTCTCAGCAGTGCCGATACGTTTATGGCGGGTACGTTTAAGGCGGGGGCGTGGCGTGCGGTAGCTATTGCACCGATTCGAGTGTGCTGCCCCGCGTTTCCTTCACGAATCTCAGCACCACGAACAGCGACAGTAGTGCCATCACCGCGTAGCCGCCGTAGGTGAGCGACAGATTCCAATCGGCCAGCGACGGGAAGGTCCAGGACACCAGGAAGTTCGCGACCCAGTTTGCTGCAGTGGCGAGTCCGACTGCGGTGGCACGTACGCGGTTGGGGAACATCTCGGAGATGAGGACCCAGACGACCGGTCCCCACGACAGCGCGAAGAAGAACACGAAGGCGTTTGCACCGATGAGGGCGATGGTGGCGTTGGCGCCGCTCAGTGTCGCGACGGATTCGCCGATCTCGTTCTTGGTCACTGTTGCCGAATGGAAACAGATGGCCGCCGTTCCGAGTGAGATCGCCATACCGGCGGAACCGACCAGCAGCAACGGCTTGCGTCCGACGCGGTCGATGACGGCAATCGCGACGAAGGTGCCGATGATGTTGACCAGTGCACTGACGACGCTGATCAGGAGCGAGCGGTCCGCGCCGAATCCGACGGCCTGCCACAGCGTGCTGGAGTAGTAGAAGATGACGTTGATTCCGACGAACTGCTGAAGCGCGGCCAATGCGATGCCGAGCCAAACCAGGTACGAGACGCCGAGGCGCTTCGAGAAGAGCTCACGCACAGTGGTTTTGGCCTGCTTGAGTTTGAGGGACTCGCGAATCTCGTCCATCCGGCCGGTGACGGCGTCATGGTCGCCGCCTTCGAGGTCGGAGATGATCTTGCGGGCACGGTCGTCCTTGCCCTGAGCGACGAGGAAACGAGGAGATTCCGGGATCGTGGTCGTCATGACGAGGTACAGCAGCGCGGGTACTGCCTCGAGCATCAGCATCCACTGCCAGGCTTCGAGGCCGGCAATCTGATTGCGAGCGCCACCCGCCGCGGCTTGGAGTGCGTAGTTGACCAACTGCGACACCGCAATTCCGAGCACGATGGCCAGCTGATACATCGAACCGAGGCGGCCACGGATAGCGGCCGGTGAGATCTCCGCGATGTATGCCGGTGCGATCACCGACGCAAAACCGACAGCCACACCGCCGACCACACGCCAGAACGTGAGGTCGTAGACGCTGAACGGAACGGCAGAACCGACGGCGCCGACAACAAAGAGCACTGCCGCGATCTGCATGACGCGGATGCGACCGAGCCGGTCGGCGAGTGATCCCGCTATCCACGCGCCCAAGGCTGCACCGAGGAGGGTCAGTGAGACGGTCAGGCCGGTGGCGCCGGCACCGATGTCGTACTTGTCGCGGATCGCTCCGACGGCTCCGTTGATGACAGCTGTGTCGTATCCGAACAGGAACCCGCCGAGCGCGGCGGCGCCGGCAAAGAGAACTGCATGTCCGACGGCAGCGCGTGTAGCGCCGGAACCGCCACTTCCGGTCGTTTCGCTGAATGCCATTCCTGCCCCCTCCGGGCCAAGTGAACTACGCCCCGATGCGTCGTCCGTGTATGAAGCACTCTGGACGCTACGCCCACCGTGGGCGATTTGGCGGCTAGTCGAGTCTTGTTATCCACCTGAGTTGTTCGGGACATTCGTCCAGACGTCGATCACGCGTCAGGTTTATGCGCTCCGTTCGGCCTTTGCCGCGAAGTCCGCAAGGTCTGCGGCCATCATCTTTCGGGTGATCCGAAGTCCGAGGCGTCCGAATACGGCACCGAGGACTTTGGACACGGTGGACTGGGATTCGGAAACGCCGGCGAAGTTCATTTCGAGCAGTGTGCCGCCGGGTACGGGTTTCAGCGTGAACCCGGACGTGTAGTCCATACCGTTCGAGTGTGCCTTCACCACGGTGCGGGTGGGAGCGTCGACCTCTACGACCCACATTTCCTCGGATGCTTCCTTACCCATCAGCTTTCGGGTTTCACGCCACCGGGTGCCAACGGCGTATCCCTCACCGGCGAGCCGTTCGATACGGGTCACGCCGGTGAGGGTGTCGACGGCACCGTCGAGGTCGGTGACGACCTTCCATACGGTGTCGATGGGTGCATGGACGACTCTGGTCACGGATGTCGCTAGTTCAGCCATGCGGAGAGCCTAGGTCGCGGCACCGACAACCGCGCGACTACTTCAGCCGAAGACGGCGCCGGCGATCAGTCGAACTGGCAGCCACTGACCGGTACGCCGTTCAATCGATCCCGGAGGTAGTCGAACGCGTTGTTCGGGCCGAATCCGTCGATGATCTCCGGACCGAAGTGATTGGCAAACGTTGTGCCGGGCGCGATCGGTGGCAGGGTGTTGGTTCGGAACGTGACCGTGGCACCCCGCGAACACCATGTCTCGGCCAGTGTCCGTGCCTGCGCATAGGGAATGGTGTCGTCGTTGATTCCGCTCGTCACGAGAACGGGGGAGGTGGGCGTCAGGTTGCCGATCTGTTGTTCGTCGAGAATGGCTGCGGCTTCGGGGATCTCGTCGAGATGATCGAGGAGTGGTCGGCCGTCGACGGTCAGTGCGTCGGTGCGCATGAAGGGGTGCTTCACGATGATGTCGCCGACACATTCGGTGGACAGTTGATCAAGAAGGGCGCGCCCTTGCGGGGTGATTCGCTGGTCCAACGACGCATTCAGTTCGGGATAACGCGCGAGCAGCCCGTTGATGTTGAATCCGACGACGCCGCCGATCAGGTTGCCGTCGATCTGCCCGAGTACCGATCGCAGATCGGCCGGGGGAGCGCCGGCCCAGGTTCCCGCGAGGTTGAGTTCCGGTGCGTAACTGGGCTGGAGTTCGGCCGCTGCGGCAGCCGCTCCGCCGCCTTGCGAATATCCCCAGAACGCCAGGGGAGTATCGGAGCCGGTTCCACTGAGAATGTTTGCCGCCCGGGCGGCGTCGAGCATTGCGTGCGCTTCTTCGATTCGATTGACGTATGTGTCGACGCCGGGGGTACCCAGACCGATGTAGTCAGTGATAAAAACGCGGGCCCCCAATGCATTCCAGGTTCCGGCGGAGAACAGTTCCTGATTTGCGGACAGCGACAGCGGATCGGTCTGGATCAGCAATGCGTCGGGAAAAGCACGCGACGGCGCGCATTGGTCACCTTGACCCATTGTGCCCGGTCCGATGACAACAGTGGGTCGCTCGCCGGTGCCCTGCCACGGTTTCGACGTGTCGATGTAGGTGCCCGTGACCGCAGTGGGCGTGCCGTCCTGAAGCCGTGAGGTGTACATGACTCGTTGTGCTGCGGCCGGCCACGGACCGTTGTACTCGGGCAGTGATGCTCGGAGCGTCATCGGCTCGGTGCGAATGACGCTGCCGGGAAGGGTCGAGAAATCTTCGGGCGGTTGATAGAACTCGGGGATCGCCGGAGCGGCTGCGGCAGGGCTGATCGCCGTGACGGCACAGAGTGATGTTGCAACGACGGACATGCCGACCAGTGCGGCAACCCGCAACCGTCGAGTGGACGTGCGCCGAAACGCTGCGGACAAATTGTTCATGAATGCCTCTCGATGCGTGGCGAAAACAGCGCGCGCGTTGCTGCGGTCGACCTGAAGAAGTGTGAAATACGGTCCTCGACAGAGTCCCGCTTGCCGTGTCGGAGCGCCGTACGCATAGTGCGGCAATCGATCTCGGCGGTGCTCGGAAGTGTGGTGCGGAGCTCACCCCTATGAGCTACCGGCGAGTAACAACATAGCCCATAATTTCGTGAACTGGGTCACGAAAGTGTGATTTCGCCCAGAAATCTTCCCGAACGGTTCGTAAATCGTCGTGACCTGCGGGCTTGTCGCAATACAGGTTTGGGTGAATCGGGTGCTGATAGGCGATAATTTCCCGGTGCGGTCGCAGCAGAAGATCCTGAACGCCACGCTTCGACTGATCGAGGGTGGCGGGTTCGAGGCCGTCAACATGGCTGCGATTGCTCACGAAGCCGGTGTGTCGCGCCAAACCGTCTACTCCAATTTCGGGTCCCGCGAAGAAGTGGTGTCCAGGGCGATGTCCGATCTCACGGTCGAGATGTTGAGTGGCATCAAAGCGCGACTGGATGCGGTGGAAAGCGC
The DNA here is from genome assembly GCF_005938745.2 of Rhodococcus sp. KBS0724. NCBI lineage: Bacteria > Bacillati > Actinomycetota > Actinomycetes > Mycobacteriales > Nocardiaceae > Rhodococcus > Rhodococcus sp. KBS0724. The sequence continues at coordinate 2,825,900 of NZ_VCBX02000001.1, forward strand.
CTGCGAGTACGTCGTCGAGTTCATCGTGGCCTCGCGGGCGGAGGTGCGGGCTCATCCAGTACTGACGACATTGTTGCTGGCCGAACGGGGTGATCCGGTGTTCTCGGCCGAGATGATGGATCGGGCTAAACCTGTTGCGCACGAGTTTCTTTCACCCATCGTGGAGCGAGGGCTCGCAACGGAGGAGGAGTTGGACGGCGTTATCGAAATTTCCGTCCGCCTGGGGTTATCGGTCATCGCGTTCGACAGTAAGTCCATTCACTCCGACGACGATCTGCGAACTTTTCTCACTCGGTGGCTGCAGCCCGCAATGGGTTCCACTGCCTGAGTTGTAGCTTTCTCTTCAACTATTCTTGACACTTTTCCGGCAAGTGTCTAGTTTTGGACTCGCTCGGTTGTTCTGTCCATACGGAAATAGGCACTGCCCCCTGATTTTCTGGTGCCCCGTGAATTTTCGCCGCCGGCTGATTCGGCGAGTCGCCAAGGGAGCACAGCTATGTCTGCCACAGCTATGTCTGCACTGAAACGGCGAGCCTTTCTGTCCGGGGCTGCCGCGGCCATGGCCGCAGTGGCTGTACCGAGTGTTGCGCGGGCCGGTACCGCTGTCAGAGCGGTGGGAGTGCCGCTCACCCGCGAAGACCACCGCGTTGTGGTGATCGGTTCGGGATTTGGCGGCGGCGTGACCGCGCTGCGGCTGGCCGAGGCCGGAGTTCCGGTTACTGTGCTGGAGAGGGGAATTCGGTGGCCGTCTGGCCCGAATGCCGAGACGTTTCCCCATCCGGCCAATCCTGACAAACGGATCCTGTGGCACCAGTCCAATCCGACGCTTTTCGGGAGACCGGTTGCATTCGAGCCGTACGTCGGGTTGCTCGAGACGGTGTCCGGGGAGAACATGACCTCGATCTGCGCCGCTGGAGTTGGCGGTGGATCGCTGGTGTACCAGGGCATGACACTGCAACCTGCAGAATCCGTCTTCAATGCGCACTTTGCCGAGCAGTTGGACTACGCGACGATGGATCGCGTCCACTATCAGCGCGTTGCATCCATGCTGCAACTCGCAGTAGCGCCGGACGAGTTGGTTGAGAGCCCGAATTACGAGGCTGCCCGTGTATTCGCCCGCAATGCAACGCGTTCCGGACTTCCGGTGTCGAAGATTCCGATGCCGATCGACTGGAACTTTGCGCTGGCCGAACTGCGCGGGGAAATGAAAGCCTCGTACACCAATGGCGATGGCGCACTAGGCGTGAACAACGGCGGCAAGCACTCGGTGGACGTCACCTACATCGCTGCCGCAGAAGCCACAGGATTGGTGAACGTCGAGACGCTGCATCAGGTTACCGATGTCGAACGCGCGGAAGACGGCCGGTGGCGGGTATACGTGAATCGAACCGACACATCCGGGCGGGTACTCGAGAACAAGATCCTGACGACTAAGGCGCTGGTTATGGCCGCAGGTAGCGCCAACACCACAAAGTTGCTTGTGCGGGCCGGTGCGCAGGGGCGGATTCCCGATCTGCCGGACGAGTTGGGCGGTGGCTGGGGCACCAATGCCGACCGCATCTACATCTGGTCCGACCCCACCGAGAATTTCGGTAGCACCCAGGGCGGTCCCGTTGTCTACGGAAGTCGGAACTGGGACGATCCGAACTCCGCGTTCACCGTCATTCAGGCGTCGTTCCCGCCGGTGCCGTTCGATGCGCACAGCACAGTGATGGTCGGATTCGGTGTCAGCAAAGACAGAGGCCGGTTTGTGTACGACTTCGCGCGGGACGAGGCAGTGCTCCGTTGGCCGAAGGCCGGCGACTCTGCGATCCAGCTAGGCCACATCGGGCCGGCGGCCCACAAGATCGCCGGGAACACAGGCATCCTCACCGACACGAATGCGCTGCTGTCGTCGACGTGGCATCCGCTCGGCGGCGCGTGCATGGGAACGGTCTGCGACCTCGAGGGCCGAGTACATGGCCAGCGTGGGCTGTACGTGCTCGACGGTGCCTTGATGCCCGGCACTGCCGCCGCCTGCAATCCGTCGATGACTATCGCGGCCGTCGCTGAGCGGGCCCTCGACTACATCGTGAAAGAGGATGTCGGAACGGTGTTTTGAGTTACTGGCTGGTTTGAGCTGTTGCACTGACGCGAACGGCGCACCCGGAAAAGTTCGGGTGCGCCGTTCGACTTTGTCTATGCGAGAAGATCAGACGCTGGCAACACCAGGCGCGAGGAAGCGCTTGCCGTTGACTGCTTCGGAGGTGCCGGTTCGGTCCAGGTACGGCGTGATTCCGCCGTTCCAGAATCCGAATCCGCCGCCGAGCAGCAGGCAGAGGTCGATGTCCTCGGCTGCCGCTACAACGCCCTCGTCGAGCATGATCTGGATTTCCTCGGCGAATGCACGACGTGTGCGCTCGAGGACCTCTTCCGAGGTGGATGCCTTGTCGCCCTGCGGCCACAGTGCGGCAACCTCGGGATCGACGGCCTGACCGTTCTCGCCCCAGGTCCAGACGCCGGGCTTGCGGGCTTCGACGAGTGCTTCGAGTCCGGGCGAGCTCTTGAACCGGTCCGGGTACGACGCCTGCAGAGTCTCACCGGTGTGCAGTGCCACTGCGGGTCCGACGAGGGCCAGCAAGGTGAACGGCGACATGGGCATACCGAGTTCGGCGATAGCGTTGTCCGCGACGTCGAATGGGGTGCCTTCGTCGACGGCCGACATGACCTCACCCAAGGTGCGGGTGACGAGGCGGTTGAAGACGAAGCCTGCCTTGTCGCCGCACAGGACGGCAGACTTCTTCAGGGACTTCGCGGTGGCGAAAGCCGTTGCGAGCGTAGCGTCGTCGGTCTTGCTGCCCTTGATGATCTCGAGGAGGGGAAGAACGGCAACCGGGTTGAAGAAGTGGAAGCCGACCACGCGCTCGGGATGCTTCAGCTCGGACGCCATCTCCGTGATGGAAAGTGACGAGGTGTTGGTCGCGAGGATCGTCTCGGGAGCGATGAACTGCTCGAGTTCCGCGAAGACCTTCTTCTTGACGTCCATGTTCTCGAAGACGGCTTCGATGACGAAGTCGGTCTTGGCGAACGCGGTCTTGTCGAGCGAGCCGGAAACGAGTGCCTTGAGGCGGTTCGCGGCGTCGGGGGACAGTCTTCCCTTGCCGAGGAGCTTGTCGATCTCGGTGTGGACGTAGCCGACACCCTTGTCGATGCGCTCCTGGTCGATGTCGGTCAGGATGACCGGCACCTTGAGCTGGCGGACGAAGAGCAGCGCGAGCTGGCTGGCCATGAGGCCGGCACCGACGATGCCGACGCCGTTGACCTTGCGGGCCAGCGAGCGGTCGGGCGCTCCGGCGGGTCGCTTGGCGCGCTTGTTCACCAGATCGAAGGCGTACAGGCCGGCGCGGAGTTCGTCGGTCAGGAGGAGATCGGCGAGTGCCTCGTCCTCGGCGGCAAAGCCCTTGTCGAGCGAAGCCGCATCCGTGATGTCGGTGCTGCGAGCCAGTTCGAGCAACTCGACGGCCTTGACGGCGCCGGGTGCGTTGCCCTTGGTCTTGCCGTCGACGATTGCCTTCGCGCGAGCGATCGCGTCATCCCAGCCCTGGCCGCGATCGATCTCGGGGCGAGCGGGGGTCACAGTGCCGGCGAGGACCTGCGACGCCCAGGCGAGTGACTGCTCGATGAAGTCGGCGGAGTCGAGAACGACGTCGACGACGCCGAGTTCGAGTGCCTTCTTGGGGGAGAGCACCTTGTTCTGGTTCAGCGAGTTCTCGATCACCACGGTGACGGCGTTGGACGGGCCGACCAGGTTGGGGAGCAACTGCGTTCCGCCCCAACCTGGGACCAGACCGAGGAATGCTTCCGGCAGGCCGAGTGCACCGGCGTTGGCGGCAACGGTGCGGTAATGGCTGTGGAGGCCGACCTCGAGGCCGCCGCCCAGGGCGACGCCGTTGATGAAGGCGAACGTGGGAACGGAGGACTCACGCAGGCGTCGGAACACCTTGTGGCCCAAGCGGCCCAGCTCGAGTCCCTGCTCACGTGAGGTGATAGCGGGAACACCCTTGAGGTCCGCGCCGGCGGCGAAGATGAAGGGCTTGCCGGTGACGGCGATGGCAACCGGGTTGGCGGCAAAGGCTTCGTCGAGGGCAGCGTCGAATGCTGCGAGCCCGCCGGGGCCGAATGACGACGGCTTGGTGTGGTCGAAGCCGTTGTCGAGGGTGATCAGTGCAAACGGGCCCTCGATGCCGGGAACCGAGATGATCTTGGTGTAGGCGTTCGTCACGACCTCGTCGGCGAATGCTGTTGCAATATCAGACATCACTAGACTCCAGCTTCGTAATCAGCGTGGTTCGGGTTTTCCCAGATGACGGTGCCACCCATGCCGAGGCCGATGCACATGGTGGTCAAGCCGTAGCGCACGTCGGGACGTGTCGCGAACTGGCGGGAGAGCTGCGTCATCAGGCGCACACCCGAGGAAGCGAGGGGGTGGCCGCACGCGATGGCGCCGCCCCACTGGTTGACGCGTGGGTCGTCGTCGGCGATTCCGTAGTGCTCGAGGAATGCGAGGACCTGAACGGCGAAGGCTTCGTTGATCTCGAAGAGTCCGATGTCCTCGATCTTCAGGCCGGTGCGGGCGAGGAGCTTCTCGGTGGCGGGAACCGGTCCGATGCCCATGACGGCGGGGTCGACGCCCTGGTAGGCAAAGCCGACCATGCGCATGCCGACGGGCAGGCCGAGTTCGGCTGCGGTGTCTTCGCCGGCGAGCAGGGCGGCGGTGGCGCCGTCGTTGAGTCCGGCGGCGTTACCGGCGGTGATGCGTCCGGCCGGGCGGAACGGCGTCTTGAGCTTCGCGAGGTCTTCGACGGTGGTTCCGGGGCGCGGCGGCTCGTCCTCGGTGGCGAGGCCCCAACCGGCTGAGCTGCGGGTCGCGACGGGAACCAGGGTGTCGGCGATGAAGCCGGCCTTCTTGGCGGCGTCGTACTTGTTCTGGCTGTTCACGGCGTACGCGTCCGTGCGGTCCTTCGTGATGGTCGGGAACCGGTCGTGCAGGTTCTCGGCGGTGTTGCCCATCACGAGTGCGCTCGGGTCGACCAGGCGGTCGGCGAGGAAGCGCGGGTTGGGGTCTGCGCCCTCACCCATCGGGTGGTGACCCATGTGCTCGACGCCGCCGGCGACAACAACGTCGTACTGGCCGAAGCCGATGCCAGACGCGGTGGTGGTGACGGCGGTCATCGCGCCGGCGCACATGCGGTCGATGGCAAATCCGGGGACGGTCTCGGGCAGGCCGGCGAGGATCGCGGCGGTGCGGCCGATGGTCAGTCCCTGGTCACCGGTCTGAGTGGTGGCAGCGATCGCCACTTCGTCGATCCGCGCGGGATCCAGCTGCGGGTTGCGATGAAGCAGTTCGCGGATGGCTTTGACGACGAGGTCGTCTGCACGCGTTTCGGCGTACATGCCCTTGGGGCCTGCTTTGCCGAACGGGGTGCGAATGCCGTCGACAAAGACGACGTTGCGTTGGTTGTGTGTGGATGGAGCCACGCGAATTCCTCCTGATGGAGATGCCCACCACGCACTGGGCGGATGGGACTTACGGTTCGGCAATCACGGCCAAGCGTCCGGCCTTGTAACAAGCGTACTACTGCCCATTACTCACCGGTAACTTAACGGGTCGAATTGCTCCACCCACACCCGCGGTCGCGTCAGGATTCTCCGGTCGCCGCTGCTTCCTCTTCGGCCGGGGCAGCGTCGTTCTCCGCCGGAACCACCGAGTTCAGCGCCTCGGCGAGGACTGGGACAGTGAGTTTCCGCTGCCACGCGCGAGCGCCGCCGGACGTGAGCTTCGTCTCGATCGCGTCGGTGACGACGGTGATGTCGGATGCCGGCTCGATCGTCCAGTCCCAGCACAGGCGACGGACCAGATCGGGTTGCAGCAGATTCTCGACGGGGACCGACACCTCGGAACTGAGATCCGACAGCGCGGCGCGGGCCGCAGTCAGACGATCGGCGGCCGCCGGATCTTGACGTGCCCAGCGCCCGGGAGCGGGCGGGCCGATGTTCGGCGGAGTCTTCGGCGGAAGCTCGCTGTCCGGCAGGGCACGAGCCGATTCCAGCGCCGACATCCAGATCCGTGAATAGCGTCGTTGTCTCGGTCCGCCGAACACGGGCAGCGACCGCAGTGCGTCCATCGACCGGGGATCCTTGAGAGCTGCGTCGATGATCGCCGAATCCGGCAGCACTCGGCTGGGCGAGACGTCGCGCTTACGTGCGAGATCTTCACGCGCTTGCCACAGTGCCCGCACCGCGGCCAATTGGCGAGTGGTCTTCAGGGACGTGATGTGCGACGTGCGGCGCCAACGATCCGGCTTCGGCTTCGGGGGGCCGGCAAGTCGAATGTGCTCGAATTCTTCTTTCGCCCAATCCAATTTGCCTTGCGCACGCAGTTCGGCCTCCATGGCGTCGCGCAATTCCAGAAGCACTTCGACGTCGAGGGCAGCATAGTTCAGCCAGGGTGCCGGCAGTGGCCGCGTCGACCAGTCGGCAGCGCCGTGGCCCTTGCGAAGTTCGACATGCAACGTGCGTTCCACGATTGCGGCCAGACCGACTCGTTCGAATCCGGCCAGTCGGCCGGCCAACTCCGTGTCGAAAAGTACAGCCGGATACAACCCCAGCTCGGCAAGTCCCGGCAGATCCTGATCCGCCGAATGCAGAACCCACTCCAGCGGGTTGATCGCCTCGGCCAGCGGTGCCATGTCCGCAGCGGTGGGGATCGGATCGATCAGAAACGATCCGGCGCCCTCGCGTCGGAGCTGAATCAGATACGCGCGGGCTGAGTACCGGAACCCCGACGCACGCTCGGCGTCAACAGCCAAAGGCCCCGTGCCCGCCGTCAATTGAGCGGCAGCCTTCGCGACTCCGTCGGCAGTGGTGATGACATCCGGGACACCGTCACGCGGTACGAGGAGTGGTTCGACATCGGACGTGGGCTCGGTTGCATCATCGGTGACTTCGGACATGATCGATAACTCTACGTCGCAGGAGGCGTCGTAGTTGCGCAACCTTCCCCGTTACTTTCCTCGTCGCCTTTCTCGGCCGCTCCCAGGAGTTCGTCGAGTGCCAGGGCGAATCCTTGCGCAAGTTCGTGCAATTGGGGTGCCAAGTCCGTACAACTGACGATTCCCACATCTACCTTGCCGTCGAGCGACATCACCGTCACATTGAGTCCGGCGCCGTGAAAGATAGGTCCCAGCGGGAACATTCCCGTTATGCGTGCACCCAGGAAGTACAGCGGAACCGGGGGACCGGGAACGTTCGACACGACAAGATTCGACACAACAGGGTGGCGTTCCGCCAGCTTGAGTGAGGAGTAGACGCGCATTGCGGCGCCGAACACTGCGGGCGACGCAAATTGTGACCAGTCTTGAAGCATATTTGCGCCCAGCGCCTCGTTGTGGTTTTTCGAGGTCGCGTTGTATTCGCTGATCGCCAGCAAACGGGCTAGCGGGTCGGCGATCTGGGTGCCTAGTTGCGTGAACATGCCGGAGATCTGGTTTGTGCCTGCCCGGTCGGATTTCCCGTGAACAGACACGGGAACCATTGCGACCAACGAATCGGCGGGAAGTTCGCCCCGCTCGTCGAGGTAGTTACGCAACGCTCCGGCACACAGCGCAAGGACGACGTCGTTGACCTTGACGCCGTGCCGGTCCTTCACGGCTTTCACTTTGGCCAGGTCGAGCTGGGTGAAGGCAATATTGCGATGTCCGGTGATGGCGCCGTTGAATGACGTTCGAGGGGCAGTGAACGGCGCGGGCATCGCTGTGCCCTTGCGGGCGCGGGTCACCCATTTGGGCAGCATCGCTATGCCTCCGGGGACGAGGCGGGCCAGCCGTGCAGGCCGGGAAATCACTGCGAGGAGGCCTCCGACGGCGATATCGAGTGTGCCGGCGTCACCGGCGCTCTCGGCTGTGGTGTCTACCAACGCGGGCGATTCCGGTTCGAGACTGCACAGTTGAGCCAGGATGTTGGCACCGGTGATGCCGTCTGCGGCGCTGTGATGGATCTTCGACATGACGGCGATGGTGCCGTCGGCAAGTCCTTCGATGACCCACATCTCCCACAGTGGACGGGAGCGGTCCAGCGGTTGGCTCGCAATGTGTCCCGCAAGTTCTGCCAGTTCGTCGTGGCCACCCGGCGCCGGTACCGATGTGCGATGGCAGTGGCGTTCGATGTCGAAGTCGTGGTCGTCCACCCAGACGGGGTAGTCGAGGTTCAGGCGTGAATCTTTCAGCTTGCGCCGGAAGGTCGGCATCGCTGCCATACGGGAGTCCAACTCGCCAAGAAGGGATCGATAGCGGTATCCGCCGGGGATCGTCGACGGGTCCAGTATGACCAGGCCGCAGACGTGGAGTAGCTGTGTCGACGTTTCCAGGTACAGGAAGGTGGCATCAAGTCCGCTGAGACGCTGCATCTGCCAATTTTAGAACGGGTTCTAGTTGGATTTGGGTGGAATCATCAAACCCGCACCAGGGGTCAGTCGTTCTTTCGCGACAATTCCGTTACCCCGGCAGGTGGTAGGCCCGCGGCGTAGGCCAGTACCTCGCAGAAGGCCTCGACGTGATGTCCCAATTCCGTGGACGTGGCAGTCCACGAGGCCCGGAGTTCGAGTTGATGTGCCCGCGGAGGCCCGGCGATGTCGCCGTAGCGGACCGACGTTGTTGCCGTGACCGTGCCGCCGAGCGCAACAAACGGAGCGCCGCCGGCTTCGAGGGCGTCCACCAGCCAACTCCACGCAACTTCGGGCAACAGTGGATCAGCAGCGAGCGATTCGTCGAGATCGGCTTGGATGTAGGCGACCAGACGCATGGTGCCGTTCCAGGCTTCGTCGCCGTCTGGGTCGAACAGCAGGATGAGCCGACCGAACGCGTCGCCTTCCGATTGTTCGGAAACAGTGTCCGATTCCGGATGGAGCACCTCGGCGCCGATCGCGTGGCTGTATGGGGCAAGTCGTTGTGGCGGGCGAATCGGACCGACTTCGATCTCGGACCGGACCTGTGCTGAGCCCATTGCGGCGATTGCGGCACGAAATTCGGCCGGGTCAGCGGTGGATCCGGAAGTTGTCACAGGTCAGGACGTTAGTCGGGGAAAAGGTCCCTGAGGTGGAGGCGCGCCGATCAACTGTGACGCGGCCCGCAGAGTTAAGTGTGAGCACCGTCACGAAATGTGACGTGGACGTTTCTGCCCGCTGAACATGGCAGCATTGGGGGCGGTCGAATACACATGTTGGCGGAGAGCGCGAGGATTGATGAGCGGGTTGGACAACTTGAATTCAGGCACCATCGGGTCTGCGGAGTACAGCGCACGGCGCGTGCTTCCGGATGCGCCTTTGTTGGCGGCGGCCACCGGTCGGAAGCCGGTGCGGCGTCCGGTGTGGTTCATGAGGCAGGCCGGCCGCTCGCTTCCCGAGTATCGCGAAATCCGCGCCGGAATCGGAATGTTGGAATCCTGCTTCGATCCCGCGTTGGTCTGTGAGATCACGATGCAACCGGTCCGCCGCCACGACGTCGACGCCGCAATCCTCTTCTCGGACATCGTGGTGCCGTTGAAGGCGGCCGGCATCGACCTCGACATCGTTGCCGGTGTCGGTCCGGTGGTCGCCAATCCTGTTCGGTCTATCGACGACGTCGCGTCCCTGCCGCGGTTGGTGCCCGACGAGGTCGGTGCAATTGCGCAGGCTGTGCGTCTGCTCACCGCCGAGTTGGGTTCGGTGCCGCTGATCGGATTTGCCGGTGCGCCATTCACCTTGGCGTCGTACCTGGTCGAGGGTGGACCGAGCCGCAACCACGAGAAGACCAAGGCGCTCATGCTGTCGGATCCCGCGACATGGCACCAGCTCCTCGGCAAGATCGCCGACATCACCATTTGTTTCCTGCAGGCGCAACTCCATGCGGGTGTCGACGCTGTTCAGCTGTTCGATTCCTGGGCTGGGGCACTCTCGCTCGCGCAGTACCGCGAGTTCGTACTTCCGCACTCCGAGCGCGTGTTGGCCGAGGTGGCGAGCGCCGGCGTGCCGCGTATCCACTTCGGTGTGGGTACCGGTGAACTGCTCGGCGCCATGGGTGAAGCCGGAGCCGACGTCGTGGGCGTCGACTGGCGTATTCCGCTCGACGTCGCCGCGACGCGTGTCGGCCCGGGCAAGGCGCTGCAGGGCAACCTTGATCCGGCAGTGCTGTTCGCGGGTCCCGCGGCGGTTGACCGCGAGGTCAGGCGCATCGCGGCTGAAGGTGACCGCGCGATCGAGGCCGGCGCGATCGGGCACATCTTCAACCTCGGGCACGGTGTTCTTCCGGACACTGATCCGGCGGCAATCACGGCGGCGGTGGAGCTGGTGCATTCGCTGTGACAACAACTCGGCCGTCGGTAGCGGTGATCGGGGGTGGAATCTCCGGTCTGGTCGCCGCCTACCGGCTTCGCCGAAGCCTCGGAGCTGACGCGGCGATCACGATCGTCGACCACAGCCCCAGACTGGGCGGCAAGTTGCGAACGGTTGATCTCGGCGCCGGGCCGATCGATGTCGGCGCCGAGGCCTTCATTGCGCGTCGGCCCGAGGTTCCGGCGCTTCTGGCCGAACTCGGTCTCACCGACCAGATCGTGTATCCGGCCGGACGCACTCCGCTGATCTGGTCGCAGGACTCGTTGCATCGCCTCCCCACCGGCACGTTGATGGGCATTCCGGCGAATGCCGACGCGGTCGAAGGTCTTGTCGACGACGCAACTCTGGCGCGGATCTCGGCCGAATCCGGGCGCCGAATCGACTGGACTCCCGGTTCGGATAGCAGTGTGGCCCAACTTGTTTCGGATCGTTACGGCGATCAGGTTGTGGCTCGTTCGGTCGATCCGCTGCTCGGGGGCGTGTACTCCGGGTTGGCGGAGAACATCGGAATACGGGCCGCGTTGCCGACCCTCGCGGCTGCATTGGATTCGGGGGCACAGAGTCTGTCTGAGGCCGTGACAGCGGCGCTCCCGACGCCGGCTCCCGGGCCGGTATTCGGTGCATTGAAGGACGGTTACGGAGTGCTCCTGGATGCACTTCGGCAGGCGGCCGCCGCACATGTGGTTCATGCGGAGGCCGGGGTCGTTCGCGCCGACGGGCGCCGGTGGTTCGTGGATCCGGTTGGCGCGGTCGACGCGATTGTTCTGGCAATTCCCGCGCCGAACGCCGCAGTGCTCCTGGCTGACGTCGCGCCTGAGGTCGCCCGGATTGCGGCTCGGATCGAGCTTGCGTCGTCGGCTGTCGTGGCGATGCGTCTGCCGGGCACTGTCGAGTTGCCGGAGAACTCCGGGATCCTCGTCGCGACGGACGCAGATCTGACGGCCAAGGCATTCACGCTGTCGAGTCGCAAGTGGACGCATCTCGCCGATCGGGGTGAGCATCTTGTGCGGGTGTCGTTCGGCCGCTTCGGCGCCGCGGACATCGTCGATCGCCCCGACGACGAGCTGATCGCACTCGCTCGCACCGATCTTGCAATGGTGACGGGAATCACTGCGGATCCGGCGGCGTCCTGTGTCCAGCGCTGGCATGGGGGACTGCCGCAGTACGCACCAGGTCACGTCGAGAAAGTGGCCGAAATCGAGCAGTCGCTGGCAGCGCTGGACGGTATCGAGGTGGCCGGTTCGTGGCTTCACGGCGTCGGTGTTCCGGCGTGTGTTGCCGCTGGCACGACGGCGGCGACACAAATTTTCGAACGGGTGGCACGATAGAGGTATGGCACGCCTTGATTTCGACAAACTGAACTCTGAAATCCGATACCTCATGTTCTCCGTGTTCCAGGTGGAACCCGGTGTGCTGGGCGACGATCGGGAAGCTGCGGTCAAGGACGCCCGCTTGTTCTTCGAAGGTCTCGAAGACAAGGGCGTCGTGGTTCGCGGAATCTACGACATCGCCGGCATGCGCGCAGACGCAGACTTCATGATCTGGACCCATGCGGCCAGTATCGAGCAGCTGCAGGCCGCGTACTCGGACTTCCGTCGTACCACGACACTGGGCAAGATCAGCGCTCCGGTGTGGAGCAACTCCGCCGTGCACCGTCCGGCCGAATTCAACAAGAGCCACGTGCCGTCGTTCATCGCGGGCGAAGATCCGGGCGACTACATCTGCGTCTACCCGTTTGTGCGCTCGCTCGAGTGGTACCTGCTTCCGGATGAGGACCGTCGCAAGATGCTCGCCGATCACGGTATGGCGGCACGCGGATACAAGGATGTTCGCGCCAACACGGTGCCGTCGTTTGCGCTCGGTGACTACGAGTGGATTCTGGCCTTCGAGGCACCGGAACTCATTCGTATCGTCGACCTCATGCGTGACCTGCGCGCCACCGAGGCTCGCTTGCACGTGCGCGAAGAGGTTCCGTTCTTCACCGGACCACGTGTCGGCATCGAGAAGCTGGTTCTTTCCCTTCCCTGATCGAAAGTAGCTGCTGTGGTCACCACGCCGAATCGGCGTCATCAGCACATGTCTCACTGGGGCATGTTCACTGCCGAATCGGTAGCCGGCGAAGTCACTGCGGTGCATCCGTACGAGGGAGATTCGAATCCTTCGCCGATGCTCGGCAACTTCGCCGGTTCGGTGCGCAGTCGCAGCAGAGTGGCCGGCCCGGCAGTGCGTCGCGGCTGGCTCGAGAACGGTCCTGGTCCCACGGACAAGCGGGGATCGGACGAGTTCGTCTCGGTCGACTGGGACGAGCTGACAGAGCTGTTGGCCCGCGAATTGCGCCGGGTAGTCGACACTCACGGCAACAACGCCATCTTCGGTGGTTCGTACGGATGGGCCAGCGCCGGCCGATTTCACCACGCGCAGAGCCAGGTCCACCGATTCCTGAATCAACTCGGGGGCTACACCAAGTCGGTCCACAGCTACTCGCTCGGAGCAACGGGTGTGATCATGCCCCGGGTGGTCGGGACTCACAGCCAATTATTCGAACGGTCCACGTCGTGGGACGTCATTGCGCAACATTCGGATCTGTTGGTGTGCTTCGGTGGGGTGCCGATCAAGAACACGGGCGTCAATGCCGGTGGTACCAGTGATCATCCGACCCGCGGCGCGATCGACGCCTTTCGTCGGCGAGGCGGAAAGATCGTCGCGATCAGTCCGTTGCGCGACGACGTCGACGGTGAATGTGACTGGATAGCACCGATTCCCGGGACCGACGTAGCGATCATGCTGGCGCTGGCGTTTGTCCTCGCTTCCGAGGATCTGCACGACGCCGCGTTCTTGAACCACTACTGCGTCGGCTACGAACGGTTCGAGGATTACCTCCTCGGACGAAGTGACGGTATCGCGAAGGATCCGCACTGGGCTCAGGCGATTTCGGGAGTGTCCGCCGAGACGCTGGTCGACCTGGCCCGCCGGATGGCAACCGGTCGCACACTGGTTTCTGTCACGTGGTCACTCCAACGCATCAAACACGGTGAGCAAGCCCCGTGGATGGGTGTGACGCTCGCCGCGATGCTCGGTCAGATAGGTCTTCCCGGAGGAGGATTCGGGCACGGCTACGGCTCGATGAACGAGCCGGGAATGACCTCGATCCCATATCCACTGCCCACCCTCCCGCAAGGACGAAATCCGGTCACGGACTTCATTCCGGTGGCCGCGGTCTCCGATCTTCTGCTCTCGCCCGGCGAAGGTTTCGACTACGACGGCAGACGCCTCACCTATCCCGACATTCGCCTGGTCTACTGGGCAGGCGGCAATCCGTTCCACCATCACCAGGACATTCCGAGGCTGCGGCGGGCGTTGGCACGTCCGGACACGATCGTCGTTCACGATCCGTACTGGACGCCAATGGCCAAACACGCCGACATCGTGGTGCCCTCGACCACGTCATTCGAGCGCTCGGACCTCAGTTGTACGCGCAACGACGCGTTGCTGGTCGCGATGCACCAGGTCACCGAACCGTTTGCAGGTGCCCGCGACGACTACGAGACCTTCGCGGCGCTCGCCGACGCTCTCGGATTCGGCGACACGTTCACCGAGGGACGATCATCACAGCAGTGGATCGAGCACCTCTACGGTCAGTGGCGGCCGAGTGTTGACGCAGACGGTGGCAATACGCCGTCGTTCGCGGATTTCTGGGCTGACGGTCACTACCGCATGCACACGCGCGGCAACGAGGTGTTGTTCGGAGACTTCCGCGAGAATCCCGAGAAGTATCCGCTTGGCACACCCAGCGGGAAGATCGAGATTTTCTCCGAAACCATCGAATCGTTCGGCTACGACGACTGCGCCGGCCATCCGCGGTGGTACGAGCCGGACGAATGGCTGAAAGGTCCACGTGCGGAGGAGTATCCGCTGCATCTCATCGCCAATCAGCCCAAGACGCGACTGCACAGCCAACTCGATCACGGTGCCGTGAGCCAGGCGTCGAAAATTCAGGGGCGAGAACCCATTCGGATGCATCCACGTGCAGCGGCAGAGCGAGGCGTCGTCAGCGCGGACGTGGTGCGGGTGTTCAATGATCGCGGCGCGTGCCTGGCGGGTGTTGTCGTCGATGCCGACCTTCACCCCGGTGTTGTCCAACTCGCGACCGGTGCCTGGTACGACCCACTCGATCCGGCCGACCCGGACTCACTGTGTGTCCACGGAAATCCCAATGTTCTGACCCCGGACGTCGGTACGTCGCTGCTCTCACACGGATGCACCGGGCAGCATGTCTTGGTGCAGATCGAGAAGTTCGAAGGGGAGCTTCCCCCGGTTCGCGCATTCGATCCGCCGGTGCTGAATCCGCGCTGACGGAACCGATCGAGGCCAGGCCGCGTCGAACTTGGTGAGCACCCGATAATCGGGTGAGCACGTCGAGCGAGGTGGGGGCCATCGTGAGTACAGCGGAATGGAATTCGACGCGGGGGAGATCGGAAGTTCTTCGCGGGCAGATCGATTCGATGATGGAGGATCTGCGCGAGCGAACGCGGTTGCTTGCGCTCGCGCAGGAGAAGATCGCGTTGTCGACTGCGTCGGCTCGGTCGGCTGACGGATTGGTGGAGGTTGTCGTCAATGCGTCCGGAGCCGTTGTCGGCGTCAAATTTTCATCCGACGCGTGCGCGAAGTCGACGCCGAAAAAACTTGGTAACTCGGTGCTGTCGGCGTCGACGGCAGCGTCCGAGGACATGCGCCGGCAGAACGCGGAGATATTGAAGCCGTTCACCAATGCGACGGCGTTGGATCTTCCGGATCTGATACCGGGAGCGCCCAGCGTGCGTGGCCTCGCCGCAGTGCCAGGGGTACCCGACGACGTCAGGATCGACGATCGGCCGGATTGGGATCAGACCGTCCTGAGGAGCGCGGGCAATGTCTGAACTGTGGATCGATGTACATGTCGTGCGGGCATTGGCACCCCGATTTGTGCAACTCGCAGAGGATCTGGAGAGGTCGAGAGCGGATCTCGAACGGGAGATGACTGCCGAAGGTCCGAGTTGGGGAAGTGACGAGGCCGGCAGCACTTTTGCGGACGCGTATCTTCCGGGATCCGAGTCGGTGCTTGCTGGTATCTCGATGATGGCCGGCGTCATGCGGAACCTCACCGACGCGCTGTATCGGACTTCTGACAACTTCGAGGGCGTCGACGCAGAACTTGCCGACAATTTTTCCGGCGGTCTCTGATGGGAATCGAGATTCCGGGATACCTGCAGGCCGTTGCGAGTGTGGCAGTGGGTAGCGACTGGCCACAGGGCGACGAGACGTCGTTGTGGCGATTGGGTGACGCGTGGACCGATGTTGCAGACCAGCTGACCAGTGCATCCACGGGCGGTGATGTCACGGTCCGAGGAGTACTGACGGCAATCACCGGCGAGACGCATGATTCGCTTGACGGATTCTGGCAAGATTCCGGCGGCGTCGCGGACGTCTTCGATAGATTGATCGCTACCGCAACGGAATTAGCGGAATCCTGTAATTCCACGGCAACGGACATCGAGTACACCAAACTTGCGATTATCGCGGCGTTGATCGCGTTGGCCATCGAGTTGGCGGCTATGGCAGCGGCTGCGATTCCCACTCTGGGTCTGAGTACCGTGGGCGCCGCGGCAGCGGAAGTCGCTACCGTCATTACGGTTCGAATGTTGCTGCGGCAATTACTGATCGGAGTGCTCGAAGCCGCTGCGGTGGAAGCAGCGTCAGCCGTCTTCTCCGGCCTGGCCATTCAGCTGGGCCAGATGACAATGGACCATCGCGAGTCCGTGGACGTCGGGAAGGTCGTGACCGAGGCGCGCGAGGGGTTTGTCACGGGCGCGGCGGATGAACTGTCCACTTCCTCAGGCGCTCTGAACTGGAACTTCTGACGCCGTACCCGGGCCCGAGTGCACACAACGTTCACTCGTGCGGCTGAATCAGCGACGTTGACGGGACTAGTGTGCAACTATTCGCGGTTCCTTCACGCCGATCAGTGGAAGCAACGCCACGGCGGCAACCAGTGCGAGTACTCCGCAGACCACCAGGAACCGCCAGTCGGCGAGCCATGCACCGAGTAGTGGTGAGCCGGCGCGGGCCAACGCTGTCGGAATGGTGATCGCGGCCAGGACACTCGCGAAATGAGTAATGCCGAAGTTGTCCGCCAGTATTGACGGCCGGGCGATCACTCCGACACCTTGGCCGAGACCTACCGCCGCGACGCACAGCAACGTCAGGGGGATCGACAATCCAGCAAGAGGTAGCAGAAGTAGACCGAACCCTTGTATCGCAAACGCACCTGACGTTACCGGTGTGATGGCCAATCGGCTGCCTGCCACGGTGAGTATCAGCCGCGAAAGAATCTGCAGGACACCGACGGCAATCGGTACCGACGTTGCGACCGCAACGGAGTGGCCCTGGTCGAGCAAGTATGCGATCACGAGCAGCAGGAAGGCCGATGCCGACCCTGCCTGGGCGACGAAGGCGATCAGCAGCAACCAGAATCGGCGCTGGCGCAGTGCTGCACCGAAAGCTGTTCCCGAGCTTTTCCGGATCCGGTTACGATGTGCGGCGCGCGACGGTACGGCCCACAGATGGCCGGGCACGGCTGTAGCGACGAGTGCGGCCGAGAGGGTGATCAAGGTTGTGCGCCAGCCGAATTCGCTGTTCATCCAGCCGAGGAGTGGATACACCAGATAGGTCGACAGTCCGGCGATCATCGTCACGGTCAGAATTGCCTGGTTTCGTTGATGCGACTCGGTCGCAACCACGATGACGGCGAAGGTCGATTCGTACGTCGACATCGCCAGGGCCAGCCCGATCAGTGCAAAGGCTGCGTACAGCGAGACCAGGTTGGTGGCCTGTGACCACATCAGCACCGAGCCTGCCCCGATCAGCGAGCCGGTGGCCATGAGCGTGCGTCCACCCCGGCGGTCGAGGATGCGACCGATCGGCAAAGCGGCCAGTCCGCCCACCAAAGTCGATACCGTCGAGGCGCCTGCCACGGCGGTGCGTGAGACGTCGAGATCGGTGGCGATAGGAATGAGGATCACCGGCAGGATCTGGATCATGGCGATGAAACTGATGGAGTTCGTGAGCGCGAACACCATCACCAGATGACGTCGGAATCTTGGGCTGAGACCAGCTGGTATGGAGGTCTCGGTGCTCATCCGCGAAGTAGCGGAAGCAGCTGGTTGCCTTGGCGTTCGATCTCGTGCAAGTACGGAGTATCCGACAGAACGAAGTGGCTGATTCCGAGATCTTCGTATTTACGAAGCGATTTCGCGACGTCTTCGGCGGAACCGACCAGCCAGGTGGTCGCAGCACCACCGCCGCCCACTTTGCCGGGGGTGGTGTAGAGGTTGTCATCGAGTACCTCGCCGCGGCCGGCCAGATCGAGGAGGCGTTGTTGTCCCACTGCGCTTCGGCGGTGCGGATTCTGCGCGAGTGATTGGGGTGCACCCTGCTCGCGCTGGCGAGCTGCCATCTGCGCGACTTTCTCCTCGGCTTCCTTCCAGGCCTGCTCGGTCGTGTCCCGGACGAAAGTCGTGATGCGCAAGCCATATTCGAGTGGGGCGTGTTCTCTGTCGATCTTTCCGCTGAGTGTTGTGAGTCTGTCGATGCGTTCGGCGACGCCGTCAAGTGTTTCGCCCCAGAACAATTGGACGTCGGCCTCGGCGGCCGCGACTCTCTCGGCGGCTTCGGAGGCGCCGCCGAAGTAGAGCTTCGGGTGCGGGCGGCCTGGTCGGGTCTCGATGCGCGGCCCCACCGTCGAGTTCTCCACCTGGAAATGCTCGCCGCGGTAGGTCACGTTCTCCTCGGTCCACAGTTTGCGAACGAGTTGGAGAAACTCTCGGGTCCGGGCATAGCGATTTGCCTGGTCGCCGTCGCTATCTCCGTAGGCGGCGAGGTCGTCCTTGCCGGATACGATGTTGACGCGCACACGACCGCCGGTGAGATGGTCGAGTGCCGCCGCAGATGCCGCAAAGTTTGCCGGTCGCCAGTACCCGGGGCGGATCGCGATGAGTGGCTCGAATGTGGTTGTCCTCGCGGCCAGTGCCGTCGCCACGGTGAATGTGTCCGGACGCCCCCAACCCGCTCCGATCAGAGCGCCAGTCCAACCGTTCTCTTCCAACGCGAGTGCCTGACGAGTGAGTGTTTCGAGGCTGTTGTGCCCCGCTTGTGTGTCGTCGCCGCGGTGGCCGGGCTCAACCTGGTTGGGGATGTACCAGAGGAATTCGGTGCTCATTGATTCTTCCTGATCTGTGCGAGATGGGACAACTGGGCGTCGCGTACTTCGGCCGTTTGTCCCTGCACCAGGACGAAGAGGGCGGCGCGCGCGTACAACTGCGCGGTGTTGTCGCGAACGATGCCGCGCCCGGCTCGGGCTATGACCAGCGCGTGGGTGAGGTTGACGAGTGCTTCGCCCATGGCAACTTTTGCCGCGAGCCGCTCATCGATTCGGTGCCTCTCGTTCCCCGTGCTCTTGGCCGCGTCGGAGAGTGCGTAGGCGTCGGCCCGAAGCTGCGCGACCCGTGGGCGCCACAGGTCGGCAAGCTCGTGGGCGGACGGATGTGCCTGCTCGAGTTCACCGAGAACTCGCTCGGCCAGTCCGAAGTGATGTGGCCGGGCATCGCTGGCCGTACTGAAATCGGCTGTGCGGTACTTGGATAGCGGAATCCTGCTGATGACGTTCTCTTCCGGTACGAACACGTCGGACAATGTCACCCGCTCTGTCCGACTGCCGGCCACTGCGCTCAACTCCAAGTCGGAGGCCTGAACGCGGTCGCTGATCGGTACCAGCGCGGTGACGACAGTGCGGGTTGAGCCTTCGACGGCAGCCACCATCAACACAGTGTTCAGACCCCACCCGCTGACCCACGAGATGGTGCCTGAGAACGTCCAGCCGGTAGATTCACGCGTCGCCGCGATGAAGTGGTCGGGGTATCGCCGGACATCGCTGATCGCCGCGCCGGTAAGGAGGCGTCCGCGGAGAATTTCGTAGCCGATCGAGGGCAACTCGGTTCCGGCCGTGTATGCGTCGGCCAGTCTCCCCACAACAGGAGCATGCTGCGCCCACACCAGCCACGTATTCAGACAGGCTCCCGCCAAGATTTCGTGGAGGAGTCGATCGCCATGACGGTCGACGCCCGCCCCGTCGAATTCTGCCGGTGCAAGATGATTCAGAAGGTGCAGCTCGGAGAACTCGGCGATGCGGTCCGGAGTGACACCCAGCCGATCTGTTTCGAGTGCGGTAGGTAGCAGCACGGCGTCGGCATACCGGGTGGCACTTGCCAGCAGGGGGTGAGTGTCGGCAGCCGTAACTGTCTGTGCCGTCACGTATGTGGCGAGTCCGGAGACAGTCATACAGGCAGGTTTCCTCTCGAGATGTACTGGATACGGGCAGCGGCAAAGAGGGGATTCGGATCGCCGCGAGAAAAAGTCATTGCGTCGATCGCACGTATCCCTACCTAGAAAACTACTGTGGCTGAGACGCTTTCGCCAGTTTGTGATCACGGTGAATGCAAGCCGTGACGTGCGCCCCGGAATCGGGTTGACTTCCTACCAGTGTCTTCCTGACCTCGGCGGCTGTGTTCTGAATTCACCCGCGACGGTGATCGTACGGTCTCTCTTCGACGCCCTTTCAAGAAAGGCGAACTGCTTTGTTCACCAATAGATTTCAACGTGTCGTCAAGTCTGCGGCAACTGTGACCGTACTCGCGGTAGCTCTTGCAGCCTGTGGTGGCGCGTCAGCGTCGAACGACACCGCCGGCACGCCGGTGGAGGGCGGGACACTGACCTTCTACGACCCCGTCGATTATGCGGCGTGGAAACCTACGAAC
This sequence comes from Rhodococcus sp. KBS0724, assembly GCF_005938745.2. NCBI lineage: Bacteria > Bacillati > Actinomycetota > Actinomycetes > Mycobacteriales > Nocardiaceae > Rhodococcus > Rhodococcus sp. KBS0724. Next base: position 2,846,153 of record NZ_VCBX02000001.1, read on the forward strand.
TCCCTCTGGTCGAACAGCCAGGTGTCCAACAATCTTGCCGAGCGGCTGATCTGGCAGGACCCGGAGACCGGCGAATACAGGCCTTGGCTGGCGCAGTCCTACCAGATCAGCGATGACCATCTCACGTACACGTTCACGCTCAAACCCGGAGTCACGTTCAGTGACGGCACGGCGCTGACTGCCGGGGTGGTCAAGGCGAACTTCGACCAGCACGGCATCGGCGACCCGCAGATGGGCATCACCGCTGATCCGTTCTGGACCGACTACGCGGGCACCGATGTGATCGATGACCAGACGGTTGTGGTCAAGCTGTCGAAGCCGAACGCCGGCTTCATTCAGATTCTGTCGAACTATCGGGCCAGTTCGATCCTCGGGCAATCGCTTCTGGATCGAGATCTCAACGGTCAGAGTGATCTTCGCAACTGGGTGGGAACTGGCCCCTTTGTGGTCGAGTCGGTGAACGGAACCAGTGGCGTCACCCTCGTGCGACGCGACGATTACAACTGGGCGCCTGAAGGTTCCGGTCACTCCGGCAGGGCGTATTTGGAGCGGATTGTGTTCAAGACCGTTCCGGAGGCCGGGACGCGGGTTGGCGCATTGCAGTCCGGTGAGGCGCAGGTCGCTCGCAACATCGCGCCGTACGACGAGGAGACCGTGAGCGCGGGAGGTGGGGTTCTGCTCCCTATCTCGGTGCAGGGTGAGACCAACGACCTGACCCTTCAACTGAAGGATCCGGAGGCGCCCACTCAGGACAAGCGGGTCCGTCTCGCTCTGCAGGCGGCCACGGATCGCACGGAGATCAACCAGACTGTGCTGTCCCCGAACTACCCAGTTCCATCGAGTGCTCTGGTTCAGGGAACGCCGCTACGTGGTGACGCGAGCAGCTATCTCACCTACAACCTCGACAAAGCCAAGTCCTTGCTCGACGAGGCGGGCTGGAAGCCGGGAGCCGACGGAGTGAGGGAGAAGGACGGCAAGCGGTTGGCCTTCCAATTGCGGGTCGCGCCCTACTATCAGGTCTCGCAGTCGGTTCTGGAGGTTGTGCAGTCGCAGTGGCGTAAGGCCGGTGTCGATGTCACCCTGACCCGCCCGTCGTTGACGGAGTACGAGTCCCAGTTGGCTTCCGCACCGGACTGGTACTTCACGCAAGGTCAGACCTCCACCGCCGAGCCCAGCGTTCTGCGCACGTCGTACGGGAGTGACCGTCAGAACGGGACCAAGAACTACCAGAAGGACGACAAGCTCGATCAACTCTTGGCAGCGCAGTCGTCCGCGTTCGATCCGAACGAGCGCAAAGCCGCGATCCAGGCGATCGAAGACCACATCTTCGCCGAGGGCTACTCGATCCCGCTCTACGACGAGACCCAGGTCTTCGGGCTCGCTCCCAGCGTCCACGGTTTTGCCACTGAATCCACTGGCCGGTCGTGGTTCTACGACACGTGGGTTTCCCAGTGAGAGGCAACGGCGGAATGCGTACGTACAACCTGAAACGAATCGGGCAATCGGTCCTGGTGATGTGGGCTGCTTACACGCTGTCCTTCTTCCTCCTCAGTGCGCTGCCCGGTGACGCGGTGAACAACCGTATTCAGAATCCCGAGGCTCAACTGACCCCGGAGTCTGCGCGGGCGCTGGTGGAGTACTACGGACTCGATCGGCCGTTGTTCGAGCAATACGTCAGCGGCCTTGGCGGAATTCTGCGCGGAGACTGGGGGTATTCCCTCACCAACGGGACGTCGGTGACCGGTCTTATCGGTGACGTACTGCCGAGCACTATCCAACTCACCGGTCTGGCACTGGTTTTCGGACTCGTTCTTGCTGCTGTTCTCGCAGTGGTGGCCAACTACGCGCCTTGGGCGTCGGTGCGGAGTGTGGTCGGTTCGGTTCCGGCACTGTTCGGCTCGGTGCCCACATTTGTGGTGGGTATCCTTGTGCTGCAGTTCTTGTCGTTCAAGATCCACGTCATTCCCTCCTCCGACGACGGTTCGTTCCTCGCGCTGCTGGCGCCGGCGGCAACGTTGGCCATTCTCATCGCGGCGCCGTTGGCGCAGGTGCTCACTACCTCGATTGCCGCAACCCGAGACTTGCCGTTCGTTCACGTGCTGCAAGCGAAGGGCGCAGGGGAGGGGTATGCCTTCCAGCGGGGTGTGTTGCGAAACTCGGCATTGCCGGTGCTGACGCTGCTCGGGCTCGCCTGCGGTGAATTGATTGCCGGATCCGTGGTCACCGAGGCCGTCTACGCCCGGCCGGGGCTCGGCCAACTGACCGTGAATGCCGTTGGTACCCAGGATCTCCCGGTACTGCAGGGTGTGGTGTTGGTGGCGGCCTTGGCGTACGTGGCAGTCAACCTCGCGGTCGACCTGGCGTATCCGTTCATCGACCCGCGGATTCTGGTGGACGGGCGAAGCCAACGCGTTACGTCTCTTCGGGCCCGCGTGAAGATCGCGCTTCCCGGTCTCGGAGTGAAAGCAGCAGGCGGGGCAGTCGTACCCGTTTCGGTTCAGCGTGGCCTGCCGGTGGAGGTGTCGATGCCATGACCGCAACCATCGAAGATACGACGGGGCAGAATACGGCACCGACAGGAGCGGCAACTCCGGCCCCAGCCGCGTCGAACGTCAGGGAAGTAGTGCGATGGGCGGCCCGGAACTGGGGGTTGGTGCTGTCGACCGTCATTTTCACGCTCGCGGTACTGTGGGCGCTGCTTCCAGGTGTGTTCACCAGCTTCGATCCGATCGCCATCGACAACAGCCGTAAGCTGTTGCCGCCGTCGAGCGAACACTGGTTCGGTACCGACCTTCTCGGTCGTGACATGTACGCACGCGTTGTCTACGGCGCCCGGGCGTCGTTGCTGGGTGCGAGCATGGCGGTGGCTGTCGCAGTGATCGTCGGTTCGGTGCTGGGCGCAGTTGCCGGCTGGTTCGGCGGCTTCGTCGACACCGTCGTGATGCGGCTCATCGACGTGGTGCTCTCGGTCCCCGGGTTCTTGCTGGCGATCACGATCGTGGTGGTGTACACGGCAAAGGCCGGTCAGGCGGGTCTGATTCCCGCTGCGATCGCGGTGGGTCTGACCTCCGCGGCGACATTCGCGCGATTGATCCGATCCGAGGTCCTCAAAGTGCGGGCAAGTAACTATGTCGAGGCGGCGATCACCAGCGGGGCAACAACCTTCACGGTTCTGCGGCGACACGTGATCCCGAATTCGCTGGCTCCGACCGTATCGCTGATTGCAGTTCAGCTCGGCATCGCCATCATCTGGATTGCCTCGCTGAGCTTCCTCGGGCTCGGTGCTCAACCGCCGAATCCCGAATGGGGACTGCTTGTTTCGGATGGGCGCCAGTTCATCGCGACCCGAGGCTGGCTCACGCTCTACCCCGCGCTCACCATCATCGCCGTGGTTCTGGCGACCAACAACATCTCTCGCCACCTCACGGCAAGGAGCTCACGATGAGCCTGGATCCAGTCTTGTCCGTCAAGGGCCTTACCGTCGGCTATCGGACGAATCGCACCCTTGCGCCGGTGGTGCACGATGTCAGCTTCGACGTCGGTCCCGGCCAGGTCCTGGCTCTGGTGGGGGAGTCGGGGTCGGGCAAGACCACTACCGGCCATGCAATCCTCGGCTTGCTCCCCACGAACGGGGAGGTGATCTCGGGATCGATCACCTTCCGCGGCCGAGAATTGACCGCGTTGAACCCCAAGGGGTGGCGCGACATTCGTGGCCGTTCGGTGAGTTTGATTCCACAGGACCCGACAGTGTCCCTGGACCCGGTCCGGCGGGTAGGCCATCAAGTCGAAGACGTGTTGCGCCTGCACACCGACCTCGAAGCGCCGGCACGGCGTGACCGTATTCACGAGCTGTTCACGCTCGTCGGTTTCGATGATGTAGAACGCCGATATCGGCAGTATCCGCATGAATTGTCAGGGGGTATGCGGCAACGAGTGCTGGTTGCAGCGGCAGTCGCAGCGGAACCCGATCTGATCATCGCCGACGAACCCACATCGGGACTCGACGCGACCGTGCAAAAGCAGGTCCTCGATCTCATCGACAGTCTGCGGGCCCGGTCGTCGACAAGCATGGTTCTGGTGACACATGATCTTGGTGTTGCCGCAGACCGCTCCGATCTCATCGGAGTCATGCGCAACGGACATCTGGTCGAAGTCGGACCGAGCGCCGACGTCATCGCGAATCCGCAGCACGCGTATACCCGGCATCTGTTGAACAGCGTGCCGTCACGGTTGTCCCTGCGCGAGAATCGACGCTCAGTGCTCTCGACCCGAAAGACGGTCATCGAGGTCACCGACCTACAGAAGGATTACGGTGAAGTCCCTGCCGTGGACGGTATTTCGTTCCATGTCCAGCAGGGGGAGACGTTTTCGATCGTGGGCGAATCCGGTAGCGGAAAGTCGACCACAGCCCGGATCCTCGCGGGCCTCACCAACGCGACGTCGGGTCACGCGTCCGTGCTGGGCACTGACATCACAGCACTGAGTCGTGCGGAGTTTCGGCCACTTCGTCGGGACGTGCAAATCGTGTACCAGAATCCGTACTCGTCCTTCGACCCCAGGTTCACAGTCTTCGACGTGGTCGAAGAACCGCTGCGGTCATTTCAGAAGGCGCGGTGGGGGCGGCGCCGGGGCAACGTCGACAGGGTGGCCGCGGCGCTGGAAGCCGCTGCACTTCCGGCGGACTTTGCGCGGCGTCATCCACGTGAACTCTCCGGTGGCCAACGCCAACGCGTGGCGATCGCCCGCGCGCTTGTGGTCGAACCGAAAGTGGTCGTGCTCGACGAACCGATCTCGGCGCTGGACGTATCGGTCGCCGCACAGATTCTCGAACTCTTGCAGCGCCTCCAAGAAGACCTTGGTCTCACCTATGTCTTCATCTCGCACGACTTGTCCGTTGTCTCCGCAATCTCCGACCGAGTCGCAGTGATGCAGCGCGGACGAATCGTCGAACAAGGTTCTGTGGAACAGGTCTTTTCGAATCCGACGGACGACTACACCGTGCGGTTGCTGGACGCGATCGCCGGACGCGAACTCACCACTACCCGAGGAATCTCATGACTACTCGACCCGACACACTCGAAGCCGCACTGGTTCGGTTCCGGTCCATCTTCGGCGAACTGGCAAAAGGTGCCGGTGAGCGTGATCTTGTCGGTGAACATCCGTACGAGCTGGTACAGGAGCTTGCCGACGCCGGATTCGGCAAGCTGCGGGTGCCCCGTGAATACGGCGGATTCGACGTTGACCTACCCACCTTGTTCGCCTTGCTCGCGGAGGCAGGCCAAGCCGATTCCAACGTGCCGCAGATCTGGCGCGGGCATTTCACCACTACGGAGATCCTGCGGTCGGAAACCGATTCCGATGTGCGTCGGCAGTGGTTGGCCGCCGTCGCCGGCGGCGCGGTATTCGGCAACGCGCAGTCGGAGCCGGCCGATCGTGTGGCAGGTCTGGATACAGGCTCGGGTTGGGGCACGATCACCACGCGGGTCAGGAAGAGTGACGCGGGCGAGCGAGTAGTCTCCGGCACCAAGTTCTACTCGACCGGCTCTCGCTTCGCCGATTACATTCGGGCGGCGGTTGTCGACGGCGACGGACACCGGGAGTTCGTGGTGCTGCCCGCCCGGCACCCGGGCGTGGACCACGTTGACGACTGGGACGGCGTCGGGCAACGTCAGACTGGCAGTGGTACAACAGTTTTCACCGACGTCCCGGTGGAGTCCCACGGTGAGATCGGCCGCCACACCGAATCTCTGCGCGGACTGGACTCGTTCGTTCAGATCGTGCATCTGGCGAATCTGGTCGGGATTGCGCGCAGTGTGCTTGCCGAGACCGTCGACATCGTCCGGAATCGAACCCGCACCAGCCGACATGCGCTGACTCAGGACGCGGCAGCCGATCCGGACGTGCTCGGTGTTGTCGGAACGCTCTACTCCCGCACGCTCACCGCCGAGACCTTGCTGGCTCACGCCGCGCGGCGACTCGAAGACGCGCATGGCACTGGCGACGAGGCCGACTACGCCGATGCCTATATCCAGTCCTCTGCAGCGCAGGTGGCGGTCATCGATGCCGTCCTTGCCAGTGCCACTGATGCCTTCAATGCCGGTGGTTCGTCAACGGCTCGCGCGCGAGTACATCTCGATCGGCACTGGCGGAACGCGCGCACTCTCGCGTCGCACAACCCGGTCATCTACAAGCCGAGGGTCATCGGCGACTACTACGTCAACGGAAACGCGCCGGTGTCAGGCTATTACGCGGATCGACCGTCCGCCGCCGATGCCGACGGGGACATCGAAAGGGCTCAGTCGTGAGCAGGCAACTGCACCTGAACGTCAACATCCTCAATGCCGGTGTGTTCGGAGGTTCCTGGCGGTTCCCGGATACCGACGCACTGGCGAGCTACACGATCGACCACTACACCTCGATCGCCAAGAAGGCCGAGGCTGCCAAGCTCGACGCGGTCTTCCTCGCCGACGGTCCATCGCTGGACCCGAGTATCAGGCACCGACCCGGCAACAACCTGGAGCCGACAACGGTGTTGGCGCGTGTGGCCGCACAGACCGACAAGATCGGACTGATCGGGACACTGTCGAGTTCGTACAACGATCCGGAAGAAATCGCCAGGCGGCTGGGCGACCTCGACTACGTCAGCGGCGGCCGATTCGGGTGGAACGTGGTGACAACGGCAGGTCCGGTCGCAGCACGCAACTTCGGCCACATCGGAGAGCCGGAGCACGGTCTCCGCTATCGCCGTGCCGCGAGTGTCGTCGAGCAGGTAGTGACCAGGTGGGGCGCGCGAACCGAACTCGTATCACCACAGGGGCGGCCGGTCATAGTGCAGGCGGGAGGTTCCAGTGACGGTAAGCGATTGGCCTCGCAGATAGGCGAGGTGATCTTCTCCGCTGAACAGGACTTGGACAGGGCACGAGCATTTCGCACCGAGATCCGGGAAGGTGCAAGGAAGTTCGGTCGTTCCCCGGACGAGGTAGTTGTTCTGCCGGGGCTGTCGACGGTGTTGGGCAGCACCGAGGCGGAGGCCATCGCGCGGCGGGAACTGCTCGACGAACTGTTGCCCGACGCCTACGCGCGCGATCGCCTGGCCGGACAACTCGGGTCTTCCCTTGACGGGCTCGACGACGATCAGCCCATTCCAGCTGAGCTGCTGGGAAATCCAGACCACGCCGGCGGATCTCAGACGTTCTACCGGGTGGTGCTCGGCATCATCGAGCGTGAGAATCCGACCCTGCGTCAGTTGTTGAAGAAGCTCTCCGGAGGTGGTGGTCACCGCATTGTCGTGGGTACACCGGAACAGATCGCCGACGACATCGAGCGCTGGTACCGGTACGGCGCGGCGGACGGATTCAACGTGATGCCGGATGTGTTGCCTTCCGGGTTCGACGATTTTGCCGATCATCTTGTGCCCGAACTGCGCCGGCGAGGGCTGTTCCGCACCGAATACGAGGGGACAACCCTGCGTGATCATCTCGGGCTCGGCGTTCCGGGCGTTCCCCACAGCACCATCACAGACGAGTACCCGCTCGTGAGCGCGGAATGAGGAGAAACAGATGACTGTGTTCGTGGAGTTGGCGGTGGGTGATTCGGAGGGACAGGTGTCCGTCGCCGCCGCAGATGCAATCGCACGAGTTGCCCAGAGCGTGAACGCGAGTGGGATCAGACTTGTCGACGCCGTCGACGGTCGGCCCACGATCGATCCTTCGATCGTCGGCAGTTACCTGGCCGGTCGGTACGGCCATCTCGGATACCTGATCGATGCGCGGACAACGCACAATGCGCCGTACAACCTGGCGCGGCGAGTGCTCTCGCTCGATCGCGCGACCGACGGCCGTGTGGGTGTTGTCCTTCAACCGGGAGACAGTGACGAGGTCAGCGCTGCGACAACGCCGGATCCGCCGGCGTCGGACCCCAGCGAGCGGTGGGTTGAATATGCGGAGATCGTCTCGCGGCTGTGGGAGTCGTTTCCACGGGAAGCGCTGCTCGGAGACCAGGAGCGTGCCACCTTTGTCGACGACACGTTGATAGCTCCGATCAATCACGAGGGTCGGTTCTATCGCGTGGCCGGACCGTTGGATGGACCGGCGTCGGTGCAAGGCCGGCCCGTGGTCGTCGCCGCGGCCCCTGTCGCTCTGGGATGGTCGCAGGTTGCGGTACTCGCCGACGTCGTCATCGTCGAGCGCGACAACATCGAGGGCGCGGACGCTGCCCTGTCGGCAGCCCTCGATTCCGCCGGGCGTCGGCGAACAGATGTCGCACTGCTGGCCAGACTGACCGGTGCCGTCGATGCGGTAGAACTCAAGAAGTGGGCGCCGGACAACGGTGTCGACGGTTTCGTTCTGGCAACAACCGGCCGTGACGACGCTGCGGTTCTGGACCTGGTGAGGGACGTGGTTCCTCAACTTGCGGGGCCGATCGGGCGCACGCTGCGTTCGACGCTCGCCTTGCGTGAGAGCGCGGAGGTGTTCGCGTGACGGCCGTGGATGTGTCTCCGGCATCTGCACCGGAACACGCTGGAGAACGTCAGGCGGAAAAGCTGACCGTCGCCGGAATCCGCGCAGCCGCCGCTCCGGTGTTGGCCCGACTCGGTGCCACTGTCCGGGTTCGTGAAGAGTCACGTGACTATGCGTTCGACGATGTTCGTGAACTTGCGGACCGCGGAATAGCGCTGACCGGTATTGCGACTGTCGACGGCGGCGGCGGTGGCACCGTCCGGGATGTCGTGGAACTTGTCATCGATATCGCGCGCGCCGATTCCAATGTCGCACAGGCGCTTCGGCCGACATTTCTTGCCGCGAACCAGGTTGCCAGTCGTGAGGACGTTCCACTTCGGGAGATCAATCTGGAGCGTCTACGCCAGCGGGCGCTGTTCGTAGGGACCGGTAACGAGCGCAACGGCGGGGCGAGCGGCAGCGTGTCCACCACAGCCCGCCGTGACGGCGACGGTTATGTCGTGAACGGACGAAAGTTCTACTCGACCGGTGGTTTGTACGCGACGTATTTCTCTTCGCAAGCCGTCACCGAGGACGGAACCACCATCCGATTCACCGTGCCGGTTGATCGCGCGGGAGTCGACCGGCGTGATGACTTCGACGCTATCGGCCAGCGGCTGACGCAGAGCGGTTCCACATGGTTCGACGACGTGCGGGTGAGTGATGACGAGGTTGTCGTCGCGGGGGAGTCGCTCCCGGACAATCCGTGGCAGGGCTCTTTTGCGCAGCTCTATCTCGCTGCCGTACAGGCAGGTATCGCGGCGCGCGCACTCGATGATGCGGTGTGGTTCGTTCGGGAGCAGGCTCGCCCGATCAAGCACAGCTCGGCGACACGGAGTGTCGATGATCCGTATGTGCGTGCGACCGTCGGCGAACTCGGCGCGCGGGTACGGGCAGCACGTGCGGTGGTGTTGTCGGCCGCCGAAGAGCTCCAGAATCTGCGAGGGTTGACGGGCGAGGACGCACGCCGGGCCGGTGCGAATGCGGCAGTTGCTGTTGCCGAATCAGGCGTCATAGCCATTGAATCCGCGCTTCGTGCTGCGGAATTGCTCTTCGACGTCGGTGGAGGCTCGATCACCAACCGGGAGTGGGGTTTCGACCGTCACTGGCGCAATGCCCGTACGGCCGCGAACCACAATCCGCGTCAATGGAAAGCGGCGGTTGCCGGTGCCTACCACCTCACGGGCGAAGAGCCCCCGACTACGGGGCTGTTCTGAACACATGCGTGCACAGCACTATCGAAGGAGAAAGGGAACCAATGACCATCGAGGTTGACCGCGTGCTCGGACGAACCGGGGTCCGGATCACTCCACTGACACTCGGGACGATGAACTTCGGACGCTGGCAGGAAGAAGGCGAGAGCCTTCGGATCATCTCGTCCGCTCTGGATTTGGGTGTCTTGGCGATCGACACGGCAGACGTGTATGCCCAGGGCGTGTCGGAGGAGATTGTCGGGAAAGCGATCGAAGGTCGGCGCGACGACGTGTTCCTCGCGACCAAGTTTCACGGCCAGATCGGGACCGACCCTCGCCACGCCGGAAATTCGCGCCGCTGGATCACGCGGGCGGTCGAGGACAGCTTGCGCAGGCTGAGGACCGACTACATCGACCTCTATCAGGCGCATCGCCCAGATCCGGATACGAGCCTGCTCGAGACGTTGCACTCGCTCAACGATCTGATCCGTCAGGGCAAGATCCGCTACTACGGAACGTCCGCTTTTCCGGCACACCTGCAGGTCGAAGCTCATTGGCTTGCAGAGAAATACGGCCTCGTCGCGCCGCACACCGAGCAGCTTCCCTACTCACTGCTGGTGCGGGGCGCCGAGCGCGAGGTGTTCCCGGTGGTGCGGAAGTACGGAGTTGGCGTCCTTTCGTACGGTCCGCTGGCTGCCGGATGGTTGTCGGGCAAGTATCGCGTGGGTGCGCAGCAACCTGAATCGGCACGAGCCGACCTGATCCCGGGTCGCTTCGACGTGAGCAACCAACGCAACCAGCGCAAGCTCGTGGCGGCTGACGCGCTTGCTCAACTGGCGGAGGACAACGGAATTACGCTTGTCGATCTGTCGATCGGATTTGCCCTCAATCATCCGGCTATCAGCAGCGTCATCATCGGGCCACGAACGCAGGAACATCTCGAAGCGTATGTGAAGGCAGCGACCGTGCAGTTGAGCGATCAGATCCTGGACCGGATCGATGAGATCGTCGATCCGGGTACGCAATTCTCCGAGCGAGACACCGGCCGGGACACTCCTTCGTTGACACCGGCCGAGCTTCGCCGCAATCACCGCTGACTTGTCGAAAACTACTGAAAGACTATAAAACTCATGAGCTATGGCACCTTCGAAACCACCTACACCGCTGACGCCGACCGCTACACCAAGATCCCGTACCGCAGAAGTGGTGCGTCCGGGCTCGATCTTCCGGCGTTCTCTTTCGGACTGTGGCAGAAGTTCGGTACCGATTACGCGTACGAGACGCAGCGGGAGATCATCCTGCACGCTTTTGATCTCGGGATCACCCACTTCGACAATGCGGACCGCTACGGCCCCCCGCACCGCGCTGCGCAGAAGAACTTCGGGAGGGTTCTCGCCAAGGACTTGGCGTCCTACCGGGACGAGATCATCCTGTCGACCAAGGCGGGGAACGCGATAGGACCCAGCCCGTACCTCAAGGGCGGCTCTCGCAAGTCCCTTCTGGCCTCGCTCGATCACAGCCTGCGTGACTTCGGCACGGACTACGTGGATATCTTCTACAGCCACAGCCCGGATCTGTCGACTCCCCTCGAAGAGACTGTCGGAGCACTTGTGTCGGCGGTGCAGCAGGGTAAGGCCCTGTACGTGGGACTCTCGAACTATCTCCCCGAACGTGCGCACGAGGCCGCAGTGTTACTGCGCGAGGCTGGTGTTCCACTGCTCATCCACCAGCCGAGGTACTCGATCTTCGATCGGCGCATCGAACAGAACGGATTGCTCGAGCTGGCGCAAGAGGACGGCTTCGGTCTGGTCGTGTATTCGCCGCTGGCTCAAGGCTTGCTCACGAACAAGTACCTGGAGACCATCCCGGCTGATGCCCGGGCAGTCAACAGCACGTTCCTTAGCCCTGATGTCCTCACCGACACCTACCGGCAGCGTGCGTCCGAGCTCAACAAACTGGCTGAATCGCGTGGACAGTCGTTGGCGCAGTTGGCGCTTCAATGGGTTTTGCGGCAGCCCGCGGTCACGTCGGCGCTGGTGGGAGCCAGCTCGACGTGGCAGCTCGACCACAATCTGCAGGCTCTGAGCTTCCCGGACTTGACGGATGAGGAACTCGCAATCATCGAAGAGCACGGTGTCCATGGCACCGGGCTGAACCTCTGAGATGACAGGCGTCGCAGCGCCGATCGGCGCCGGTGTTGCAGCGCCGATCGGCGCGGGCATCGAGGATGGACGACCGTTCCGGCTTAATTTCCTGCTCCACCTGGACCGGGATCTGTCACCAGCGGAGGCCTACCGCGAGGCGATCGAATTGTTCGTTGCCGTTGAGGAATTGGGCTACGACTCCGGGTGGGTGATCCAGCGGCATTTCCGTCAGGGCAATGAACACATCTCGGCCCCGCTGGTGACACTGGCGGCGATCGCCCAGCACACAAGCAGGATTCGTTTGGGCACAGGGGTATTGGTGCTTCCGCTCGAGGATCCGCTGAAGGTTGCCGAAGACGCTGCGACGCTTGATGTGATCAGTAATGGGCGGTTGGAGTTGGGCCTGGGTTCAGGACCATTCCCGGGGGCATGGGAAGCGTTCGGGAGGGATCTCGCCGGCAAACAGCGGTTGGTTGACGAGTCGATCGACCGACTGCACAGCGTGCTGGAGGGGAAGTCCCTCAACAGCATCGGGGAGGTCCTGTATCCACCCGGCCAGGGTGTGCGGGATCGACTGTGGCAGGCAACGACGAGTGACCCCGAGCGCGCTCATGCGGCGGCCGAAGCCGCGGCTCGGGCCGGCGACGGCTTGCAGTTGTCCAGGGCCAACACCTGGCGGGGCGGAAGTTCACGGGAGGCGCAGGAGCGGCAGGCGACGTGGATCGAGACCTACCGCGCGGCCTGGAACGACCGGGTGCGCTCACCGCGGGTGCAGGTATCGCGTGCGGTGTATCCACACCCGGACCGCGCAGCGGCGGTCCGGCTGGTGGCTCCGGGGGTGCGGCGTTGGCAGAGCTGGAACACGTCGGGTGAACCGACCCGCAGCCAGAGCGTCGAGGACTATCTTGCCGCAGACCGGGCGTTGATCGGACCCAGCGAGACGTTGGCAACCGAACTCGCAGCCGACCCGGCACTGCGTGACATCACAGACTTGCTGGTGAGCTTTGTGCCCGGCGTACCGGACCGGGATGAACATCTCCGGTTGCTCGAAACCAGCGCCCGGGAGCTGGCCCCGTTGTTGGGCTGGCGACCGGCAGCTGTGCCCGTTCCTTCATAACCTGATTGTGAGATTTTTGCGATGACTGGATTGCACCTGAATTTGTCCCTCATGACACCCGGACATTTCCGGCACGCGTGGCGGTTACCTCACGCTGATCCGGTGGCCTATCTGGACGTCGATCATTTTGCGCGGCTTGCTCGGATCGCTGAAGCGGCCAAGATCGACGCCGTTTTTCTCGGTGACGGTCCGGCGTTGCGGGGAGAGATCGAGGAAGCACCAGGCACCGGAATTGACCCGCTGGTGCTGCTGGGCCACCTGGCAGCGATCACCGAGAACCTTGGCGTGGTGATCACCAGTTCGACTACGTATAACTCGCCGTACAACCTGGCCCGCCGATTTCAAGCACTCGACCACGTCACCAAGGGCCGAGCCGCCGTCAACATCGTGACCACCGGGACGCCGGCTGCGGCCGCGAACTTCGGATTGTCCGAGCACCCGGACAAAGAGACTCGCTATCGTAGGGCCTGGGAGTTTCTCGAGGTCGTGACCAGCCTGTGGGACAGCTGGAAACCGGATTGGCTTGTCGCGGACAAGAAGTCGGGGCACTACGCAGATGTCTCCAAAATTCGCGCCAGCGACCATGTCGGGGAGTTCTTTTCGGTGGCCGGTCCGCTTCCGGTCCCGCCGGGGCCACAGGGGCGTCCGGTGTTGGTGCAAGCCGGCGGATCAGAGGGTGGGTTGAAGCTGGCCGGAGATTTTGCCGATGTCGTGTTCACGGTGGCACAGACGCAGTCGAAAGCGGTGGAGTTTCGCGATGACATCCGCCGTCGGGCCGCCCTTGCCGGTCGCCGCGAAGACGACGTGAAGATCTCACTCGGAGTGGTTGTACTGGTTTCGGCAACGGAGGCGCAGGCGCGGGCACGAGAGAAGGAACTGTATGCGACATTGCCGATCGAACGACTGACTGCGGTGCTGCTTGCCAATCTGGGTCTACCCGAGGGCTCGTTCGGCCCCGACGACGTGATCTCCGAAGCCGATCTACCGGAAGAGATTCCGACCGGGGCGTTCTCGACCGGATTCAGTGTGTCGACGCGGGCCCTGATCCACGAGCGTCCACTCACCCCGCGTGAACTGGTCGCGCGCGGGGCGGGCGGATCGGGACATCGGCTCGTGGTGGGTTCGGCGGAGCAAGTTGCCGACGATCTTCAGGCCTGGTTCGAGGCCGGAACAGCCGATGGTTTCACCATCATGCCTGCGGATACCGCCGTCGACCTCGAGAACTTCGCAACCCTGGTCGTGCCCATTCTGCAATCGCGTGGTCTGTTCCAGCGTGAGTACACAGCACCGACGCTGCGAGAGAGATTGGGCCTGTCCTTCGGGACTCGTGAAAGCCCCGGGCCGCAGCGGTCTAGCGCAGAGTTTTCCGATGGATCGACTCGAGTGGCGGCGCCGCTCCCGGTGTAAACCTCGATTCAGATTGAAAACTGTTGTGGAGGTGCCGGACTACCGGGCGGATACCGCGGCGTGCTCCGAACGCGTCAACACGAGTGGAGTACCGTCGGCACGTCCCATGTTGGAGACGTGTGGGTCTTCGTGCATGGTGCGACCGAGATATCGCCCAAGCGGTTGCCAGGCAGCGCAGCGGCGATCCCTGCTGCCAACGCACGTTCGGTGGCTTCGATGAGGCGCACGTCCTGAGCTCGGGGGACGCCGACGATGACACTCCGAGCCGGATCGGCGGCCCAACCGTCAATCGACACTGCGATGTCCATGGTCAGCAGGTCGGCATCGCGCAGTGCATAATCATGTGGCATCCCGTGCAGCACTGCGTCGTTGACTGCCAAGCAGACGACGTTGCGGAACGGACCTCGCCCGAACGACGGCGCGTAGTCCCAGTAGCACGACTGAGCGCCGCGCTGGTTGATCAGATGGCGGGCGCGATGTTCCAGGTCGAGTAGGTTCACCCCCGGCTTGGCCCGGACGGGGAGGTCGTCGAGCAACTCTGCGATGAAGGTGCCGGGGTTTCCTCTCCAACGGGCCCCGTGGCCGGTATTAAAATACCGGAGTCAGGCCGACGAAGGCGGAACCGCAGTCGCGGAGAGTAGAGCGGATGGCAGGATTCGAACCCACGTGGACGGTTTTGCAGACCGCTGCCTCGCCTCTCGGCCACACCCGCAGTGGTAACCAATTATGTTTGCAAAAACCAACATTCACCAGGTTTGCAATCACGATGAGTTGAATGAACCGAGCAATCGACAACGAGCGGTGGGGAGGTCGCTGCCGCTTCTCGGACTACTTGTCACGTCTCGGTATCGGGCCGCGCTTCGATAAAAGTACCGATCATCGGGAATTATGCATGTGAACTTCGATCGACGACCCGCATCGTCTCTGTGTCAGCCATCACAACGATGTGTTCGAATGACTACGAGGTGAATCATGCGTCACGAAGGAAGTACCACCGAGCAGCTCGCACTACCGGCCAGGACGGTCCGGAAAGTCATGCTCCGTTTCATGCCGGTCATCGGATTGGCCTACATCGTCCTGTATCTCGATAGATTGAATATCGGTGTCGCAGCATTGACGATGAACAAGGAACTCGGCATATCTGCATCGATGTTCGGGTTCGCTGCCGGGATCTATTTCTGGAGCTACACGATCTGCGAACCGCCGAGCAACTACATTCTCACGAAGGTCGGCGCGCGCCGCTGGATCACCAGAATCATGATCACGTGGGGGATCGTCACCATCGGAACGGCATTCGTGCAAGGGGCTTCGGGCCTGGTCGCGGCACGATTCCTACTCGGTATCGCCGAGGCCGGATTCTCGCCCGGAATGCTGTTCTTCGTATCGAAGTGGTTCCCTAATCGTGACCGGGGCAAGGCGATGGCCTGGATCGTCACGTTCATCTGTTTTTCGGGGCTGGGTACGCCGATCACTACGCATCTGATGGCTATCGACGGATTTCTCGGGCTTTCGGGTTGGCGGTGGGTCTTCATTCTCACGGGCGTCCCGGCTGTCGTGATGGCCTTCGTGATCTACAAGGTTCTGCGTGACAAGCCTTCCGAGGCCGAGTTTCTCACCGAAGAAGAACGTGGTTGGCTCACCGACACTCTCGAAGCCGAGGCGCAGGAGCGTGAAGCGGTAGTCGGTAAGCACAGTTTCCTGCAGGGCCTAGTGCATCCACGTGTCCTTGTTCTGATCGCCGTCTTCATCTGTTTCACATTCAGTCTCAACGGGTTCCAGATCTGGATGCCACAGATCTATGCGCAGTTCGGGATGACCACCACGCAGATCGGCTGGGTTGCCGCGTTGCCTGCTCTGATCGCGATCGGGCCGATGATCTGGTGGACACGGCATTCGGACCGCGCCGGTGAACGTCCCGTGCACTTTGCCATAGCGGCGTCGGTGGCCGCGCTCGGATTTGCCATCGCCGCACTGTTTTTCACCACTCCCGTCGTCGCGATCTTCGGATTCTGCATCGCTGGTATCGGTCTCTACAGTTCGATGAGCATTTTCATCACCATGCCGTCCAGCTTCCTTACCGGCGCCGCTCTTGCTGCCGGATTCGGAGTGATCAACGGAATGGGCAATCTCGGTGGCTATTTCGGCCCTCAGGTGACCGGCTGGATCAAGGATGCGACCAACAGTTTCACGCCGGCCATCGGCGTGTACTCCGGGGTGCTCGCCATGGCGGCACTGATCGTGCTGATCCTCAAGCTACTCACGAGGAAAGCCGACAAGGCGAATGCTCAACTGACGCTGGACTACCGGTCGGAACGGGACGCAGGCACTCTCGTCACACCCGAGCAGGGTTGAGCGCACACGTTCGAGCAGCAACAAGTCCCGATCAACGGGAATTATGCATTCTCCGTGCGCTCTGTCGCGGGACATCATCAGAGCATCCGGATCACGGCCGTCGACGGTCGGGGCCGGCGCCAACGACAAACGAGGACCTTCGTGAGTAAATACTTTGGGCCATTGCGCCAATTGGGCTACGTCGTGCGCGACATCGACAGTGCCCTGAAATACTGGATCGACGTGGTCGGCGTCGGACCGTTCTTCTTCGTGGAGGACCAACCCTTGAACGACTTCGTCTTTCGCGGCGAACCGAGTGCACCGCGATTCAGTGTTGCGCTCGCGCACAGCGGTAGTGCACAGATCGAACTGATTCAGCAGCACAACAACGAACCGTCGGCATTCCGCGAGTTCACCGATCGTGGTCTCGAAGGACTTCAGCATGTCGCCTACTGGACTACGGATTTCGATCGCCATCTGACGGAATCCAAGCAGCGCGGACTCGTCGAACTGCAGAGCGGACGCTCCGGCAGTGGTGCTCCCGACGAACGCTTCGTCTACTTCGAGGAAAGTGTGTACCCGGGAACCGTCGTCGAACTCTCCGAGGTCAGTGGGCGCAAGGGGAATCTGTTTCGCGCCATCGAGGCGGCATCGCAGGGATGGGATGGGTCTGACCCCATTCGCGACATGCGGAAGGTGCTGTAGCCGTGAGCCGAAAGGTAGCAATCGTGACGGGCGGCGCTTCCGGGATCGGGCTGGCTACATGCAGGCGCTTTGTCGCCCAAGGCTGGAACGTCGTGTCCGCAGATCTGTCGCACGCACCTGGCGACGGTGTTGCGTCTGCGGACAATCGGTCGATCGACATTCGGACGGACGTCACCGATGAGGGTGATCTCCGCCGACTGCGTGACGTCGCCGAAGGAGCGTTCGGCCGCGTCGACGCCGTCGTGACCTCCGCCGGAACTGCGGACAACGCTCCGGTTCGCCAGACGACACCCGAACGATTCAGACGAACACTCGAACTGAATCTGGTCTCCACGTTCGCCGTTGTACGTGAGTTCGTGGACCTACTCGCTGCCGACGGCGGCGGGTCGGTAGTCACGATCGCCTCGGTATCGGGTCTGCGCGGCAGTGTCGACCGGGCGTCGTATTCGGCTTCGAAGGGCGGAGTGATCGCCCTGACCACTCAGCTCGCGATAGAGCTGGCAAGTGAGGGCATCCGCGTGAATTGTGTGGCCCCCGGATCCACACTGACACCCTTGGCGCGGCGTGCGCAGAGTCCTGACATGCAACGCGCGATCCTGGAATCCATTCCGATGCACCGCTATGCCGACCCGAACGAGATCGCCGAAGTCGTGACGTTTGTCGCCGGTCCCGCTGCCGGTTTCGTGACCGGTCAGACCTGGACGGTTGACGGTGGTCAGTCGATGGGCGCCGGCTGGAATCTACCGAAGGATCGTCATGACAACTGATCAATGGACCGCTACGACAGACAAGCCGGTGGTCATCGGTGTTCACGTCAACGAAAACACCATGCGCGAACCAAATCCCCACATACCGTGGACACCTGACGAAATTGCGCAGACCGCGCGAGCGTGCGAGGACGCGGGAGCATCGGTGATGCACTTTCACGGGCGAACGGTGGACGGCGGCGCCGATCACTCGGCGGCGACATACGGTGCGATCATCGAGCGAGTTCGCGCGGTGTCGAATCTTCTGCTCGCACCGTCCATGGCAAACGTCCCCGGGCGCACAGTCGACGAGCGACTGGCGAATCTTGCTCCGAATCAAACGAATCCGAATACACGTTCCGACTTCTTGGTCATCGACATGGGTTGCGCGGCGATGGACCTGATCGACTCGAAAACCGGTCACTACGTCACCGACTCCGCTGTCTTCGTCAACGACACCCGAACGCAGATCGAACTTCTCTCCCGAGCGGCCGAACTGGGAATGGCGCCGTACCTGACGTCGTTCAACGTCAGTTGGACACGCGCCATCGTTGCACATGCCAGATCGCAGAGTCTGGCATTGCCGTTGGTCGTTGCGTTCATCCTCGGCGGCGACGAGTTCCCGGCGGCGCATCCCGCTACTGTCGCCGGGGTGCGTGCACAATTGGACCTACTGCCACCAGATCTGCCGATGGAGTGGATCGTGTCCGCCTATCGCGGCAATGTCCTTGCAGCAGCAGAGGAATCGATCAGGCGCGGCGGCCATGTGGCGATCGGTGCGGGTGACTATCACTACGCGGAACTGGGACATCCGTCGACACCTGACTTGGTGAAGGAAGTTGCGGCTATCGCTCGCCGGTACGGTCGCGAACCCGCAACTCCGGACCAGGCGCGTCGGATTCTGGGGGTGGATGTTCATGCGAGTCGTTGAAACAGAAGGCGCCGAACCCACTTTGGTGCTCACCGCGAACGGGCAGCGTGTCTGGATCATGGACTCCATAGCGTTCGCGTCGCGTGCGCAGGGTGGTGACGTGATCGTGACCGGTTCACACGGCGGAACGAGTGCCGGGGAATACGCAGTGGAGTACGGCGTGCGCGTAGTGGTGTGCAACGACGCCGGCGTCGGAAAGAACCGAGCGGGTATCGCGGGCTTGGCGGCGGTCGACGCACAAGGCATTGCGGGTATTGCAGTCGGACACAACAGTTCGCGCATCGGCGACGGCAAGGACGTGTGGGAAAGCGGCATCGTCACTTACGTCAATCCGACTGCTGCTCGAGCAGGAGTGCGTCTGGGAGCGCGCCTGTCGGAAGAAATTCTGGCGCTGGTTCAGAGAGGAGTCGGTTGATGTTTCGGGGCATAGTCGGTGAGGAGAACGGCAGGTTGATCGTTGTCATGGACAGCATGTCGCAGATCGAACAGGCGGATCGAGACCGCATCGTTGTCGCGGCCTCCAACGGTGGCCAGGAATCCGGACGGATGGCGATTGCAACCGGTTGTGCATTGGCCGTCATGAACGACGCGGGCGTAGGCAAGGACCAGGCAGGGATCATCGGAATTATTCACATGGGGGAGGCAGGTCTTGCCGGCGTCGCGGTCAGTCATGACTCCGCCGAGATCAGCAATGGAATGGATATGTGGCACAACGGAACAATCTCGTACGTCAACGGCCCCGCTGCCTCCGCGGGGATGAGGGTGGGCGACAACGTCCGTACGAGCGTGGCCGGATTTGCTCTGCGCTTTCCCCTCGGCGCCACCATCGGATCCGAGAGCCCGTCATGAGCAGCCACGTTGTCAACCGGCCCGAAAATGTTGTGCGAGAAGCACTTGAAGGTCTTCAGATTCTTTATCCGACCACGATCTCGTATCACCGAGACCCGACTTTCGTGACGCGGGCGCAGGGCAGTCGAGGCAAAGTTGCCCTCGTGTCCGGCGGCGGTGCCGGACACGAACCGCTGCATTCGGGATTTGTGGGGCTGGGCATGCTCGACGCGGCCGTTCCCGGAGCGGTCTTTGCAAGTCCCACGGCATTCCAGATTCGCGCAGCGGTCGAGGCAGTCGAGAATGGCCAAGGCGCATTGCTGATCGTGAAGAACTACACCGGCGACAAGCTGAATTTCTCGATCGCTGCAGAGCTCCTGGGCACCGAACGGCAACTGGAGATCGTGGTGGTCGACGACGACCTCGCGACAGTGTCGACAGACAACGACGGCCCTGGAAGGCGAGGCACTGCGGCAGTGATTGCCGTGGAGAAGATATGCGGCGCTGCAGCGGAGCGAGGGTTCGCGCTTGCCGAGGTAGCCGAACTGGGCCGTCGGGTGGTCTCGGCCTCGGCGACGCTCAGTGCCGCCTTCCGCTCATGTACACCTCCGGGACAGACCCGCCCTTCGTTCGAACTGGCACCAGGCGAGATGGAATTCGGAGTCGGTATCCACGGCGAGCGTGGCCGGGAGACTCGGCCGGCTGTGACCGCAGCGGAACTGGTGGAACAACTGGCAGCGCCGATCGTCGAGGCGATCAGCGCCGAGCGCGGCGGCGGAGTCATTGCGATAGTCAACGGTCTGGGAGCCACCCACGACCTCGAATTAGCTATCGCCACTGCCGAATTGAAATCATTTCTGGACGGGGCCGGTATTGCTCTGGACCGCGTCATTGCCGGGTCGTTTGTCACAGCCCTGGATATGCACGGACTCTCGATCACTCTGGTTCGTTCGACCGACGAGTTTCTGGATCTGTGGGATGCGCCGGTTCGAACCGCCGCGCTGTCCTGGTAATTCACATCTGCACTACCGAAAAGAGCTTCATGATGACAACGCTGAACGTCGGCGACACGCATGCTTGGATCAATCGATTTGCCGCCCAGGCCGAAGACCAGTTCGATGCCCTCACCGACCTCGACCGGCTCGTCGGTGACGGGGACTTCGGTATGAATCTGCGCTCCGGTCTGCGCGGCGCGGTGCGCCGGATCGACCTGGATCCGCCGTCTGACCCCGGTGGGATATTCGCTCGCGTGTCCGACGCTTTTCTCGACACCGGCGGCACTAGCGGACCACTGCTCGGGCTGTGGTTCGGCAGGATCGGAGCGATAACCGGAGATGCCGTCACCGCAGAAGATTTTGCGTCTGCTCTGACGGCGGCGACCTCGGCGGTTCAGCGCTTGGGCAATGCGCAGGTGGGTCACAAGACAATGGTCGATGCCATGGTTCCAGCCGCTGACGCGTTGTCGGATGCCGCAGCCTCCGGATCGACCGTCTTTGCTGCGCTGGACGCTGCCGCCGGCGCGGCGCGGCGCGGGGCAAAGTCGACGCGCTCGATGCTTGCGCGGCGTGGACGCGCTACGTACGTGGGTGAACATGCCCGTGGTGTCGAAGATCCGGGTGCAGCCGCGATCGCGATGTTCTTTTCTGCGGCGCAGCGGGAAGGTGATCCGGCGTGAACGATCTCAGGGACAAGGTGATTGTGACGGTTGCCCCCACAGGCGGCTTCCTCACAGCGGCGGACAACCCACATATCCCGACACAGCCCCAGCAGATTGCCGCGGATGTTGCGAGATGTCACAGCGCCGGCGCGAGTGTGGCGGCGCTGCACGCACGCAGACCGGACGATCAAGCGACGTGCGACGCTGCCATCTATCGCCATATGAACACGCTGGTCCGTGAACGTTGCGACATCGTGCTGAACAACTCGACCGGTGGTGGCGTCAACGGTGACATGGTGCGTACCCGCAGCGACGGAAGTCGCGTCGTCGACTGGGACGCGAGGCTGCAGGGCCTGTACGGCGGCGCCGACACGTGCACGCTGGATGCGATCACCGCGTATGTGATCTCTCCGGTTGGTGAGGTGCTGATGGATACGCCGCCGAGTCGCGCAGCCGAACTCGCGTCCGCCATGCGCGCGCTGGGAATCACCCCGGAGTGGGAAGCGTTCAGTCCCACCCATCTGCTGCAGGAAATCCGGGACCTCACCGCCGGATATCCGGGGCCCCACCTCGTCAACCTGGTTCTCGGTCTCGACCACACTTTTCAGAATGCGATGCCGTACTCCCCGAAGAACTTGCAGGAGATGGTGGAGTACTTGCCGGAGAATTCCGTCTTCTCGGTGAGCATCAGTGGTAGCGATCAAATACGTGGACTCACCCATGCGCTCGTGCTCGGCGGACACGTACGGGTAGGGATCGAGGACTATCCATTTCTCGAGACCGGCGAGCCGGCCGAGAACGTCCGGTTGGTGGAAAACATCGTCGGGATCGTCGAGAGTCTCGGATTGCAACCGGCGACCCCGGACGAAGCCAGGGCCATACTCGGATTGGACCGCACTGATGGATAGAACACTACGATCACAGGATTGGTTCGGTGGCAACGATCTCAATGCCTTCATCCACAGATCGTGGATGAAAAACCAGGGCATCCCCGACCGAATGTTCGACGGACGTCCGGTTATCGGAATCTGCAACACCTATTCAGAACTCACTCCGTGTAACGCCCATTTCCGGGACTTGGCCGAGCAGGTTCGCCTGGGAATCATCGAAGCTGGAGGATTCCCCGTCGAGTTTCCGGTGATGTCGCTGGGAGAGACAATCATTCGACCGACGACGATGCTGTACCGCAACCTCGTGAGCATGGATGTGGAGGAGTCGATTCGGGCAAACCCTGTCGACGGCGTCGTATTACTCTGCGGCTGTGACAAGACCACTCCGGCGCTGGTGATGGGCGCCGCGAGTTGCGACCTTCCGACCATTGTCGTCTCCGGCGGGCCCATGCTCAACGGCCGTCATCAGGGTAAAACTGTGGGATCGGGGACGTCGGTATTCGAGATGAGTGAAGCCGTTCGAGCCGGTTGCATGAGCGAATGTGAGTTCAGGGCAGCCGAATCGGCGATGTCGCGGTCGCCGGGCCATTGCAACACGATGGGTACCGCCTCGACGATGGCATCGATCGTGGAGGCGCTGGGTCTCACTCTTCCGGGAAATGCGGCGATTCCCGCGGTGGACTCACGGCGGCGAGTCCTGGCGCGAGACAGCGGGGTTCGGATCGTGGAGATGGTGGCCGAGAATCTTACGATGTCCGCGGTGGTGGACCGACGGTCGCTGGAGAACGCGATCAGAGTCAACACGGCCATCGGTGGTTCCACCAACGCTGTGGTGCACTTACTTGCCATCGCGGGAAGGCTGGAGATACCACTGGAACTCGCTGACTTCGGTGAGCAGAGCCGAGACGTTCCGCTACTGGTCAACCTCATGCCTTCTGGCACATTCCTGATGGAAGACTTCTTCTACGCCGGCGGCCTGCCTGCAGTGATCGCCGAACTCGGCGACGCACTTCACCGGGATGCACTGACAGTCACCGGTAAAACGCTGGGCGAGAACAATTCCGGTGAAGTGGTGTGGGACTCTGACGTCATCCGCAGCACGGAAACTCCGCTGCGTGAGCAGGCGGGAATCGCAGTGCTGACGGGGAATCTCGCACCGAACGGTGCCGTGATCAAGCCGTCCGCCGCGTCACCTGAGTTGCTGAGTCATGTGGGGCGTGCAGTCGTCTTTCACGGAATGGACGACTTCACTGCACGTATCGACTCACCGGATCTCGACATCGAAGCTGATGACGTCATCGTTCTCACGGGTGCGGGACCGAAGGGATTCCCCGGGATGCCCGAGGTGGGTAACCTGCCGCTTCCACGGAAACTGCTGGAGCAGGGCGTACGAGACATGGTGAGGATCTCCGACGCGCGAATGAGTGGAACTGCATTCGGTGCCGTGGTGTTGCACGTTGCGCCGGAGGCGGCCGCGGGTGGACCGCTTGGCGCCGTCCGAGACGGTGACATGATCGAACTGGATGTTCAGCGTGGCGTGCTGCGCCTTCTCGTCGACGACGAGGAGTTGGCGCAGCGACTTCTGGCGTTGCCGCTGCCCGCGGCGAAGTTCACGAGTGGGTATCAGCGACTGTTCGTCGATCATGTGATGCAGGCTGACAGGGGAGTAGATTTCGACTTCCTCGTGGGGAAACGCGGAACGGAGGTCCATGGTGACAATCACTGAGCGGGCCGCTCGCGTTGCAACTGAGCGGGCTGGTCGGGTTGTAGTGGTGACGGGTGCGGGATCGGGGCTCGGCCGCGCCATGGCCACGGGCTTACTCGATGCCGGACACCATGTCGTGTTGGTTGGCCGGAACAGGGAGAAGCTCGAAGCGGTAGCCGAAGGGTACGAGCGTGCGAATGTGCATTCCGCGGACGTCTCGTCGGCCGACTCGGTTCGCGAACTCTTCGCTGCGGTGTCGGCAAGATTCGGCAGACTCGATGTGCTGATCAACAATGCGGGGACTTTCGGGCCCTCGGGAAGCGTGGACGAGATTGATCCGGCTGCCTGGAACGAGACCGTCGCGGCCAACCTCACCGGCGTGTTTCTCTGTGCACGGGAGGCAGTTCGGATCATGAAGACTCAAGATCCTCGAGGTGGCCGCATCATCAACAACGGTTCGCTGTCCGCGCACACGCCGAGACCGGCGAGCGCTGCTTACACGGCCACCAAACACGGCGTTTCCGGATTGACGAAGTCGATATCCCTCGACGGCCGCGAGTTCGATATCTGTTGCAGCCAAATCGATATCGGTAACGCCTCAACGGATATGACTGCGGGTGTCAGCCACTCGGCCAGGCAGGCTGACGGTACAACGAAGCCCGAACCGACTTTCGATCCGCGTCATGTGGCCGATACCGTTGTGCAGCTGATAGATCTGCCGTTGGATGTCAACATTCCGACGTTGACCATCATGGCCAACCGCATGCCGTACGTCGGACGTGGCTGAGACTTCAGCGTCGCTGCAGCACCGGCCGGACAACGGACTGTGCGTTCGACAGGTCACGTGAGATAGCGATTGCAGTGGTTCGCACGGCCGCATCGATCCGGGTCAGATTGATGCGGCCGGCCATTCCGGAGATGGAGATGGCGCCGAGAACGTCCTCGTCGGGACCGAAGATAGGCGCAGCTGCGCCGACAATTCGAGGAAGGGCTTCTTGGCGGTCGAAGGCAACGCCTCGCTTTCGGACCCGATCCAGTTCGCTGTGGAAGAGTTCGGGATCTGTGATGGTGTTCTCGGTGTGTGCTTTCAGGATGTCGGGAATCGCGACGTCGGCTAGGTCGGTGAACGCCAATATTGCTTTGCCGGAACAACTTGCGTGTGCCGGCCATCGACCCCCGATCTGTTGTGGAAGGCGTGGACCGTCGTCGCCGCGGAAGACATCCAGGTACACCACGTCGAAACCGTCCAGGACTGCGAGGCCGACATTGTGCCCGGTTGCTTCACGAAGGGCCGAGAGGTGCCGCCGCGCTGCTTCACGGAGGTTGCGCTGCCGTGGAACGGATTCACCGATCTCGAACAGCAGCAGGCCGAGTCGGTAGTTGGTACCTTGTCGTTCGAGCAACCCGACGCGGACAAGATCGTCGACCATTCGATACACGGTCGTTTTTGCCATGCCGGTACGACGGACCAGCGCTGCAGCGCTGAGAACGCCTGAGCTGTCACGGAATGTCTTCAAGATCTCGGTGGATCGACCGATCGCTGAAATCTCGCCATCGGTCCGATGAATGGGACTCACTCTGAGTATTCTGTCCGCCTGGCGACGGATTGTCGAGCGGCTGATGGACAGACGAAAGCAACAGTGAGAGGCGCGCTACCCGAAGACTTTTTCGAAACAGTTCGAAAACGGCATTACTTCGTAAGGAGAGAAGATCGGTATCCGCGAATATCCGCTCTTTTCATACAATCTGACTGCGTCGGGTTGACGGTCCCCGGTCTGGAGAATCAGGCGTGGCCGCCCAGCCTTCCGGGCTGCATCCTCGACCGCGTCCAAGAGGAGAGTGGATACTCCGCATCCGCGATGTGTGGGGCTGACGTACATCCGCTTCAATTCCAGATCCGCGCCGTTCCAACGAAGTGTGGCATGACCCACCGCTTGTGGTTCGACGGTTTCGCTGTCACTGGCGTACACCACCACAGTCAGGTGAACTGATTGTGGGTCAACCGAATTTGCAGCGGCACGGTCGACGTCGGATACGCGATCGGAGTACCGCGGTCCCACTTCGGCAGCCATTGCGCCGCGTAGTTCCTCGGCATCAGGATCGGACCACGGCACCTCGCGAATATGCAGGGACGAAGTCTCGATGTCTTGTGTCATACGTGGTGTCCATCCGAAAATTTACGGCAGGTGCGAGTTCGAACATCCTGACGCAGGGGTGTGGTCAGTTCGACACGAATAGTATCCACAAGTGAAACTCTGCGGCGGCCGGACGCCCGGAGGCTGAGGTCCCGGTGCCTACCTGAGGAAGATGGGACTGGCGAGAATTGACAGCTCGATGACCGATGAATCCTGGAATCGGACCGAAGCGGATCCATTCGGATCCGAACGATTGCAACTCGTCTCGCATGAGCGTGTGCCCGTGTGATGGGGAATAGGTCCGATGATCGGGAATTGATGGTTGAGGCCGCAGTGGTGTGCGGTCAGTATTTTGTACGGTGCGCATTACACTGATGTGCCCGAGTGAATCGAAGGGCAAGGCGGATGAGCTTCGGCATCGACATCGGATCAGCGCACGTAACACAACTGACAGAATTGGCGTACTGGCCGTTTCCGGCGCGCGATCTGTTTCCGATGATCAGCGAGGCGGAAATCGACGCTGCGTCCGGTCTTTTGGCGGAGCCTTTCGTGGACAGGCGCAGTGGGGATCTCGTGCTCGCGATCCACACCTACGTCGTGGAAATCGGTGGTAAGACGATTGTTGTGGACACCGGAAACGGCAACGACAAGAATCGGCCGAATCTATTGCCGCACCACATGTTCGATACCGATTACCTCACGCGTTTTGCGGCCACCGGAATCGACGTCGACACTGTCGATCTTGTCATCAGCACCCACCTGCACCCCGATCACTGCGGTTGGAACACCACACTCGACTCGGGTGTATGGAAACCGACATTCCCAGGTGCCACATACGTTTTCGGACGCATCGAACTCGAAGGACTCCAGCAGCTCGCCGCATCAGGTGCTGACGACGGGGTGGTCTCCGACCTGGTGAAGACCTTCGAGGACAGCGTTCGTCCGGTACTCGACGCGGCGGCATGGGTGGCCGTCGACGACGGCCATATTCTGGTGGAGCACGAAGAGACGACGGTTGTGGTGCGGGTTGCGCCGGGGCATACCGGTGGTCATCTCACGGTGGAGATCCTGACTCCCGATGGCGGCGCGGTCATCTCGGGTGATGTCATTCACCATCCCATCCAGTTTCTGTACCCGGACCTCTGCCAAGCCGGCGACGCTGATCCAGCTGTGTCGTTGCGTACCCGCACCGGGTTGGTCGATCGGTGTGCGCGCGAAGGAATCCTGCTGCTACCAGCGCACTTTCCGCTCGATGAACCGATCGTAGTCGGATTCAACGCAATCGGAGTGCCCGAGGCAGCGTCTGTTCTTGCTGTGAGGGAACCTGCAGACGGCGTATGACGGCAGCGTTGACGTCGGTTTTTCCGGTTCGGACCGGGTACTGCTGCGCCAGCAGCTACGGTGAAGAGACACTGTGCCGAGGTCAGGAGTCCGTCGTGCCCAAGTTGGAGATCAAGCGGAAATCCGAGCTGTCCCGGAAAGAGGTCTCCGAGCGGCTCATTGCGCTCGGACATGCCCTTGCGAGCGGTTCGGAGGTGGAGCTGGGCTCGGAGGGCGACTCTATTGAAATCGTCGTCGCCAATCGGGTCCGGTGGGAGTTCGAGATAGAGGTCGACGGAGACGAGACCGAGATCGAGATCGAGATCAGTTGGCGAGACGATCCGTCCGGTGACACGAAGGTCGAGGAGACGCAAACGAAAGCGTCGACTCCGCCTCCGGCCAAAACTGCGCGTCGTGGCCGGCCGCGCAAGAACCCCGCCACCTGATCGGCATGCAGCGCCAGGCGAACCGCTAGCCGACCGGGCTCCGTCAGCGGTTCGACGGAGTCGGTTTCAGCTGGGCGTCCTTCTGGGCGTCGAGAGTTTCCTGGGACACGGGGGCTTGTAGTAGTGCTTCCCATCCGTCGATCAGGGCGCACAGCTGCGCATGGCTGGGGCGCGTGCTTTGTCTGTCGTAACCCGCCAACACCCGAAGATAACTTGTGTACACGATCTGGATGCGTTGCGCTCGAACGTCTTCGGAGAATTCGGCCAGGCTGTCGTTGAGGCTCTGATTGACGGCGGATCCACTTGTTGTCACGGTCGGGTCTGCGGTGGTGAAGACGCGACCGAGGATAGCCGTTTCCATCAGCCGATCGAGTAGCGCCACGTAGTGGTTGTCCGGGCCGATGCTGTTGGCCAAGGGCTGCACGATTGCCCACAACGCCTCGCGCGTGGTCAGATTCGCACCCTGTGAGCTTGTCCGGAGCATCATTGCTTCCCTGTCCGCGTTGATAGCGGGTAGGCGATGAGCGAATATCGCGTGAAGCAAATTTTCCTTCGAGCCGAAGTAATAGGCGATTACCGATGCATTCTGCTGGCCTGCCGCAGTGCGGATGTCGGAGACGGAGACGCCCTCGTACCCGCTGAGTGCAAAGAGTCGCTCCGCGGTTTCGATGAGTTGTACGCGTGTCTGTTCTCCCGCGCGGTATCGGCCACGTTTTGAGGTCACACTCGTCGACCCTACCGGCGACTGTGTTGCTGCCTGACCCGTCAGGGGGACTTCCCGCGGCCGTCAGGGTATCGGCTCGCCGTCAATACTTTTGCGCTGGGGGATCGAATGTGGCGGGACGGCATGAGCATTGGCGAATTCCGGTGCCCGAACATCGGAAGACCCAGTGGCGGCGGTGAAACCGATTGCGCTGCTGGGGTTGTGGGTCGTGTCAGAGGCGAGCGGCCTGGCAATGGTGACGGGTGCGCGAATATACGGGTCAACGAGCCGTTCGTCAATGCTTAAATCATCGAAATTTTAACGATGCTCAAAATAATAAAAGTTGATTACTTTGAACGCAGTCCAATTTGCACACACCCGCATACGTTTCGAGGAAGATTGATGACCGCAATCGCAGAACCCACGACAACTACAATCGTGCCCCTCGCCGGCAAGATCGGCGCCGAAGTGCGGGGACTCCGGGTGGACTCTCTGACGGACGCCGACGTTCGACTGGTCAAGGACGCGCTGTACCGCTACGGCGTGCTTTTCTTTCCCGAACAGGGCCTCGATCCGGCAATCCACCGGGCGTTCGCGCAGCACTTCGGCGAGGTAGTTCTTCCGCACGAGCACCTGTCGAACCTCGGCGACGAGGGCTACCGCGAGATCAGCGTGATCGGCACCGAGAACGGAAGCGCGTACCAGGCCAATCGCTGGCACTGCGACGTTTCGTGGCGTGACGCTCCGTCCAGGTTCAGCATTCTTCACATGCAGGTTCTTCCGGAGTTCGGCGGCGACACCATGTGGTCCAACCAGTCCGAGGCACTCGACGCTCTGTCGGCGCCGTTGCGTGAACTCCTGTACGGCTTGACCGCTAAGCACCGCATCGCACCGAGGGAGAATGTTCCCGAAGCCGATCACCCGTTGGTGATCCGGCATCCCGAGACCGGGCGCGAAGCACTCTTCATCAACGACCTGTTCACCAGCTACATCAACGAACTCGACGCGGACGAGAGTGCTGCGATCCTGGGCGTACTCAAGGCAGTGTCGATCCGGCCGGAATTCACGGTCCGCCGCCAGTGGACCGTTGGCGAAATCGCTATCTGGGACAACCATTTTGTCCAGCACAATGCGATCTACGACTACGCGGATCAGCCGCGCCGCATCCATCGCATCGAGGCTGCTCCCGAAGCTCCCATCCCTGCTCGCTGACACTGAAGTCGTCGCGCGTCTCTCCCTGCCGTTCACGAACCACTGTCCGTGAGCAGCATGATCTTTCATCCCGACCACCAGCAGCACTTGCCCCTGCAGGGCCCCTCGAAAGGTTTCTCCGTGAACAGCCGCTCCATCCTCAGACGTCCCTCCCTGCGGGGGCTGGTCGCCGTTGCTCTCTTCGGTGCTCTCACCGTGACGGGATGTAGCTCGGCCGTGGATCAGGCCGGTGCGGGAACGGAGGTTGTCGAGGGCGGCATCTTGCGGATCGGCGACAGTGGGGATCTGACCCCGGCCTCGTTCTTCTCGGGCGTTCCGGTGAATGCCGCGCTCTCCGGACTCGTCTACGACACGCTGATTACCTATCCGGCGGGAAGCCTCGACCCGCAGCCTGCGCTTGCCGAATCGTGGCAGGTGTCCGAAGACGGGTTGACGATCACGCTCACGCTGCGGCCCGACGTCACGTTCCACGACGGACGCCCGATGACGTCGGACGATGTGCAGTTCAGCCTCGAAACCTACGCGGACCCAGCCCGTTCCGGCCAGCTCGCACGAACGGCGCAGCTGATCACCAACTACAACAGGCCTGATGATCACACGATTGTGCTCACACTCGCGCATTCGGCCGGCAACTTTTTCGATCTGCTCGATGTCGTGCCCGTCATCGACCGCAACACCATGGCCGACTTCGATTCGGGTAAGGCATACAACGGAACCGGAGCTTTCACCTTCGCCAACTGGCAACCCGGCACCGGAATGACCTTCGAGGCCAACGAGCAGTACTGGGACGGCGCACCCAACCTCGACGGCGTCGAGTACGTCATTGTTCCCGATGCCCAGACGCGGGTGTCGCAACTTCGGTCGGGGCAGCTGGATCTGCTGCTCAACGCGGCTCCGCGTGATGCCGATATGCTCGCCGCCGACCCCAACTTCGAGGTCGTCGATCAGACCGGCGTACTGCGCACGTGGTACATCGGTGCGAATGTGCAGGCCCCGGGTCTGGGGGATGTCCGCGTCCGCCAGGCAATCGCTCATGCTGTGGATCGCGAACGGCTACTCGACGACGTGAATCAAGGGCATGGCACATCCGACAACCTGCCGTGGCCGGAGTACTCGCCGGCGTTCGATGCGAGCCTCAACTCCACGTACAACCATGACGTCGACAAGGCGAAGGCACTCGTCGCCGAGGTTGGCGACATCCCGGTCATTCCGATCAGCTACACCGCGGGATCGAGCGAGTCGGAATCCATCGCTCAGATCATTCAAGCGGACCTTGCCGCAGTCGGTATCACGACGGTCATCGAACCAATCGATGCTGCGACGTCGGTGAAGAATCTGATCGGCGGAACGTATGGCGGGCTCTGGATCACCTCGCATGTATTCGCGCAGTACACACCCTCGACGCTGCCGACCAGCGCCTATCCGTTCAATGCCTACAAGAACACGTCGAATTTCATCGATGCGGATTACCAGGCTGCTACCGAAGCGGTGTGGCGAATCACCGATCCGAAGAGTCCGGAAGCTCTTGCGGCATACCAGGTTCTGAACCACGAACTGCTCGACAATGTCGTGGTGATCGGACTGCTCAATGCAGACAATACGCTCGCGATGTCCGCAGCTGTCCACGACGTGGACTGGTCGAAGAGGGCGGAACTCGATCTGAGCAATGCCTATTTGAGCGAGTGATCGGTCATGCTCTCGTATGCACTTCGCCGACTGCCCTCGGCCTTGCTGGTTCTGGCAGTCGGCTCGATAGTGATCTTCACTCTGTTGCGACTGGTACCTGGTGACCCAGCCAGTGTGTTGGCCGGTCCGGATGCAACTCCGCAGGCTCTGGAAGCACTGCGTGACGAGTTGGGGCTGAACGGTTCCCCACTGGTCCAGTACTTTTCGTGGATCGGCGGAATTCTGACCTTCGACCTCGGTCGGTCGTTGATTCTCGGTGGCGAGATTTCCGCGCTGATGCTCGATGCGCTTGGTAATACCTTGCTCCTCTCGATCACCGCGTTGATTTTTGCGGTTGCTGTTGCCCTCGGCTTGAGTACGGTGTCGGTCATCATCGATCGGCGGTGGCTCAACAGCATCGTGACAGCGTTCGGCACTGTCGCCGTCGCGATCCCGAACTTCGTGACGGGAGCGCTCCTGGTGGTGTTGTTCGGTGTGGTCTGGGCGGTGTTGCCGGCCGGTGGAATTCCCCGCAAGGGTTTTCTGGACGACCCGGGCATCACGGTGCAGTATCTGATCCTTCCCGCGATATGTCTCGGGCTTCCGATTGCGGCCGCGCTGACCCGGTTTCTCACCGAGTCGCTTCGCAGTCAACTCGCCGAGTCGTACGTCACAACGGCTCGAGCCCTGGGTATTTCGCGTCGACGGATCATTCTGACTCAAGTGCTGCCCAACGCGCTGCCGTCGACCGTGACGGTATTGGGGATGCAGATCGGTCATCTCCTCGGTGGCGCCGTACTCGTCGAGGCGATCTTTGCCTGGCCAGGCCTCGGAAACCTCATCGAGCGTGCGATCTCGAGCCGGGATTACCCGGTGGTCCAGGTAATGCTGTTGTTCTCCGTGGTTCTTTTTGTCATCGTTCAGCTCGCCACGGATCTCGTCAACGCGTGGCTCGACCCTCGAATTCGATTGGGGAGTCAGCCATGACCATGTCTCTCGAGAAGTCTGCCGACGGTACCGGCGCCGACCGGGACGACCGCTGGACTGCGCTGCGAAGCGGTCGCGGACTGATCGGCGCCGCGTTGGTCGGGGCAGTTGTCCTTGCCGGACTGCTCGCGCCGTGGCTCGCTCCGTTCGCACCGGACGAACAGATACGTGGGGCGACTCTGCTCGGCCCGAGCAGTGATCATTGGTTCGGTACGGATTCTGTTGGACGCGACGTGTTTTCGCGGACGCTGTACGGTATTCGCATCGACCTGCTGGTGATCTTCGTAGCTGTCCCGGTGGGAGCTGTGATCGGCTCGTTCCTCGGTCTGGCCGCATCGCGCGCCGCCTGGCTCGATACCGTGCTTCAACGCTCTTTCGACCTGATTCTCGCATTCCCGACAATCGTTCTCGCTATCGCATTGACGATGGTTATCGGCCCGGGAATCGTGACGATCTCGGTTGTTATCGTGCTCGCCGAAATCCCGGTGTTCGGCAGGCTGATGCGAACGTCGGTGCTGACTGTGCGCGAGCTGCCGTACGTCGAATCGGCCCGAACTCTGGGTGCGGGTGAAGGTTGGATCTTACGACGCCACGTTCTGCCCAATTGCCTTGAACCACTTACCGTTCAACTCGCACTGGCGATGTCGGTCGGTGTGTTCGTCGAAGGCGCGATGAGCTTCCTCGGGCTCGGTGTCATTCCGCCGATGCCGTCGCTGGGTTCACTCATCAAAGAGGGAACCCAGAATGCCTATCATTCGCCGTTCTTTGTTTTCGGTCCGCTTCTGGTCGTTGTTGTTCTGGTCCTCGGACTGCTCCTGATTTCGCAAGCGCTGGCCGCCAGGTCTCGGCGCCGATAACTACTCTTCTTCCGAACAAGGACACCCTCGTGCGAACTGCTCTCCTCTCCGTCCGCGACCTGCATATTGCCTTCGGGCAGCAGCCTCCCGCCGTCAACGATGTCACTCTCGAGGTGTGCCGGGGTGAGGTCGTCGCCCTCGTGGGGGAGTCCGGTTCGGGTAAGTCGATGACGGCCCGCGCGATCCTCGGTCTACTCCCTGACGGAGCCGAGGCGCGCGGTTCGATCGACCTGGACGGCACATCCGTACTCGATGCGACCGAGGACGAATTGAATCGGCTGAGGGGCTCCACAGTCGCGCTGATTTTCCAGGAACCGCAGAGCGCGCTCAATCCCGTCCGTCGTGTCGGATGGCAGATCAAAGAAGCGATTCGCGCACATCGCACAGTCACATCCCGTGATGCTCGCGCCCGCGCAATCGAACTCCTCGAGCAGGTGGAGATTCCGGATCCACAGCGCCGCGTCGATTACTTTCCGCATCAACTCTCCGGCGGGCAGAAGCAGCGTGTTGCGATCGCGTTGGCGCTGGCCAACGAGCCCGATCTGCTGATCGCCGATGAACCGACCACCGCGCTCGATGTCACCGTGCAAGCCGAGATCCTGGCACTGCTCGACCGGATCCGTCAGCGGACCGGAATGGGAATTCTGCTCATCACTCACAACATGGGAGTTGTTGCGCAGCATGCAGATCGAGTGATCGTCCTCCGGCATGGTGAAGTTGCCGAGGTGGGGGACACGCACGCACTGTTCGCAGCGCCGACCCACCCGTACACCCGCCGACTGCTGGCTGCAGTGCCGCGCCTTCCCGAGGAGGCGGCTCCGGTTCCGGTTTCGGTTCCGGTGGAGTCGACCGAGGATACTGTGCTCGAATTCGCGAGCGCCACAGTGCAGTTCCCGGCCAGACATGGCAGTCCTGCCTTCCTGGCAGTTGACGACGTGAGCCTTACGGTCCGCCGGGGCGAGGTCCTCGGTCTTGTCGGTGAGTCGGGTTCCGGAAAGACCACGCTCGGCCGCGTTGCTGCCGGTTTGGTGCCGTTGGCGGCTGGACGTGTTCTGTTCGGTGACCACGATCTTGCTGAAACACCGCCACGGCAGCTGCAGGAACTACGCCGTGATCTCGCATTTGTTCACCAGGACCCCGCCGCCTCCCTCGACCCGAAACTGACGATCGCAGCAACCATCCGTGAGCCGTTCGACGTCCACAAGATCGGTACGGCGGGGGAAAGGCGCGCTCGCGTACTCGAGATGCTCGACGCCGTTCGGTTGCCCAGTACGTTGGCCGACCGTTTTCCACATCAACTCTCGGGTGGGCAACGGCAGCGCGTTGCACTCGCCCGCGCACTGGCGCTGACGCCCAAGCTGGTGATTGCGGACGAGCCGACCAGCGCGCTCGACGTCTCGGTGCAGGCCGAGGTGCTGGAGCTGTTCACCGAGGTGCAGCGTGATCTCGGGTTTGCTTGCCTGTTCATCAGCCACGACCTCGCCGTTGTCCACCAGGTCGCGGACCGGGTTGCAGTGCTGCGATCCGGCTCCGTTGTTGAGATCGGCAGCGTCGACGCGGTCTTCACCGCACCGCGTGATGCCTACACGAGGGCCTTGATCGACGCCGTTCCGGTGCCTGACCCCACGATTGCCCGCGATCGCTCGACTCACTTGGCCTCGCTCGCTGTGTAACCGTGCGCAGTGGTGCGTGCACACGGGTCACAGCTAGGCGCTTGCCGGGGCACTGGTGTGAAGGCAACGCAGAAATTCCGTGACGATGACGGAATCTTCACCTGCGCGGGTGGCGACCATCAGCGACGAGGACGGGGCGCCGTCGATCGGCAGGATAACAGTGTCAGGGGTCTGTACTCGTGACACCGACGCAGGCAGTATTGATATCCCGACGCCGGCGGACACCAGGCCTACCACGGTTTCGTGATGGATCGCTTCTTGGACAACATTCAGTTGGACAGTGTGGTCGCGCAACATGTCCCACACTTGACCGACGAATCCCGGCATCATCTCACGTGGAAACAGTACGAGCCGTTCGTGTGCTAGTTGGGCGGGCGCAACCGATCGTAGACGCGCCAGCGAATGCTCCTTGGGTACTACTGCGACCATTGGCTCTGTAAGCAGCGGCTCGATGTTGATGTCGTCGTCGACCGTGGCTGTCCGAACAAGACCGACGTCGAGGGAGTTGGTACGTAGGGCTTCGAGCTGCTCTCGGGTGGTCAAGGGATCCAGCTTCACCTCCACTGAAGGGTGCGTGTCCCGGAATCGTCGCACCGCGCGGGGCAGGATGGTGACGCTGGCAGAACTGACGAAGCCGACTCGCACGCGGCCTCGTTTCCCAGCGCCGAAATCTGCAGCTTCGATGACGGCATCCTGGAGTGTTGCAAGCAGCACGGTCACTCGTTCCCGGAATGCCTCCCCGGCAGGCGTCAAGCTCACCCGTCGGGTCGACCGATCGAACAACCGCGTACCGATCTCGGACTCGAGCTCGCGAATATGCACGCTGAGCGGAGGTTGTGAGATATGTAGGCGTGCAGCCGCTTTACCGAAGTGCAGCTCTTCTGCGACTGCGACGAAGTAGCGAAGATGTCGAAGTTCCATTCGATGATTATTCCGTATCTGTTATCAATTACCCCAATTTAAGTATTGGACTGCAAACAATTAGTGCGATGTACTGAATGAACGAACATCGTCACGCCATCCGGACCCGGTCCATGACTTCGATGTCCGCCAGCCACATTGAACGCCACGCTTCTGCCCGCGCGGGGGCGTCGACCCGCGATGACAACTTTATCCAATTGCGTTACGCCGTCATTTATTTCGTATCCTCGCCGTCCCGTCATGTAATCCTCCAATGCTGCACCGATTGGGTGCGGCCCGACGAAAGAACTCGCTTGTGAATACATCCACAGTCGGCCCGGCAACCGTGGTCGGCCTGATGTCCGACATAGCCGCTGTCGGAAACGATCCCACTCGTGGCGGCTATAGCCGACCCATCTACTCCGCCGCTGACATGGAACTTCGCGAGTGGTTCATTTCCGAGGCGCAGCGTCGCTCGCTTGACGTCGAAACCGACCGCAACGGCATCATCTGGGCGTGGTGGAACCCGGCAGGTCTGCCCCTGTGTGACGCCGTAGCCACCGGCAGTCACCTCGATTCGGTTCCGGGGGGAGGCGCCTACGACGGCCCTCTCGGCGTTGCGACGGCATTGATCGCCATCGATCTTCTTCGGGCGCGCGGCTTCGTTCCCCGTCGTCCCGTCGTGTTGGCCGTATTCCCGGAAGAGGAAGGTTCACGCTACGGACTCGCCTGCCTCGGTTCGCAATTGCTCACCGGCGATGTCGATCCTGACCGCGTCCGCGGGCTCGTCGACTCCGACGGTGTCACATACGCCGAACTCGCGATCGCGAATGGGCACGATCCACGGCACATCGGCCCCGATCCGGAGCGACTCGCCGGCATCGGGGTATTCGTCGAGCTTCACGTCGAGCAGGGGAGGGGCCTGACCGACCTTGGTCGGCCGGTTGCCATCGGCTCGTCGATCATCGGGCACGGCCGATGGCGTCTGTCGTTCAACGGCCAAGGCAACCACGCCGGAACCACATTGATGACCGATCGACGTGATCCGATGATCGCAGCAGCGCAGACGGTCCTTGATGTGCGACGTCTCGCGGGCAATCACCGCGACGCCCGCGCGACCGTCGGCAAGCTCGATCCAATCCCAGGTGGTACCAACGTGATCGCGTCGCGGGTCGACGTATGGCTCGATGTCCGCCATGACTCCGATGCCGTCGTCGCCGCGATCGTCTCCGATATTGCCGATGCAGCCCACCGTTCCGGTGCCGACGAAGGATGTGACGTCACCCTGACTGAAGCATCCATTTCCCCTACCGTTTCCTTTGATCCGATCTTGCGTGACCGGATCAGCCGTGTTCTGCCGGACGCGCCGATTCTGGCCACCGGCGCTGGGCACGACGCCGGCGTGCTGGCTGCATACCTACCTACCGCGATGTTGTTCGTCCGAAATCCCACCGGAATCTCTCATGCGCCACAGGAATACGTCGAGGACGTCGATGCCGAGGCTGGTGCCGTCGCTCTCGCCGACGTACTTCAGGACTTGTCAAATCGCTGATATCCACTGGTAACCAACAGATTTAACATGTGCATCGTGTAAGTACCGGACCGAAGGAATAAACAAGATGACCGAGACTACCAACTACCTCATTGTCGGAGGCGGCCTCGAGGGATTGGCGATCGCGTGGTCGCTTGCCGACCGCGGTGAGACCGACATCCTCGTAGTCGAACGAGACACAACCTGTTCCGGTATGACCGGCAAGTCAAGCGGAGTTGTCCGGTCTCATTACGGCACTCCGTCGCTGGCCGCCATGTCCTGGTACAGCGTCGATGTCTTCGAACGAGCGACGGAACTGTTCGGCGACGACATGGCCTTCCAGCAGTGTGGATACGTCGTGGGGGTAGCGGAGAACAACGTCGAACCGCTCCACAAGAACGTCGCCATGATGCAAAGCTTGGGAATCGACGTCGATCTGATCGGCCATGACAAGATGCATGAACTCTGGCCCCAACTTCATCTCGACGATTTTGCCGCTTTTGCCTACGAGCCTCGCGGTGGACGCGGGGAGGCGTACATGGCAGGTATGGCGTTCGGTGCTGCGGCCCGTCGGCTCGGCGTAACGATTCGGCAGTCCACTGAGGTCGCCGAATTACTTCGCGGCGACGACGATCGCGTCTACGGTGTGCGCCTTGCCGACGGCAACGAGATTCACAGCGGCACAGTTATTCTCGCGACAGGTCCCTGGGCGCCTGCGCTCACCGCGCCGCTGGGCTTCGATCTGGACGTCAAGGCGCAACGAGCTCAGCTCGTCCTCGTCGATCAGGGCGAGCCGACGCCGGTGGTGCCGGTACTCTCCGACCTCGCCGGCCTTTCCTATGTGTGCCGTGAGCCGAATGGTGAATTGTTGGTGGGTAATTCGGATCACCAAGCCCCGCAGTACATCGACCCGGACAACTACATCAATCGCGCGGACGAGAGCACGCTCGAGATGATCGTCATGAAGATGGGGCACCGACTCCCTGACATGCCGGACCCGCGTATCACCAGCTCGTACGTCGGGGCGTACGACGTCACGCCGGACTACAACCCCATCATCGGTCCGTCGCCGGTGGACGGCTTGTTCTTGGCCACCGGATTCTCCGGGCACGGATACAAAATCTCCCCGGCAGTCGGCAAGCTTGTCGCTGAATTGGTAACCGACGGTTCGACTACTCTGCCGAATGTGGACCCCCGCGACTTCCGGTATTCCCGTTTTGCCGAGAACGACCTGCTGGTGAGTCTGAACCCCTACGAAGGTGCCGGCGAAATGCGCTGACGAGAGGTCAGAGCGACGTCGGTTGCGCGGGAACCGCAAAGACCAGCTGACCGCCACCTCGAAGAGACGACGACGTTGGCGTTCGCTTCGAGGTGGTGGTCGTGGTGGGGCAAAAGGGTTTCGCTGGACCTGTTGCCCACTCAGGAAGTGGGCAACAGGTGCGCGTCAGACCCGAGGCGGTGTGCGGGAGACAAGGCCTCGGAAGTTGCCGGCGTGATGTACGAGCGGATCTCGTTCGGTGTCGACGTCAAGCCCGAGCACCCGGAGCAGCACGATGACGTGGTCTCCTCCAGGAAACAGGCTGTGAATCTCGCACTCCAGCCACACGCCAGCTCCCTGCACGAGCACTGCTCCGTCGGACGTCACGACGGTCTCCACGCCCGCGAATCGATCCCCCTCCTTTGCGCCCAGGGTGCGACACAGCGTTCCCTGATCCGCTGCCAGCACGCTGACACCGAGCCGCGGCGTGTCCTGAAGGCGCCGCCAGGTCCGTGAGCCGTTCATGGCGCACACCGAGACCAGCGGCGGATCCAATGACACTGCAGTGAAGGAACTTGCCGCCATGCCGACCAGCTCACCGTCGATTTCGGCGCACACGGCAGTTACCCCGGATGGCAGGTTGGCGTATGCGGTCCGCAGGGCCATCACGTCGTCGCCGATCGTCGTCAATTTCATGAGCCTGCTCCCGTAGTCGTGATGGCCTGTCGGTGGGTAGTGGTGGGTGTGAGCGGTCAAGCGTTGGTCGGAGTGAGGCCGCCGTTGCCGTTCACCGAAAATCCCTGCGCGAGTAGCGAAGCACCGAGGTTGCGGGTGTAGTTGTCCACCCGGTAGTGCAGTGAGAATGCCCTGGTGTCGCGGTAGAAGCGTTCGAGCGGGTATGTCTTGAACATGGAGCGTGAGCCGCAGATGTCGAGGCAGCGCCCCGTGACCTCGAGTGCTACTTGCTTGGCCGTCGTGAGTGCGTGGACTCCGCGGAACTCGCCCTCCGACGGCTGGCCGGCATCCCATACCGCTGCGGCGTCGAACAGTGCGGCGCGAGCGGTCGACAGCTTGGCTGCCAGTTCGCCGAGCTGGAACTGGATCAGCTCGCTGGTGGCCAACTGCGGACGCTCGCGCACCCATTCGAGAGTGAAGTCGAATGCTCCCCGAGCGGCGCCGAGGTGGTTGGCCGCGAACGCGAGTGTGAATGTGCGGGTGTCGTCGGTCTCCCACGCACCGGGCTTACCGAAGATCGCGTCGTCTGGCAGTACGTAGTCGGTGACCTTGACGGCCCAGCTGACGGTGGAACGCATTCCGAGCACGTCCCAGTTGTCGATCAATTCGACCTCGGGTACATCGCGCGGCACGAGCACGGCAACCGTGCGGTGGTCGTAACTCTCCGTTCCCGGCAATGCGAGCCAGATGATGTAGTGCGAGGCGCCGGGGCCGAGAGAGGCGAAGTGCTTGGTGCAGTTGAGAACCCACTGACCATGATCATTGCGGGCCAGCTGGTTGCTCGAGGTTCCGACGTTGTTCTTGCCGGGTGTCGCCTCACTGCCGACCGACGCGACCAGTTCGCCGGCCTTGGCGATCGGGACGACGTACTTCTCCATCTGGGCGTCGGTGGCCGCGTGCGCCAGCATGCCGATGGCGTGGGAGTGGACCTGGAACAGCTGTGCAGTCGGGGCGTCGATGGCGGCCATTCGCTCGATGAGCTCGTAGTAGTCGGCGAATCCGCCTTCGCTCCACAGTCCGGGTCCGCCCCACTTCTCCGGGAGGGTCAGCGCGAGGAGGTCCGCCTCGTGCAGTTCGGCGAAGTTCTCGGTCGGGAAGATCGCTTCGTCGTCGTAGCGGCGGGCACGGGCTCGGAAACCTGCTGTGAGGGCGTCGATCGCGGCCAGGCGTTTGGTCTGCTCGGGGGAAGTCATGGTTTCTCCTTCAGTGCTGGAATGTGAGGGCTGGAATATGAGGGCTGGTGTGTGAGTGCAGGGCGAGGGCGATCAGTGTGTGTTGTGGTGCCTCATTTCAACTGGGTAGGTCAGCGCGCACATCGGATCGACGGCCACCAGGTTTCGGGTCTCGGCGGGCAGCGGTTCGGCATCGAAAGCGAACCAGCGCTCGTCGGGGATCGTGGGGAATTTGTTTCGCACCACGGACTCCCAGTGCGGGTCGTCCGCGTTTCCGGCGGCCGAGCACAGCCCGCTCTCTACTGTTCGGCCATCGGCCAATGTCACTGTGAGAGAGCTGCGTCGGACTGCGGGGAACCCGGCTTCGAGGTCGGGATCGACGACAATCTCCACGACGCCGGCTGTCCGAGCGATCGCCGGATCCCCGAGATCACGCGTGATCGACTCGAGTCCGAAGCCGCCGGTGGTCAGGTACGCGGCCAGCGGCCAGATCAGGTTGAACTGGGCCTCTTCGCTCGTGGACGGCACCATCCGGGCCAGGTCGGCCGCGGCTTGGAAGGTGCGCACCTGGACGCGTGTTACTTCGGCGGCATCAAGGCGCTCCCGCCCTAGCCGGCGCAGGATCTGCTCGGCGCCGGCCAGCGCCGGGTGCACCCAGCGGCAGCACGGAAACGGTTTGACGTAGGTATCCATCAGCTGCCATCGGCGGCCCAGATCGGCGACCACGCTACGAAGGCGGTCGGCGACGAACTCGGAGCGATGGGCAGTGAAGCCGGCCGCAGCGAGCTGGGCGCTGGTGACACCGACGTGCGCTCCCCACCCCATAGCGTCCTTGGCCATGGTGGGCTCGGCGACTGCGCGCATGATCAAGTCGACCGGGGCGTGATACTCCGCCAAACCGATCGCCGCGTCCACTCGCTCGGGCGCCAGCTTCAGAAGGCGGGCGCTGGCAGCCGCGGCTCCGACGGCGCCCCACGTGCCGCTGCTGTGAAAGAGAGGCCAGCGATCGTGCTGCGCAATCGCGGCGCGGAGACCGACCTCGTAGCCGATCACTATGGCGAGGAGGAATTCCTCATGGCTGGCGCCGGTCGATTCGGCCATCGCGAGCGCGGCCGGGATGATCACCGCTCCGGGGTGGCCCTTGGCGAGTGAATGTCCGTCGTCGTAGTCGACGGCGTTCATCACGGTCCCGTTGGCGAGCGCTGCGCCGGGTGCCGAGACTCGGCGTCCGTCGAGCAGGCACGTTGCCTCGTCGCCGCGCATGGTTGCCGCGACGTAGTCGGTGATGATGCGCGCCGAGCGCAAAGGGGTTCCGGCGCGGGCCGCAACGGAGGCGTCAAGGCACAGCATTCCCAGCCGGCGTCGAACCTCGGGCGGTAACTGCTGCCAGGTGAGCCCGACGACGAACTCCAAAACGTCGCTCACATCAGTTGTTGGGTTATGCACAACTGTGATCGTCATATTTGCAACACCTGAAATATGCGTCGGCGACTCGTTTTTCATACGTGGTCCTCCTGGTTCGGCAGGTGTTCGGCGAGGCGCGCAGCGTGGCCGATGAGCGCGGCGAGCATGGCAGTGCGCGGAACAACCGAGTCGCGCACTACCGTCTCGGCGCGACTGCACTGGTCGAAGGCTGTCGGTCCAAGTCCGTCGAGCGCGAGGGGTGCGAACTGGGCGACGATGCTGGCGTCCGATCCACCCATCTCGTCGATCCGACGCAGCGCCAGTCCGGCGGCGGACGCCAAGTCTTCGGCGAGTGTGTAGACGGGGCCGGTGGAGGTTCGGGGGAGTGCGGGTCTGGTGATGCCCCCGGAGATTTCGACGGTGATGCCGTCACCCGCGCGTGCCTCGGCCAGGCGGCGAACTTCGGTGACCAACGACCGGCCCGCTGCGTCATCGGGGGCTCGCAGGTCGAGGTGAAGTTCTGCATGATCTGGCACGACCTGGCGCGCGGTGCCGCTGCGCAGGATTCCGACACTGCAGATCGTCCGACGATCCCGGTCCGTGAGCGATTCGAGTTCCTCGACGAGCGGCGCCAACGCACGGAGGGCACTCTCTCCGGTGACGTCGGTGGAGTGTGCCGTGCGACCGTGGCCGGTGATGATCATGGCCCCGACCGCGCCGCGGGAGACGATCACTCCACCGTCGATCAGACCGGCCTCGAGCGCGAGACACACGTCCGTGCGCCGCCCGAGGTCCGCTAGCCAACTTCGGCTGTCGACGCTGCCGAGTTCCTCGTCGGGTACCAGTGCGTACGTGATCGTGGCGATGCCAGGCACCGACGTGTTGAGGGCTGCCTCGATAGCGTGGACCGCCATCGCGAGGGCACATTTCATGTCGCCGAGTCCGGGCCCGGACATGATCGGCGCGTCGGTAACGATTGGCCAGTCGTTTGTCGTGTCGGCGGGCCACACCGTGTCGGCGTGGCCGAGTACGAGGAGCCTGAGCCCTGGTCGACCGGTCTCGAAGGTTGCTTCGAATGCCTTACCCCGATCCGGTGCGATTGTGTGCCAACTCGTGGTGAAGCCCAGTGCCACAAGCTGTTCCGCGACAATTCTGCTCACCTCGTCGACTCCGGCCGGCAGGAAGGATCCGCTCTCGACAGCCGTGAGTCGCTCGGCAAGATCGAGAATGTCGGGCAGTCGCGGTTCGAGTAACAGGGTGAGCTCGGCGACAGACGCGGGCACCGGCGATGGCTCGGACGGCATCAACTCAGACATCGGCATCCTCCGCGCCGGGGGCTATGCCACGCGCAGCTTCAGGATTGAGGGCCCGGCTGACGTACTCTCCCGCGGCTGGTCCGTACAGCTGCCACAATCGGCGAAGCTCGCGCAGGGGTTCGGGGTGCTCGTCCACCCGCAGGTCGACGAGTGGGAACGATTCGTGCCCGTGCACACGCAGGCAGGCCGACCGCAGCGGGTCCGGCTCGCCGCCGGCAACCAGTCCGGCCTCGAGCGCACGGACCAGTCGCTCGCCCAGCTCCATTTCGGCGTCGGCATCGAAGGCTGCACTCGCAGCCACGCCGACGGCGTCACCGACCAGGATGTTGCCGACGACGACATGATCGGCAGCAGTGACAACGGAAACCCCGTTCGGGTCGACGTGAGCGCCGGTCCAGCCGACGCCGGGCCCGGTGATGCCGATGGCTGCGAGCTGGCGCCAGTCTGCGTGGACACTGGAGTGGCGAAC
The DNA here is from genome assembly GCF_005938745.2 of Rhodococcus sp. KBS0724. Classification (NCBI taxonomy): domain Bacteria; kingdom Bacillati; phylum Actinomycetota; class Actinomycetes; order Mycobacteriales; family Nocardiaceae; genus Rhodococcus; species Rhodococcus sp. KBS0724. The sequence continues at coordinate 2,890,088 of NZ_VCBX02000001.1, forward strand.
TCCCTCGACGGCTTCGATGGCGCTCGCTCCGAGCGTCATCAGATCGAGCATCCGTGGTCCGAGGCGGGGATCGGTGCGATGTTGGGTGACGACGGCGCCGACTCCACTTCGCAGCCACGGCACGCGTGCGCCGACCGCGACGTCGGAGGTACTGGTCGCGACACCGAGCTGCCCGGTTCGCTCGCACCGGGCGACGATGGAATAGGTCATCGGGTCACCGCCCACATGTCGGTGCGGCCCCATGAGACTCGGCAGGGCGCGCCAACGGTGACACTGGCGGGCAGGGTGCGGCTGGCTAGGTCGGCTGTGATGACCTGGCCGTTGGCGAGTTCGACGCGCACCGAGGTGCGTGCACCGAGAAAAGCGATATCTGCCGCGATGCCCTCGGCACGGAAATCGGCGTCGTCCTCGGACTGGAGCGCGACCATTTCGGGGCGAAGGATCAGGGTCACTTTCTTGTCGGCCGGGACCTCGCCCACTCCGGCGACGCGGCCTTGACCCACACCGGGAATGACCACGTCGTACGAGCCTGATCCTGCACCGGTGACGGCTGCGTCCAGGCTGTTCGACGCGCCAACGAATCCGGCAGCGAAGCGTGTGGTGGGTTGGTGGTACACATCGGTGGGTGTCGCGACCTGCACGAGGTCGCCATTATGCATGAGCCCGACCCGATCGGACATCGCGAACGCTTCCTCCTGATCGTGGGTGACGTAGACGAAAGTGATGCCCAACTCGTGCTGCACCGACTTGAGCAGAACCTGCATCTGTCGTCGCATGCGTAGATCCAAAGCGCCAAGAGGTTCGTCGAGCAGTAGCACCCGCGGCCCCAGGACGAGCGAGCGCGCCAGCGCGACACGCTGTTGCATACCGCCACTGAGCTGGCGTGGGCGGTGATCCTCCTTGCCTCCCAGTTCGACCAGATCGAGGAACCGGGTGACCTTCTCCTTGATGGCGTGCTTGTTTTCCTTGCGTTCGCGAAGTCCGAACGCGACGTTCTCGAAAACATTCAAGTGTGGAAAGAGCGCGTAATTCTGGAAGACGGTGTGCACCGGTCGCTTGTGTGGTGCCACGCCCTGGATCTCCGTGTCGTCGACGAAGATGCGGCCGGCGGTGGATTGCTCGAGACCGGCGATCATGCGCAATGTCGTGGTCTTGCCGCAGCCGCTCGGCCCGAGCAATGAGAAGAACTCGCCGCCCTTGATATCGAGGTTGATGCCTTTGACGACTTGATGGTCGCCGAAGGCGCAGGCGAGGTCCTCGAGCCTGAGCGAGGCGGGGTTGTGGTCCCGGTCGGCGGTGGTTGTCATGAGATTTCTTCTTCCGAGGTGACGCGACGTGCCTGCTTCGTGGGCCAGAACGAGGCCAACGCGACCAGAGACATCAATACGAGCGAGACGAACATGAAGGCGACAGCGATTGCGTTTACTTCCGGCGACGTTCCGTGGCGGGAGAGGCTCAGGATCAGTACCGGTAGCGTCTCGGTCTCCGGCCCGGCCAGGAAGACTGTGCTGACGACGTCGTCGAACGAGAAGGTGAAGGAGAGCAGCGACGCAATGACGACGGCGGGCATCATCATGGGCCACAACACCCGCAGGAACACCCGGTACGGCGGTGCGCCCAGGTCGGCGGCAGCTTCGTCATACGTCCCGGTCAAGGTCGCGAAACGCGATTGCAGTACCAGTGTCGCGTAGGCCGAGCAGAACACGATGTGTCCGGCTACGACCGACCAGGTGCCGGTGGTGAGCCCCAAGCGCTGGATGACGACGAGGATGCCTGCGGCAATGACAACTTCCGGGATCATCAATCGGGCATAGGTGAGGGTCTGCAATACCGCGCCGGTCCGCTTGGGTAGGCGCGAGACAGCCATAACGGCGGCCAGCGACAGAATCACTGCGATCACCGTGGAGAGCATTGCGATCAGGCAACTCGTCAGGAAATCCTGGCGGACCCGTTCGTCGGCGAACACCCCGGTGATCCACCGCAGAGTCGCACCACCCCAACCGATCAGATTTTCGTTTGCATTGAACGCATTGACGATCACCATGCCGATGGGCAGGTAGAGGAACGCGAGGACGAGGCCGGTGACGATCGCTGCCGGGCTGATCCGACGCTTCATGTGATGTCTCCCAGACGGTCGAGTCGCTTACGCGAGGCGAAGAGCACGGCGAGCATGACGACCATCAATGTGGTTGCGATGGCCGCGCCGAACGGATAGTTGCCGGTGGACAGGAATTGTTCCGCTTCGACATTGCCGATCATGAGAGTCTTCGAGCCGCCGAGGATTGCGGGGATGGTGTACTCCCCGGTTGCCGGAATGCCGACCAGGAGGACACCCGCGATGCTGCCGGGCATGGCCAGTTTCACCGTGATCTTCCAGAAGGTCCGTCGCCTGCTCAAACCCATGTCGGCGGCCGCCTCTTCCAAGCCCGGATCGATGCGATCGAGTGCCATGAACATCGGAAGGATCATCAGCGGTAGGTAGCCGGCGACCATGCCGATACCGATTGCGAGCGGCGAGTATCCGAGCTGAGTGCCCTCCGGGACGATCCCCAGAAGCGCGGCAAGTTTCGAGACTGCGCCGCTCGGTGAGAGTAGTTCGAGCCACGCGTAGGTGCGCACCACGAAGCTGATCCAGTACGGCACGATCACGGCGACCAGGAGAAGTGCCTTGAGCTTGCCCGTCGCACGCGAGATCGTCAGCGCGACAGGGAATCCGAGTAGGACACATACCGCAGTCATGAGAGCCGTCATGCCCAGTGAACGCACCACTGCGCCGACGTAGGTACTACTGAACAGTTCGCTGTAATTCTGGAGTGTGAAACCTGACTGCACCTCGAACGTGAGCAGGTCGAACTTGGAGACGCTGTAGACCACAAGGAATGCCAGCGGGACAACGAAGAAGGCCACGACGTAGACCGTCATCGGTGTCGCGAGCAGGATTCCGGACCAGCCTCGACCCCGCCGCAGCGCGTTGCTCTGGCGGGGAAGCCGCGGCGAGGGCGGGGTGCCCTCCACCCGGTCCGTCGATTCGCCGGGCGGAGCGACGAGTTGATCCTGGGTCATCAGTTTGCCTTGATCCGGTTCCACATCTTGGCCCGTAATTCGGTGTCCTCGGCGGACAGGAACTTCTCCGCTACGAATGGCGAGTTCGGGTTCGGTTGGAGCGCAGGGTTTTCCAGGATTCCAGGCTCGATGTACTGCTCGGCCGATGGCATAAGGTATGAGGCGCCGGTGTTGTTGATGAACCCGCCGTACGTCTGCGGCTCCAGGCGGAAGTCGAGGAACTCGAGAGCTTCCTCGGTGTGCTTGCTCCCGGGTAGGAGAGCGACGCCCTCGATGTAGCCCGGAGTGCCCTCCGTCGGCGAGACCCAGCCAAGCGAGTCGTTCTCGGCCCCCGCGTATGCGTAGTCGTAGGCGACGGCGATGAGTGCCGAGCCGTCGATGATCGCCTTCGCCTGACCTTTTTGCTGGAATGAGAGAAGGTGCGGCTTGATGTCCTTGATCTTCTCTTCTGCTTCGGCGAGCTGGCCGCTGTCAGTGGTGTTGATGTCGTAGCCGAGCGCCAGTAGGGCGATGGACACTACGTCGAGGTCGTAGTCCGGCAGCACGATCTTGCCCGTCCACTGCTCGGCGTTGTCGAAGAGTTCCTTCCACGACGTCGGGGGATTAGGCACCTTCGTCTTGTCGAAGATGATTCCGACCTTGCCGAGGTCCGTAGGGATTCCCCACGGGAACTGGTCGCGGTACTCCTGCGGCACGTTCGCGAGGTTCGGAACCTGGGCAGGGTCGAAGTCGGCCAGTAGATTGCCGGCCTCCAACCGGGCAGCCGTGGCGTTGCCGACCGCGACGAGATCGTAAACACCTTTGTCCTTGGCCAGTTGGGCTGCCAGCGCCGACGAGCCGCCGTCGGGCAACGCGAACTGCTCGATCGTGATCCCTGGGTGAGCATTCTCGAAATCCGCGATCTCGGTCTCGCCGACCCAATCGCCGTAGTTGAGGAACTTCAAGGACACAGTGTCGGTGTCCGCCGTCCCTTCGCCGCATGCCGTGAGCGCGACTCCGAGCGTCACACATACGGTGGCCGCAGAAAGTATTCGCCAGGTCTTCCGACGCATGAGTCCTCTTCTCGAATTGGCTATATGGCAACTCCAGTTGCCGTATGGACACCATGAATACTGTCCTGACGATATGCCTGGCTGGTGTCGTCGTCGTTACAACTCTGTTTCCAATGTTGCAAAAAAGGCATCTACTGTTGCGCTATATGCAACTAATGAAGGAAGCTTGCAGCATGCCACCCACACGCGACACCAGTATTCGGCGAGGCTTGGAGGTCCTGCTTGTCCTTCAAACGAGCCGCGCCCGCGAGAAAGGGGGGCTCGGTGTCACCGAACTCGCCCAGATCCTCGACATGGACAAGAGTCAGATCTCGCGCAGTCTCAAGGTGCTCACCGAGTACGGAATGGTCGACCGGGATCCCAAGACGCGCGCTTTCCGGTTGGGCTGGCGGATATTCAACATGGCGCAGGTGAGCGGAGACCAGCGTCTATTGGAATGTGCGGGTGAGGTTCTCGACGACTTGGTCATTCGGCTGGATGAGTCCGTGTACCTTTCCGTGCTCTCGGGCTTCGAGGCTCTCACTGTTGCTGAACGGACCGCCAAACACTCGATTCAGGCGATGCCCGCACAGTGGTCGCTGTACTCGACGTCGGTGGGCCGCGTACTGCTCACCGACAGAACTTCCGCCGAAATCCGCGGGATGTACGAGGGACGGACATTGCGCACGGCGCGCGACGGTGGTGTCAGGACGGTCGACGATCTCGTCGAGACAGTCTCCAAGGTCCGCGACGATGGCCATGCGATCGTGGTCGACGAGTTCGAGGTCGGTCTGGCTGCTGTCGGCGTACCAGTACGTGATTACCGGGGTGTGCTCATCGGCTCGCTCGGCGTCTCCGGCCCGACTTTCCGCTTGGAACCCAAACTCGAGCGAGCCGTAACCGATCTGAAGCAGTCAGCGCAGCAACTCGAGGACCTCCTTGCTGCGCGCAACGTCGAGCGCTTTCCTCTCGGATGGGGCGCATGACGGCGCCGGCGCAGGTAGCAGTCATGCAGGTGGCGCCTCGCATGCTCGATCTCGACGCCAACGTGGAACTCACTGTGAGCGCCGTCAAGACAGCCCGTGAGCGAGGAGCCGACATCGTCGTCCTCCCCGAACTGTCCTTGAGTGGCTACATGTTCGAGACCATGGACGAGGTTTACTCCTGCGCCGTTACCGCCGAGCACCCGGTCTTTACGAGATGGGCGCAGGCGCTCGAGGGCTCACCGGGGTTGGTCGTGGGCGGGTTCGCAGAGCGATCGGGTGACGACGTACATATCAGTGCAGCCATGGTCAGTGCGTCGGGAGTCCAGGCCGTCTACCGGAAGACGCATCTGTGGAACCGGGAGAAGCGCTTCTTCACCGCCGGCGTCAAGGCGCCTCCGATCGTCGATACCGGTTTCGGTCGAGTGGGCGTGCTGATTTGCTACGACCTGGAGTTCCCGGAGATGGCGAGGAGCCTTGGCATACGAGGCGCCGACTTGATCGCGGTGCCGACCAATTGGGCGCTCGACGCCCGCCCATACGGTGACGAACCGCCTCAGGTCATGCTGGCCCGCGCCGCCGCGCGGACAAACCACATCTATATCGCGTGCGCTGACCGCTCGGGCCGCGAGCGAGATCAGGAATTCACCGGCGGCTCTGCTGTCATCGACACGGCTGGGTGGGTGGTCGAAAGGCCTGACGCCGCAGGGCTTGCGCTCGCTTCACTGTCTCTGTCGAGGGCGCGCGAGCGGCAAATCTCCAGCGTGAATCACGTCTTCGGAGATCGCCGCCCCGAGTTGTACACCGGGGTGTTCAAGGCCCTCGACGCAGTGTGAGGTGTTGGGGCCGGAACGCACACAAGTCTCCCTCGGATGGCTGATCCAGCCACGCAGGGGAGACTTGTGTGCACTTGTACCTGTCTCAGGGACCCCGAGGACTACTTCGCGGGATTCAGTACCAGTGAGATTGAGTTGATGCAGTACCGCTGATCCGTCGGCGTGGGGTAGCCCTCGCCTTCGAAGACGTGGCCGAGGTGGCTGTGGCACTTCTTGCAGATAACCTCGACGCGGCGCATTCCGAGGCTCACGTCTTCCTTCAGAATGACGGCGTCGGAGTTTGCGGGATCGAAGAACGACGGCCACCCGCAATGCGATTCGAACTTCTCCGTGCTGCGGAAAAGTTCGGCGCCGCACGCGCGGCAGGAGTACACACCTTCGGTGGTGGTGTCGGTGTATTCGCCCACGCCGGGCCGTTCGGTGCCGGCTTGACGCAGGACCGCGTACTCGGCCGGAGTCAGTTTTTCGCGCCACTGCTCGTCGGTGAAGGTGACTTCGGGGGTGTTCTCTGTAGAACTCATGCGTACACGCTAATCCTTTACTGCAGGTTCGGCTTTGTTTGCAGGTGGAGCGGCATCCACAGGCGGATCGAGCAGATAGACGGGATCGATTCCGCGGTCGAGACGGCCTTCGCGTCGGGCAACCAGATACCGGTATCCGAGGACGCAGAAGATCACGATCAGCAGCAGACTCCACCCGAGAGTGCTCTTCATGTACTCCGCTGCTCGGCCGAACGCGGGCCAGCGGAGTGACCACCAGTCGTCGAATGTCATGCAGCCGTACACGGCAAGCCAGGCCGGCCAGTTCCGCATGACGGAGTTCTTGAGAATCACCGACATCAAGAGCGGGAACAGCATCATCGAGTAGTACATCTGGCCGAGCGACGGGAGCAGGAACGACGCGGTCATGATGACACCGGTTGTAGTGGTGAGGAAGAACAGATCGTCGTTGCGGTAGTACCGGTAGAGAAGCCACAGCGAGATCAGAACCATGACGGCGAAGACCGCGCGCAGGGCGAAGACCAACCACTCGGGAAGCCCGAAGTAGGCGCCGTTGCCGACTATCGAGCTGTTGAAATAGTCGCGCGATTCCAGCAGATACGGCACGGTGCGTTCGACAAATGCCATCGGGTCCGCGGACAGCGGCACCGCGACAACGGTGAGGATGAACGGGATACCGAGTGCCGTGACAAAGACCTTCCACTGACCACGAACCAAGGGCAGCAGCAGCAGCGGCGCAAGAGTGGGTTTGACGGCGAGGGTGATGCCGATCGACGCGCCCGCCCACAGATCCTTACGGCGCATCAGGAGGAGTAGGAACGCCATCTCGCTGAGAAGCACGATGCCGTTGATGTTGGTGAACACCAGAGTGTTGGTGACGGTCTCCGACGAGAATGCAGCAAGCACGAGAATTGGCGCGGCGATGGAGCTGATTGTCAGGTCGAACAGACGCAGCAGCAGATAGAGCGCGACCAGGATTGCAATCGCGTTGGCGCCGATGAACAGCCAGCGCGAGCGCTCGGGATCGAGGATGGCCAGCGGTGCCATCAGCAAGGATCCCGATGGGGGATACAGGTAGTGCGGATCTACGGAGTTGAAGTCCGCGGTGTAGACCTCGCGGCCGTTCCAGAATGCCAGCGCGGCGTTGTAGACCGGCCGGAAATCATCGGTGATCGACCCGTTGACGGCTTTGACGACAACGCGATTGATCACGGTCATCACGGCGATCGGCCACAAAACGTAGTTGACGACTTGTTGGGTTGTCCGCCCGGTGCGAGGCTCGATTTGTCTAAGGAACACTTCGGAACGGTACACCGAGACACGAACAGATCTGGGGATGCACCCTGGATTGGCGGGTGAGCACCGTCATATTCGGCTAGGCAGGGCACACATTGCCGTTGGCGGGCAGGCTCTGATTCTCCAGGTAGGACACCGCGGCCTGTTGGACGCAGGCGGATTGCATCGCGGGGTGTCCGGAACCTTGCCAATCAAGGCTGGCAAATCGGGCGCCGGCGTTGGTGACAACTCCGGTGACGGTGGCCAGTCCGCTGTTGCCGACGGCGGGGTCGGCTTGGCCGCTGAGCACGAGAACAGTCGGTTTCAACGCGGTGGGCAATGGCGTCGGAGTGGTAGTCGGCCAACTCGCGCACGCCGACAATCCGAGTGCGGCTTCGTTCCCGAACACGGGGTAGGACTTACCCCATGATTGTTGGAGTTCGCGGATGCGGCCCACTCCCGGCCACTGAACGCCGTCGGTGCAGCGTCCGACGAACTGACCGTCACTGGCGAGGGCCTTCTCCGCGGCTGCGGCACGCTCGCGCATGGGTACGGGGTTCCCGGTTCCGAGCGCGCTGAGTGCGTCGGCAAGGGACGTTGTGTCCAATTGGCGATTCTGGCTCGCGATGGCGAGACTTGCCGAGATCGCGCGGGCGATCGATGCCGCGGACAGGGGGCGGAACTCACCGGCTCGCGCCCGTTCCATCAGTGCAACGACGGCGGCGTGGGGGTCGGGGCCGAGCGAGCAGGACAGCGCTGCGCAGCGAGTGGCAAACGCCGTCAACGCGGCTTCCTGGCCTTGGACTCGGCTTTCTTCCTCGGTGGTGGCATCGGTTGCGATCGGTGCCGGCGAGTCGAGGATCAACCGGGCCAGATTGTCGGGATATGTTGCGGCGTAACTCAATCCGATGTCAGAGCCGGAGCCGGCAGCCCACAGTGCGATGGTGTCGACATCCCATCGCGTGCGGAGCGCGTTGATGTCGTCGGCTGCGGCGTCGGCTCCGAATTCGAGTTCTTGTGGATCGAGGTAGTCCGTGCAGGAGATAGTTGCGTCGTGCCCGAGTGCAGCGACGGCGTCGGCCGCGTCTCCGCTGGAACTCGGCTCGAACTGGCCGAGATCAGCGAGTCCACGCCGAGTATCGGGCTCCATGCATTCGATGGGTGTGGAGCGGTCGATACCGCGGCGGTCGAGAGCCACAACGGGGTGCGCTGCGAGGACGGCGGTCAGTCCGGTTGCGGACAGCATGGCCAGGGTGCTTCCCGACGAGCGATCGGTCCCGGAGGTGAAGACGATCGGGTACGCGTTCGCGGGAGTCGACGACGTTCGGGCCCGGGTCGCCGCGGCGGTAAATGTTCCGTCGATGCGGCCGCTGGTGTCGATGGGTGCGCTGAATTCGGCGCATTCGATGATGACTCCCGTGCTGGTCGCAGACAACGCAGCGTCGGCAAGAGATGTTCCGCTGCAGTCGCGCCACGGGAGGTCACTGGTCGGGACGGCCGGAGCGGGAACCGGGGGAGTTGTCGTCGCTGATGTGTCGGAACTCCCGGGGGTACCGCCGCTATGACCTTCGACGGCGACATCCGGGCGGATGGAGGGCCCTGCGCCACAGGCACAACACGTCGCCAGGACAAGTGCAATCAAAGCCGCTCTGCGCATGCCGACCAGAGTGCCAGGTTCAGTGCCGGGGACGTTGACGAACCCACCGCGACAGCACCGTGCCGTCGGAGTCCGTGAGGATATGTGCGGGCGTCATCGGGGTGGGAAGGGACTGCGCGGAGAGGGAAATCCGTCCCGCATTGCCGCCGACCAGTTGCGGAGATGTTGTGACGCACAGTTCGTCGACGGCGTTGTCCGTGATCAGTTGGCCGAACAGCGATGGTCCGCCCTCACACAGGATCCGGCACAACTTCAGCTCGGCAACCGTGTTCTCGATGTCCACGCTGCGCACCGCCGCACCGACGCTGCGGTGAACGTCGGCACCGGCAGCGCTCAACTTCGAGACGGCAGAGGCGTCGGCGTCGGCGCCCACCAGCAGAATCGGTGGGACTTCGGCGTCCCGAAACAATCGGCTTTCAGGGTCGATCGACGCGCGCGACGAGACAACCAAGATCGGGGGCACCGGCGCAAGCCCCGACGCGACCCGGCGCGCCCGAGCGTCGTCGGTCATCACCGCGCCGCGGTAGTTCTCGGCCCGAGCTGTTCCGGCTCCGACAACAACCACGTCGCACAGCTCGCGCAGCGTGTCGAACACGGTCTTGTCCGCCGGAGTGCCCAGGCCGCCGCTGAGCCCGCTGACGGAGACGGCACCGTCGATGCTGGACACGAAGTTCACCCGTATCCAGGGATGCTGCAAGTTTTCCGGATATGAATAGAGTTCTCGGAGCCGCTGCGGCTGATCCGGTGTGAAGTAGGTCGCAAAATCCAGATGGTGCATATGAGAGATCACACCACGTAGATACCCTTGATGGATGCCTCAACGTCTTGTCGATCGCAGTCCGGTGGTACCCGCCGATCAATTGGTCGCTCAAATGGTTCCACCCGCAATGTTCGACGACGTGAGCTTTGCGTCCTACATCCCGGATCCCAACGAGCCGAGTCAGGCAGCTGCTGTTGCAAAGACCGAGGAATTCTCGAAGCGCGTAGCCAAGATCCGGGCCGGCGGTCGTCGTGGATTGTTCGGCAAGAAGACTCAGGCAACCGGCGCTGGTCTGTACCTCGACGGCGGTTTCGGTGTCGGTAAGACCCACCTGCTGGCGTCGATCTTCCACAGCGTTCCCTCGCCCAAGGCATTCGGCACGTTCGTCGAATTGACGCACGTCGTCGGCGCACTCGGCTTCAACAAGGCCGTCGAGGCATTTTCGGAGCACAGCGTTCTGTGCATCGACGAATTCGAGCTCGATGATCCGGGCGACACCATGCTTGTTTCTCGCCTGTTGTCCGAGCTGTCGACGCGCGGTGTGTCCATCGTCGCGACGTCCAACACACTTCCGGGCCAGCTCGGTGAGGGCCGCTTTGCGGCGCAGGACTTCATGCGTGAGATCAAGAAGCTCGGTTCGATCTTCGAGACCATTCGCGTCGACGGTCCCGACTACCGCCACCGCGATCTGCCGCCGGCCCCCGAGCCGATTTCTTCGGAAGAGTTGATCGCTCGCGCCGAGTCCGTCGACGGCGCAACGCTCGACAACTTCGACGAGCTGTGCAAGCACCTCAGCACGCTGCACCCGTCGCGATACAACAAGCTGGTCGAGGGTGTTCGTGCTGTTTACATCGACGGCGTGCACCCCGCGACAGACCAGTCCGTTGCGCTTCGGTTCGTGGTTCTCGCCGACCGTCTGTACGACGCGAGCATTCCGGTGACGGTGTCCGGCGCTCGTCTGGACGAAATCTTCACCCCCGAGATGCTGGCCGGCGGTTACAAGAAGAAGTACCTCCGTGCCATGTCGCGTCTGCTTGCGTTGTCTCGCTTCGAGGTTGCCGCGAGCTAGTCGGCGCGATCAGCCGACCGGTCGCTCCATCACAAAATCGTGATGGAGCTGGGTGCCCACGACAAAGGTCTTGGTCCCGACCTGTGCGAATCCGTGCTTTGCATAGAACTTCTGAGCTCGCGCGTTTTCCTGGTTCACACCAAGCCAGATTCCCGTGCTGCCACTTTCGCGGGCGTGAGCGACCACTGCAGTCATCAATGATGCTGCGGCGCCGCTGCCGTGGTTTCCGGGTAGCACGTACAGCTTGCTCAACTCTGTCGTCGGGCGGAGTGTGAGTGCCGCCCGCACATCGGGATCGGACGGTTCGGCGTCGATGAGCATCGCGTAACCGACTATGGCGTCGCCGGAGATCACTTTGAGAACCGTGCGCGTCGGGTCGGTCAGGTATTCGGAGAACTTGTCGACCGAGAGCACGTTGTCGATGAAGGCGTTGATGTCGTCGGCGGAAGCGTCGGGCGGGCAGGCGAGTGGAAACGTCACCGCTGCCACGTCGGCGATTGCCTCGGAATCCCAGATTCCGGCCCGATCAACGGTGATACTCACGTAACTTCGTCCTTCCCTGCACGTGCAATGGTCGCTCAAGTACACCACTTGCCGTGCTCGCGGCGGCTATCCGGTTTTCTCGGCTGCCACGCTTTCGACGCTTTTCGGGGCGAACGCCGGTGCGAGCGCAATCAGAATCACGCAGAACGCCAGCGGTATGAGGAACCCGATCCGCAGGTCGCTGAATGCAGCGACAGCTCCGACTATTCCGCCGCCGACCACAGTGCCGACGTAGTTGAAGAGGTTGATGCGAGCGATGACGGAATCGATCTGATCGGGCGGAGCCATACGTCCGGCGGCGCTGAAGCAGATCGGAGCGATCACCGGTAGACCCAGGCCGACGATGAGGAATCCGGCGATGGCAATCGAGGGAGACTGCGCCGTCACGACAACGGTCATACCGATCACGCCGATCAGTGATCCGGCGCGGACGACCATGGTCTCACCGAACTTGCCGACCCAGTAGTCGCCGGTCAACCGCGCGACCAATGCCGCGATCTGGTACGCGGCCATCGACAGCGCAGCGGTGCTCGCATCAGCCAGAAGTACGTCTTCGAGGTACAGCGTCGACCAGTTGCCGATGCTGAAATCGACCGCATAGAACAGTGCCATCGCGATTCCGAGCAGGACAAACGCTCGCATCGGGACGGTGAGCGTGACGGCACCACCGACGTTGGAGTCGACGGCGGTCGTTGCGCTGCGATCGAGCAGCGACGGACCGAACGCGAGAAGCAGAAGGGCCACAATCACTCCCGCACACACCTGGGTCACCCGCACCGAGATGTCGAGGCCCGCGGTTGCGGAGATGAAGAGCGCGCCGGCAATTGCCCCGACGCTCCAGGCCGCGTGGAACGAGCTGAGAATGAAACGTCCCTTGGCGTGTTGGATCGAGACTGCCTGCATATTCGCTGCCGCATCCACGATGCCGAGGCCGACCCCGTAGAGCGCGAGACAGACAAAAAAGAGCGCTGAGTTGGGAGCCAGGCCGGTGGCACCTCCGAAGATCGCGATGACTGCCAGTCCGGTGCGCAGGGTGGTTTTGCTCGAGGTGCGGACTGCGAGCCGTTCGGCGAGAACGCTGCCCAATCCGGCGATCACCGATATCGACACAACCGCGACCACCAGTAGTGACTCACTGAGCGCAAACATGTCTCGATACGACGGCAGTTGCGTCAGGATCGACGCGAGAAGGAAACCTTGGAGTCCGAAGGCCACGGAGGTGGCGATCCGTGCCCTGCTCAGGGTGCGGGTGTGATCCGTCATCGAATGTGGCCTTTGTCTTGGTTTGGCTGCTTTGCCGAACGGTACTGGATCTCGGTTCTGGTCGAGTGTCCAACAAACTCGCGTGTCGCGCAGCATTCTTTGGTTAACTGACCATCATGAGTGGACATCCAACAGCAGCCTTCCCGCCCGAGTTTGTGTGGGGGACCGCGACGGCGGCGTACCAAATCGAGGGCGCAGTCACCGAAGGCGGTCGTGGACCGTCGATTTGGGACGACTTCTGTGCCCAGCCCGGTGCCATTGTCCGTGGTGAAACCGGCGCGGTCGCCGCCGATCACTACCACCGCTGGGAATCCGACGTCGACTTGATGTCGCAACTCGGGCTCGACACGTATCGCCTGTCGCTGTCGTGGTCGCGGATCCTTCCCACCGGATCGGGCGCGGTCAACCAGGAGGGTCTCGATTTCTACGACCGCCTGATAGACCGCCTGTGTGCCGCCGCAATCACACCCGCTGTCACGCTCTTTCACTGGGATCTGCCGTCGGCTCTGCAAGAGCAGGGCGGATGGATGAACCGTGACACAGCATTTCGGCTGGGGGAGTTTGCCCAGATCGTGGGCGACCGGTTCGCAGATCGCGTCGGCATGTGGATGCCACTCAACGAGCCTGTTGTTCACACCCTGTACGGCCACGCGCTGGGGGTACATGCGCCGGGGCTCTCTCTGGGATTCGCAGCCTTCCAAGCCGCGCATCACCAACTACTCGGACACGGTGTGGCTGTTGACGCGTTGCGGTCGGCGGGATGTTCGGGCATCGGTATCGCGTCGAACCACGCGCCGGTGCGGGCCGCATCGGATTCGCCGGAAGACGTGATGGCCGCAGACATCTACGACCACGTCGTCAATTGGATGTTCGCCGACCCGATACTGCTCGGAAAGTATCCGGCCGACGAATTCGCGCAGTTGCTCACCGGGCCGATCGACGAGGATCTGACGATCATCAGTGCGCCCCTCGACTGGTACGGCATCAACTACTACGAGCCGACGATGATCGCCGCCCCCGTCGAGGGGCAGGGCACCGACGGGGTTCTCGAGATCGACCTGCCACCGGGACTTCCTTTTGCGCCGGTGGCGATAACCGGTTATCCGACAACCGATTTCGGATGGCCGATCGTTCCCGAAGGGCTCGGGGAGATCCTGCGGACGTTCCACTCACGGTTCGGTGAGTCCCTGCCACCGATCTACATCACCGAGAGCGGATGTTCGTTCCACGACGCACCGAACAGTGCGGGCGAGGTGAGCGACACTGCCCGGATCGAGTATCACGACGCTCATTTGCGGGCTTTGCGATCGGCCATGGACGACGGCGTCGACGTACGCGGCTATTTTGTGTGGTCGCTGCTCGACAATTTCGAGTGGGCAGCCGGCTATCAGGAGCGATTCGGGCTCGTCCACGTCGATTTCGAAACTCAACAACGGACGCCCAAGGCGTCGTTCGAGTGGTACCGCAGCGTGATTGCGGCGCACAAGGCAGTCACCTCGTGATTATTCCGGAGGCCAGACTGTCGCGCTGAGCAGTGATCGGATCTCTCTCTTGACGACCTTGCCGTATGCAGATTTCGGCAGCTGGTCCCACATGTAGAAGTGGCGGGGCACTTTGTACGACGCCAGCCCCTTCGCTGCCCACGTTCGAAGTTCTTCGGTCCCGATAGTGGATCCGGCCACTGGGACGCATACCGCCACACCGGTCTCACCCCAAACTGGATCGGGCATACCGAGCACTGCCACTTCGGCGACGTGGGGGTGTGTGAGGAGCTTCTCTTCAATGTCTCGAGGATGAATATTGGAACCGCCCGAAATGAACATGTCGGAGAGTCGGCCGGTGATGTAGAGAAACCCACTATCGTCGAGCAGTCCGATATCGCCGGTCCTGAACCATCCGTTGCGGAAGGCCGATTCGTTGGCGACAGCGTTGTCGAGGTAGCCGGCAAAAACCCCTGGCCCCGCGACGCAGATTTCGCCGCGCTCCCCGAGTGCTACCTGGCCGCCGTTCGAATCTTGAATGCTGACCTGCATGCTGGTTCGGGGGTAACCGCACGTGCCCGTTGCGACTCCTTCGGGGCTAGGCCGTCCATGTAGACGGGGTGGCAGAACGGTGATGTTCCCGGTGACTTCACCCAGGCCGTAGTACTGCACGAGTACCTCGCCGAGTACCTGGCGCGCGTGCGCCTGGTCGGTGGCATTGATGGGCGCGCCCGCATACACGACGTAGCGCAGCGACGAATGGTCATGGGTCAGGGCGGCAGGATGGTCTACCAGCAATTTGAGGATGGTCGGCACCGTGAAGACGTTGGTGACGTGCTGAGATTCTACGAGACGCCACACTTCTGCCGCATCCATCCTGGGCGAGGCCGTCAGCACGGACCCTGCTCCCACGGCAACCTGCGGGAGCAGGTGAATTCCCGCGCCGTGCGACAGCGGAGCGACAACCAGCGATACATCGCGTTCATCGGTTCCTGGCATCAGATCGCACAGGTGACTGGTAATGACAAACCCGAGTTGGTCGTGTGTGAGGATCGCTGCCTTCGGTGGGCCACTCGTTCCGGAAGTAAAGAAATACCAGGCTGGGTCGCCGGGCATGACGTCGGCGTTACCGGAATCGTGGCGCGGGGCAACGCCGGCGACACTGTCCGGTTCGGACTGCGCTGCTCCGATCCAGAGGACCCCGCCGGGAATGTCGATCGCCTCCGTGATGGCGCGGGCGTGGTCGGTGTGGGAACGCTCGCACAGCACCGCAGTGGGACGAACGGTACCGGCTATGGTCACTACGTCGTGTGGCGCGAGTCGTGAATTTGTCGGTGCCAAGACGGCGCCGATTCGCAGCACTGCGTATATCGAAATCACGTATTCCACATGATTGCCGCTGTGAATCAGGACCGAATCGCCCTGCCGGACGCCGCGTCGTTGCAATTCATCACCTAGCCCAGTGGCTGCATCGTCGAGTTCCCGCCACGTAAGCACCTTGTCGGCACACGACACCCCCATCCGGTCGGGGAATCTGCGTGCGGTACGGGTAAGTGCGGTAGCGAGATTCACTGCGCGCTTTCGGAGTGGCGTGTTCATTATTTTGCCTCCAGAATCGTCGCGTAATTGGCGACCGCGGCGCCGCCCATGTTGAAGACTGCGGCGCGCGCGGGGTGATCGAGTTGCATGGCCCCGGCTTCACCGCTCAATTGCATTGCAGCCATGACATGTTGAGAGACACCCGTCGCTCCGATGGGGTGACCTTTCGACTTCAATCCTCCCGAGACGTTGGTGGTGAGGGCGCCGTCACGCGCTGTCACGCCCTCCTCCACAACACGGTGTCCGTGGCCGGGTTCGGCAAGTCCGAAGGCTTCGTACTGCATCAATTCGGCTTGAGTGAAGCAATCGTGTGTTTCGAGCAGATCGAGGTCGGCGAGTGTCAGACCCGCAGACTCGAGCGCGCCGCGAAACGCCGTTGCGGCACCGTCGAAGAACAGCGGGTCACGTCGTGCGGCTACTGCAAATGGTGAATTCGCATGCGATCGTGATCGAATGCCGATGCTGCACAGGCGATGCCGCGACGTTGCTGCGTCCGCCACGACGAGTGCTGCTGCGCCGTCGGAGACCAGCGAGCAATCGGTCCTTCGGAGCGGCCCAGCAACGAGTGGGTTCTTCTCGGAGACCTGGGAGCAGAACTCGAGCCCGAGATCCTTGCGCAGGTGGGCATACGGATTGTCGACGCCGTAGCGATGATTCTTGGCCGCAATAGCAGCGAGGGTGTCGGACTGATCGCCGTAGCGCGCACCGTAGCCTCTCGCCAATTCACCGAAAATGGCTGCAAAGCTGCCGAAATCAGCCTCGGTACGTTGGTGCGATGCCCCGAGGAGGATGTCGTTCACCTCAGCTCTCGAGGCCCTGGTCATCTTCTCGGCGCCGATCACCAGAGCCACTCGGCCACGTCCGGATTCAACGAAGTCGCATGCCGCATAGAGCGCGGCAGAACCTGTGGCACAGGCGTTTTCCATGCGGGTTGCCGGAACATACGCCAATTCGGGGCATGCGGACCCGACGAGCGCGGCATCGAAACTCTGCTTGGAAAATCCGTTGTTGTACACGCCGACGAAGATGGCGTCGACGTCCTTTGGCGCGACATCGGCGTCGGCGAGCGCCGCGAGTGCAACTTCACCCATCAGTGTTTCGACATCGGGTGCGTCGAGTTTGCCGAAAACGGTGTGCGACCAACCGATCAGATTTGTTGCATGGGTCATTCTGGGACTCCTGTACATGTGCCGAAAAAGAGATGCGGATCAGAGATCGAGGACGAGGACGTCCTCCGTCGAGCGTGAGCAGCACACCATCATCACTTCGTTGGATTCTTGTTCGGCGGTCGTCAGATACGAATCGCGATGATCCGGAATACCTTCGAGGACAACCGTTTCGCATGTGCCGCAAGTGCCCTCACGGCACGAAGTGGGGACGTGGATGCCGGCTGATTCCAGTGCGTCGAGTATGGACTGGCCGCAACCGACCCGTACCGTGACTCCTGTTTCGTCGAGAATCACGTCGAATTCGGTGTCCGTCCCCGACAACGCGCCGTCCCGTGGACGGAAACGTTCGACATGAACCGTGACTTCTGGATGCGCTGCGCCCTCCGATTCCACGGCATCGACGAGTGTGCTTGGCCCACAGCAGTAAACGGCGGTACCGGACGGGACTTCGCTGACGAGTCCCGCCACGTCGATGCGTCCCTGAGCATCAGTCGGATGGATACTCACGTTGGGGTCGTATCGGCGAAGCGTCTCCGTGAACGCCATCGTCGATTCACTGCGACCGGTATACACGAGACGCCACGACGCCTTTCGGCGATCGCACGCGTCGATCATCGCGAGAATGGGGGTTATTCCGATGCCGCCGGCGACAAAGAGGTAGTGTGGCGCGTCGACCAGCGGAAAGCGCGCGCGAGGCTCGCTGACTGTCAGCGTTTGCCCGACGTGAATGTTGTCGTGAATCCACGCCGATCCGCCTCGACTCTCCGACTCGCGGTGAACGGCAATACACCAATTCGGCGAGTCGGCATCGCCGCACAGCGAGTACTGACGGATGAGATCCGTGGTGAGCGCGACCTCGATGTGCGATCCCGGCTCCCACTTCGGAAGTGGAACGCCGTCAGGTGCGGCCAATGTGATGTGAAGGATATCGGCGGTCACGTATTCCACGCCGGCGACAAGCACTGCGATACGCGGCTCGACGACGAGCGCCTCAGGCATCTGTCGCTGCGTTTCGCGTCGCAATGTGCCGAGTTCGTTGTGTTCCCGCTCGCCGCCGCGAGGTGTCCACTACGACGTACATGTCCTCGGTCGTGACTTCGTAACCTTCCATGATGTGTGGTCCCGGCGTCCTTTGTGCTTCATCCGTCGAGATGTCGGCTGCGGTGACGACCGTGTCGACTTCGTACTTGCGGACGCGGGCGTTTGCCGGGTCGTACCAGGACTGACCGGTCCGGAGATCGAATTCCCATTGATGCCACGGGCACCGGATGGAGCGGTTGCGGACGTATTCGATTGAGTCCCCGGGCTTCTCAGCCGAGGCTGATCCGAAGACAGTTCCATGCTCACACAGCGGTGCGCCGGCATGTGGGCATTGATTGAGAAGGGCAAAGAATTCACCGTCCACGTTGAAGACACCGATCGACCGACCGTCGAGCGTGACAATCTTTCGTTCACCCGGTTTGATGTCGCTGACCGCCGCAACAATGTACCTACTCATGGCTCAGTCCTCGATCCTGAAGAGTCGTTTGCCGTTCTCTCGCATGACTTTGTCCCGGAGGTGCGGCGGAAAGATGCGCGGAAAAGCTGTGTCTGGATCGTCGAAGTCGAAGTGAGGATAATCCGACGCGTAAAGAATGTTGTCGATGCCGAATTCTTCGATCATCTCGACCAGGTGTGCGGAGTTGGGCGGCTCGTCGATGGGCTGTGTCGACAGCCAAACATGATCGCGCACATACTCGGACGGCTTTCGTGTCAGATGGGGGACTTCGGATCGTAGAGTCTCGTAGTGGTAGTCCAGCCGCCGTAGCAGCGGAACAAAATGTGCGACATTTCCTTCCACGAAGACGATGCGTAGATCTGGGTAGCGGTCGAAGATCCCCGAAACTATGACACTGAGTAGCTGCGACTGGAAGCTCTGTGTGTGTCCGACGTGATATTCGGTGTGGTAGGAGGTCCACCCTGTGCCGGTGTTTGCATGCCCGCCGCCCTGGGACAAGTGGATCTGGAGGGGCAGACCGTGCTCGACAGCGGCAGCGTAGATCGGCCAGTACTTTCGGTTGCCCATCGGCTCCAGGGTCTTGCTGAGTCCGAGGATGGACACCACGCCGGGATTGTCGCCGATACGGTTGATCTCGTCGACGGCGAGGTCGGGTGCTTCGAATGCGACGGGGATGGACGCGCGAAGGCGTGGTTCCTCGTAGACGAGGTGTTCGAGTTGCCAGTCGTTGATAGCTCGAGTGAGCGCTGCGGCGAGTTCGGGGTTGAGTGCTTGTCCAGCTGGGTTGAGGGCGGCTCCACCGGGAGTGAGGCATTGCAGAACTCCGAGTTCGACGTCGTGCTTGTCGAGCAACTGGCGACGAATCATGTCCAGATCGGAACCGGGCGAACCGAATTCGGGCCACGCATCGGCTCGGGCTGCGCCTCCGTACAGTTGGGGATACTCGCCGAGATCGGCAAGGCCGTTTGTCGTTCGCACACCGTATTCATCGATGTGCCGGCGCCAGCGCTCCGAGAGATAGGGGCGTAGGACACCGGGTTTGGGCACCGGATGGATGTCGACATCGACGATTCCGGATCCCACGGTCGGGGCTGCCAGGCTCTCTCGTCCGGCGGGCTGATCGTACGAAACGCTCATGCTTGTTCACCTACGCTTTCTGCTCGAGTCGACGCGCTCAGCCCGAAGAGGTCGAACGCATTGTGTCGATAGATCCGGTCGATCAGATGGGAATTCGTGGTCCCGTTCGCAAGATCGTGTGAGCCGGAGGTGTGGCTGTGCGGGTAGTCGCTGGAGTAGACGAGCATGGCGTCGGAACCCATTCGATCGACTGCGCGATCAAGTTCTCCGGCAGATTCGGCGCCGTCGGAGGGGCTTGTCGTGAAGCGGACATGCTCACGGATCAGTTCGGACGGTGGGCGATCGATCCACGGCACGTCCGGTCGATAGCTCTTCCAGAGTTTGTCGAACTTCCACAAGTACGGAGCAACCCAGTTGAATCCGACCTCGGAGGCCACGACCTTGGTTCCCGGATACTTGTGGAGGACGCCCTCGGAGACGATCGAACTCAACTGTGCTTCGATGTTCGACTGCTGACCGACGTACCACTCGAGATACGTCTGCTGCCATCCGACCGAGGTCGGCGCCTGTCGGAAAACTCCACCGATATGGATGGCGACGGGGAGGCCGGCCCGCTCCGCCGCCGCCCAGATCGGCCAATTCGATTCCCGTCCGTACAGCAACTCGGATTGTCCCAGCAGCAGCACCTGGACAAATCGAGAGTCGTGCGACCAGTATTCGATTTCTTCCGCCGCAGCCTGCGCGCTGCCGACGGGGACGACGATCGACGCGCGTAGTCGTGGGTCTCGATCCAGCCACTCACGCGCAATCCAGGTGTTCAGCGCCCGTGCGTGTGCGCGCTCGCGTTGGGGCTGATGGATTTGTTGAACTGCGTACAGGCAATTGAGTATCGCGTAGTCGGTGCGGCCGTCAGCGAAGACGTCCGTGGTGAGACCGTCGACGTGGGTTGCGGCGCGATTGTCGATATCGGTTGTTGCATGGGGCAATTGGGCTATTGCAGATCCGCGGGGGTGGTAGTTGGGCTCGTATGTCGGAGTCAACTGTGCGACGAGTTGGTCTGCCCAGTAATCGTCGAGGTACGGCAGCAGTTGTTCCGAGGACGTGAGTACGGGGTGGACGTCGCAGTCGACGACGGCGGCAGTGAGCGGTGAGTGGTCATGGGCAATGCGATCAACCATGGGAGTTCAAGCCTTTCTGCGGGAGAAATCGGCGGTTCCCGCACCAGCGATCGGGGCTCGAGTGGGCCTTCGTGGGATTCGGCTGTATCGGGAGCGATGTCGAACGTCGAATGCCAGAGTTACATAGTTCACGCGTGCTATCTGCCCGGACGGAGCATTTCCACAGAGTGTCGAAGTTCGTCGTGAAATTTCCGACAGATAGAGGTAGATCAGTCCAGTTCGGCAGTGAAGACTTCGAATGCAGGGCGGGACACAAGTTTCCGTGTGTACGAAGAGGAGAATTCAATGGTGTCGTCGACGGATATCGAATTGTTGACCAGGCCGGCCGTCGTGATCGGTGGAAATAGTGGAATCGGCCTCGCGGTGGTTCAGGCGATGGTCGGTCGCGCCGACGCGATCACGGTCTTCGACCTCGCAGCCGAACCCTCGGCGGAACTCGCGGCGCTGGACTCCGTCAACTATCGACAGGCAGACATCACTGATCCATCGCTGCTGCGCAACGCATTTGCCGCTACGTTCGAATCCGGGCCTATCGGGAGTGTCTTCGTTTCGGCGGGAATTACACTGCCGCGCACAATCGTCACCGTGACCGACGAGGAGGCTCATCGCTGTTTGATGGTCAATTTGATGGGATCGATCAACGTCCTCAAAGCGGCGCTGGGATTCCTGGCACCGGATGCGTCGATAGTGTTGACGGCGTCCGCGGCCGCCTACACCGGCGGCGGATATGTAGGCGGCTCGATCTACGGCGCATCAAAAGCAGGCGTGATCGGCTTGACGCGTGGTGCCGCGTCGGAGTTGGCCGCTCAGGGGATCCGGGTCAACTGTGTTGCCCCCGGCGCCACGGCGACGCCGATGGTGGGATCGGATACGGACCGGGTGGAGCGATTGGCTTCCAAGTCGCTACTCGGCCGGTTGGCCACGCCAGCTGAGATTGCCAGCGGCGTGGTATTTCTTTGGTCGTCGGCCGCGTCGTACATGACAGGGGCGACACTGGATATCAACGGGGGCTCACACCTCGGTTGAGGCATCCTCGCCGATGGGGTTGGTGTCGGGATGGTTGATGTCGGAGTTGTTCGCATTCAACGTCAGTCGCAGACTCAAGTGGAGAAGTAGTCGATTCTCACCGTCGTCGAGATCAAGTCCGGTTAGCTCGCGTATCCGATCCAGGCGGTAGTACAGCGATGTGCGATGCAGGTGGAGGGCCGCGGCAGCGCGTGGCACGGACCCGCCGTGATCGAGAAAGGCACGCAGTGTCTTGGTGAGCGTCCCTGAGGTGTCGGCGGAGCGGAGCGCTCGGATCGACGCAGGCTCGAGATAGCCGGATTCGGTGCGCTGGGTGAGTTGCACGAGTAGGGCATCGGCTCCCAGCGTCGCCCAGTCTGCGACGGGACGTCGATGAGCGTGAGTGCGCGCCGCGCATAATGCGATATCTGCGGTCTTTCGAGATTTCCAGGCGTCGTGTGCGTTGGCGACGAGCTCGCCGATCCCGGCGATGACACTGTCGTTCGGTGCGGCGATCGACGTCAGGATTCCGACGAGGTCGACGATCGGTGCGCGGACTTGGTTGTCGGAAGGCACAAACGGCCAGGTCCGAACGAGGTAGGCAAGGTTATTCTCGAAGCCGATTTCGGCAGATTGCCCGGTGTTGCGCCGCCACGCGCGGATATGGTGAACGACCGTCTCCTTCATTCGCAAATCGTGATCGTCCGGGATCGAGATCCCCACAACGTTGACGTGCGCGGGTCCGGCCGAAGCACCGAGTATCCGTATCCCTGTCTCGCGCTGCTGCGCATCGTCGCTCAACGCAAGCACTGTCGCTTCTTCGCGTGCGCGGTCGGCGTTGCCTGCTGAAGAATCGTCTGCCGCGAGCGGTGTGGCGATACGGGTTGCGAGTGCGGTTATCAGTTCGATGTCGTTGGGGGTGAGGTCGCCGTGTGCGTCGATGACAAGCACATATCCCAACACGTGCCGGCCGGCGCGGATCGGAGCACACAGTCGTGCGGACATTCCGATTTCCGGCTTGGCCGGAATGATTCCGGTTCTCGACCAGTGGCCGACGTCTTGTTCGAGTACGTGCCGCGCTGCTTCGGGGCCGGATTCGCGCTGCAGCATTGCCTTGACTCGCTGACCGTCCGCGTCCCCGAAATGTCTACTGGCACAGATAAGTCGTACTACCGGGTCGCAGATAACCACCGCTCGCCGGAGAGTTTCGGCGAGTTCGTCAACTGCGTCTTGAATGTCGTCGGTGCGCAAGCGTCGGACCTTTCTCGGAGGATGCCGATTGTGCTCGGCATTCGCGGCGGGCGTCTGTACGAAAGGAATGGGTGTCGGCCAGCGGCTACCGGGCCGCGAGGTCGACGGCTTCTGGGGCCGTATCAAGGCAGCTGCCGAGCAGAAATTGGTCCGGAAGCAGACCGGATCCATCATGACGCCGGCGATGCGCTCCGCGCAACCACGGCGGTGAAATGGCATTTTTCGGGCGAAATCTTAAGCCGTGCAGAAGATTGCGATTGACGTGTGCGTCAGATCACACTATCTTTAGACTGACTAGTCGATAGAGAGGGTTCAGAATGACTATCCAGGCACTTGGTTCGCTGGTCGAGCGACAGTGTGAGAGCAACGCACACCGACGATTCCTGGTTGAGGTGGGTGGGCGGGGAGTCACCTACGGCGAACTACGCTCATCCGCCAGGGCCTGGGCAGCTGCATTGTCTGAACCGGGTATACAGGTGGGCGACAACGTAGCGCTCATGATGCCGACTTCGATCGATTGGGTTGCCAGCTGGGCGGGAGTGGGCGCAGTGGGAGCACGATGTGTCGCCGTCCACGCCTCGCTCCTCGGTTCGAGTCTTCGATATGTGGTCGAGCAGTCGAAATCTGTTGTCTGCGTGGTTCATGTCGACTACTTGGACGAAATGGTAAAGATGTGTTCGGATCTGCCATCGGTTCGCGCATTTATCGTGGTGGGAGGTGGGGGGAAGAATGGCGTTCGCAGTGCCTTGCCATCTGTCTATTACGCTGATTCTCTTGTCCAAGAGGGAAAGTCGGTTCATCGGCTTGACGACGAAGAAGCGTCCAATGGCGAATTCGGCATCGTCTACACCTCGGGCACGACTGGGAAGTCCAAGGGTGTGCGCATGTCATGGGCGCTGCTGGCGCGATTGTTCGGTGGCACTCCGTTTGACGCGCTAACTGACGAGGACACGTGGTACCTCCCGTTGCCGATGTCGCACCTGGCGGGAATGGCGGCCGTTCACAGTGCTGCTGCCGCCGGTTCGATGGTAGTTTTGCGTGACGGTTGGAGAACGCAGGACTTCTGGGACGATGTTTCTGAATATGGTTGCACTGCTTCCATTCTGGGTGGATCGATGGCATCGTTCCTCCTGAAGTCTCCGCCGACGACGCTGGAGAACTCGACATCGCTGCGGTACCTGTCGGTTACGCCGATTCCCGCCGACGTTGCACAGTTTCAAAGTCGTTTCGGCGTTCAGATCTTCACGCTCTGGGGCTTGAGTGAAACCGGTTCGGTGACCTACTCCGAACTCGGGCCGCAATGCCCTGGAACCTGCGGTCGACTGCGGCCAGGCGATCAGCTGCGACTGGTCGACGCGGATGGAAATGATGTTGCCGACGGTGAGGTGGGTGAGGCGTGGGTCAAAGCACCGCACGACGGCCTGACCGCCGGGTACTTCGACATGCCCGCCGAAACAGCCGCGGTATTCGTCGACGGATGGTTCCACTCGGGTGATCTGCTGCGCCGCGATGAGGGCGGCAACTACTATTTTGTCGGACGCTTGAAGGACTCGATCAGGCGTAGCGGCGAAAATGTTTCAGCAGCGGAACTAGAACAAGAAGTCAACGCTCACAACAAGGTCCGCGACAGTGCTGCCGTCGGTGTTCCGTCGGGATACGGTGACGAAGACATCAAAGTATTTGTCGAGGTGCTTCCGGGTGAAGACTTCGATGCCGACGAGCTCCGCGAGTTCCTGCGTAGCAGAGTTCCCAAATTCATGATCCCGCGCTATATCCAGGTGATCGACGTGCTTCCGCGCACGGACACAGGTCGCGTCAAGAAAGATCAGCTGCGTGCGCTGTCGGCCACCTGACCATTCATCAGTTGAGAACCGGCCGATCGCCAGATCGGCAGGGTAGTTCAGAACGTCGGGAACACCCGACGGACTCATTCGAGCCAGAGGTAACGATATGAATCCGAACACTTCGATCAATGCTGCCCGGAAACAGGGAGTTTCGCGAGTAATGAGCAAACCGGCGCTGGTTCTGGCTATCGCCGGTGTCAGTGCGCTTGGTCTTGTCGGGTGTTCGTCATCCGAAGAGGACTCGGGCACGATCAAGGTTGCGGTCGTGGGGGACATGACGGGAAGCGGCGCCGCAGTGGCCGGCCCGTTGGACGCCGGATTCCGTACGTACATCCGGTCGGTGAACGATTCGGGTGGCGTCAACGGCACCACGATCGAGTTGCCATCGACCTTCGACACGCAATCCGACGCGACCACGGCACGCTCACAATACGAACGAGCGCTTGCCGACTCGCCGATCGCTCTGGCAAATCTGGCGCTGACGTCTCAGATTCAGGCGGGTATTCCGGTCCTGACCACCGCGGACACTCCGGTGCTCAGCGCAGGACCGGAGTCGACTTTGCTTGGTCCGCCACCGGTTCCGTGGTTCTTCAGTATCACCGCAGGTGTCCAGACTCAGGCGGAATTACAGGTGGCCAAAGCTCAGCAGTTGCTCGGCGGGAGTCTTACAGGAAAGAAGATTGCCATCGTGTATGTCGAAACGCCGGGTGGGGAAGCATGGATGAAATCCGCCAGGACTCAGATCGAGGCAGCGGGTGCCACTGTGATCAACCCAGTTCCCGCACCGCTGCAGTTGACGTCGTTCCCGCAAGCGGCCCCACTTGCCGCGGCAGCACCGGATCTGGTTATGACATTCTTCTTCGGCAACGACAATGTGCCGGGCTTTCAGGCACTCCAGGATGCCGGGTACAGCGGACCGATCGTCGCAAACGTATCGGTCACGGCATCGATTCTCGAGCGCGCCAAGAACCCGAACATCTACGCGATGAGCTACAACCCGATGGTGCCCCCGGCCGCGGTGAGCAAGGCAATTTCGGACGCAGGCTACGGAAATTTCGCCAACGATCCGTGGGCTGAGGTCGGCTACGGGCAGGCAGCGGTCCTGGTCGAGGCACTCGAGACGTGTGGTGAGGATTGCGATACCGCTTCTCTGATGTCGTCTTTGCAGGATGTTCGTGACTTCAACACTCCGGAAGGAGTTTTCGACGGAGTTCTCGGATTTTCTGCCGACGACCATACGGCTGTGAATGCGGTGTCTTTCTACACCTGGAGTAGTGCGGGAGTTACACCCTCAGGGGATCTCGTCACTCGCAAGTCGGTTGGATAGCTCATGTCGACTGTGCTCGAAGCTCAGAATCTGAGCGTCAGGTATCCCAGTGGTGCCCTCGGAATTCTCGATGTGTCGCTGCGCGTCGGCGCGGGACAGGTCGTGACACTGCTGGGAGCGAACGGCGCCGGTAAGACCACGACGGTACGAGCCTGTACCGGATTCCTCCCGTCTGAGGGCGCCCGCGTTGTGCGAGGCAGTGTGTCGGTCCTGGGCGAGACGATGAACAACCGAAAGCCGCACGAATTCTCGCAGCGCGGAGTCGCGTTCATTCCGGAGCGACACAAGGTGATTCCCGCAATGACGGTGCGGGAGAACCTGTCGATGGTTCGCACCAGACCGGATGGCCGTAGTCGAAAAGAGGGTCTCGAATTTGTCTTCGACCTGTTTCCGATGGTTCGGGACAAGCTCAACAGTCCCGCCGGCCTTCTCAGTGGCGGCCAGCAACAGATGTTGGCGCTCGGGCGAGCTCTGATTGCCAGTCCACTGCTGCTTGTCGTAGACGAGATCACGTTGGGTCTGCATCGGAGTATGCATCCGCAGTTGGTCAAGGCAGTCCGAACGATTGCCGATAGCGGGGTGTCAGTACTACTTGTAGACGAGAGCACTTCCTTCGCAGTCGGTGTTTCCGATTACTGCTATCTCATCGCCGGTGGCGAACTCGTGTCATCAGGGACGGCATCGGACTATCTCGCCGGCCCGGCGGATTCTGCTGAAGTCGGGAGCACGTTATGACGAATGGAAATTCTCAACCTGTGGCTCGTTTAGATTCTGTCACAGCCGAATTCGGAGCCTTGCGAGCTCTGGATGACGTCAGTTTCGATATTGCCCGCGGTGAGATACTGGCGGTAGTTGGTGCAAACGGTGCAGGGAAAAGCACCCTTCTCAACGCTTTATGTGGTCTGATTCCGCTCAGTGGTGGTCGAATAGAGCTGGCGAACAAGCGAATTGACAATATTCCGACGCGCCGTATTGCTCGGGCAGGCGTGACGCGTTCGTTCCAGGAACCACGACTCATCGAAGCTGAGAACGTTCATTCCAACGTGATGCTCGGGATGTTCATGTCCACCGGATACTCGGTTGCCTCGCAACTGCTCGCGCCGTGGAAGGTGCGACGAAGGGAAGCCGGACTAGTGGATCGGGCCGAAGAGATCCTCGTTGAGCTGGGACTAGGCGGTCGCGGAGAAGACATGCCGGACGCGCTGTCGTACGGCGAACGCAAGTTGGTCGACATCGCACGTGCATTGGCGGGCTCGCCGACCATCCTCCTTCTGGACGAGCCGTCGTCCGGCCTCGACCGTGCCGAGCGTGCGGTTGTGGAATCGCTGTTGCTCGAGTGGGGTAAGTCCGGCCAGCGCACTGTCGTGATGGTCGAACATCACCTGGACCTGGTTGGTTCCACCGCTCATCGGGTGCTGTGCCTCGAGGCCGGTGCCGTGATGATGATCGGCCAGACGGACGACGTCCTCACGTCCGAAGAATTCGGACGAAGTCTCGGAGGTGCGGTCCCCGACGTGGTGAGGACACCGACGGACTCTGCGGGGCCGATTGCAGGTCGACCTTCAACCGAAAGCGTGGGTACGAAGTGAATACCGTTATATCGACACTGTTCTCGGGGCTGACTCTTGGTGGTCTTTACGCACTGGTCGGACTTGGCTTGGTTCTGATCTACCGAGCAACTGGTGTATTCAACTTCGCCCATGGACAACTGATGTTGTTTGCGGCCTATCTCGTCGGCTACTGGACGTCGAATGGATGGGGAAACGTTGCCGCAATTTTTGCCTCCCTCGCGGTTGTGGCCGTCATCGGCATGGGGTCCCATCTTGCGTTTCTCCGGCGAACAATCGGGCGTCCGGAGTTCATGGCGGTGATTGCTGCGTTGGGGTTGGCAACAGTTCTCGACGGTGTCATGGGTATTGCCTTCGGCTCGACCCAGTACACGTTGCATTTCCCGGGTACTGGGGACGGTACGGTCGATATTCTCGGCTCGACAATGTCGGGCCGCAGCATCGTCATCTTCGTATTCAGTGTCGTACTGATTGCGGTGGTTGCTGCCGTGCTCCGATTTACAACGGTTGGTGTCCGGTTACGCGCTGCTGGTCAAGCACCGCTGCTGACGAGCCAAGCCGGAATCAACATCTCGCGGTACTACCTGGTCGCCTGGGCGATCGGAGCCGCTCTTGCCGGCGTGGCGGGTGTCGTCTACGGCAGCGTCTACGTCGCTAATCCTGCGATGGTCGCAATTGTCTTCTCCACGCTTCCTGCCATCTTCCTGGGCGGCCTCGACAGTGTTCCCGGAGCCTTGGTCGGCGGTTTGACCATCGGAATCTTGCAGAACTTCGCTGCTGTCTATCTCGGCGGCGAAGTATCTGTACTCGTTGTGTACCTGATTCTCATCGGAGTCCTGGTCGTCCGGCCCCATGGTTTGTTCGGTACACCCGAAATCGTGAAGGTGTGAGTATCCATGACACTGACAGTCGAAAAAGCTTCGACAGCAGCCGCACCGCGAGTGCGAAAGCCTTTGATTTCCAAGGCTCCTCGTAGCCTCTGGTTGATGCTCGCGGTTGCCGCGATCGGTATCACCGTGGCTTCGACACAGTCGTCCTACACCGTTCTTGTATTGAACACGGCCCTACTCGCCTGTATCGGGGCGCTGGCGCTGAACCTTCTGATGGGAACTGCAGGCCAGATTTCGATCGGAAATGCCGCTTTCCTCGCCCTGGGCGCGTTCGGTGCTGTTTTTGCCCAGCGCGCTGGGTGGGCCTTTCCCGTCGACGTGATTTTCGGAACTGTCGTCGCAGCGCTCGGCGGTTTGGTGGTTGCGATTCCGGCGCTCCGGATCCGAGGGCTGTACTTGGCGCTCGTGAGCCTGGCAGCAACGTTTATCGTGGCCTATGTTGCGCACAGCTACCAATCCTCAGCAGTCGGTGAAGGTGCTTTCATCATCGAACCGGTATTCCGTGGCGGACTGCTGAAAGCGCAGCAGATGTGGACGTGGACCTTGCTGCCGATCGTGGCGGTAGTGATTGTCATGGTCTCTGTTCTCATGCGCGGCAAATCAGGGCGCACTCTCCGGCTGATTCGAGATCACGAGGTTGTCGCCGGTGTGGTCGGAGTTCGGGTCGCCGGCTACAAGTTCGGCGTATTTGCCTTCACTTCGGGCCTGATCGGAATGCAAGGGGCACTCAGCGTCCACTTGCTCGGAAGTCTGTCCTCGACAACATTTACGTTGGTTGTGGCTATCTCATACGTTGCGATGGTGTTCATCGGTGGTATCGACACGTTGTGGGGCCCGGTGATCGGCGCCTTTGTCGTGATCGGATTGCCGTTGCTCATCCCGCAGGTGTTCGGCGTATTCGGAGGAGCCGACAGTTTCGAAAAATACGTTCCTCAACTTACGCAGATCATCTACGGCGGTCTTGTCATTGTTTTTGCCACAGCCGTTCAAGGCGGTCTTGTCGGTGCCGTCAAACGCTCCGTTCAATCGTGGTTCAACCGCAGGAACGCTCGAAACGCGGGGGGAGTCCTACCGCAGTAGATCAGGACTGACAGTCGATCATTTTCGCACTATTCCCCAGGAGCTCTCATGAAATTTGGAATGCTCGTAATTCCTTCTGCAGCAAAGGGAACATCGTTCCCTGAGGCAATCGCACAGTGCATCGAACAGGCCGAGATCGCCGAAGCCAACGGGTTCGACTTCTGTTTGGTTCCCGAACACCACCAGTCACGAGGATTCATCCCATCGTCGCTGCTTGTGGCGGCCGCGATTGCGTCCAGAACAACAACACTCCGGATCGGTACCGGTATCTCGCTGATCGGCCTCAAACACCCCATGCAGGTTGTCGAGGAGTTCCATTCGCTCGATGCCATCTCCGGTGGACGCGCAATCGCGGGTGTTGGAATGGGTTACTGGGAACAGGATTTCACCATGTTCGGGCTGAAAGTGAACCAGCGTCCGAGCCGCTTCGAAGATGCATTGAACGTGCTGAAACAAGCTCGGACAGAACGCTCCATCAACTACGTCGGGCGCCGGACCACCGTCGACAACGTCAAGGTCATGCCGCCGCCGACGCAGCCAGGCGGCGTGCCGATCTGGATGGGTTCGTCCTCGGACAAGGGAGTAGAAAGGGCGGGAAAGTTTGCCGACAGCCTGTTCATCGACCAGTTGACGGACACGGATCGAGCCGTCGAGATGAATGACATTTATCAGAAAAGTGCAGCGGAGCATGGCAACAAAGTCTCGCTCATTTTGCAGCGTCACACCGCTATTGCCGATAGCAAAATGGCCGCACAGGAGATCATCGAACCGCCGGTGATGCGAACTCTTCGGTCGTACTGGGAAAAGGGTGCTCCCGATCTGTCGACAGCATGGCAAACCGCGAAACAGGCGTCCGACATCGTTTTCGATGATTTCCAGCATCGATTCGTCTACGGAAATGCCGATGATTGTGAGCAATCGATTAGAGCGTGGGAGCAGCATATGCAGGTCGACATGATGTTGCCGCTCTTTCACACGGCGACGGGTCCGACTCATGATGTCGTGTGCGAGCAACTTCGCCGATTCGGTTCCGAAGTAATTCCTCGCTTTGCCTGATCACACAGCATGGTGCTCGATCGTGACGCGAATGCTCACGTTGAAATCGAATATCTCCGATGAGGAACTGACATGACATATCAATACATTCGCTACGAGCACGTCGAAACGGATATCGTCCGCATACTCCTCGCGCGCCCAGAGAAAAGAAACGCTCAGAATCTGGGGATGCTGTACGAAATCGACGATGCGTTTACTCGCGCCGGTGCAGACGAGTCGGTCAAGGTCGTGATACTTGCAGGCGATGGCCCTGACTTCTCGGCAGGCCACGACACCAGTCCCGGCACCGGCATCAATGTAGATATGGTCGATGTTCTGGATAAACCCGTTGTGGTGCAGTCGGTTCGGGGAAGTAAACCTGGCATCGAAGGTTGGATGGAATTGGAATGTGACGCGTTCTTGGGGCTCTCGCGTAGATGGCGGGACTTTCCGAAGCCAACCATCGCCCAGGTTCAGGGAAATGTGATCGGCGGCGGCCTTATGTTGGTGTGGCCGTGTGATCTCATCGTAGCGGCAGACAATACGTCGTTCCGTGATCCCATCGTCGCCTTTAACGTCAACGGTCACGAGTACTTCACACATGTGTGGGAGTTGGGCGCGCGCAGGGCAAAGGAATTTCTGTTTACCGGAGATGCAATATTTGCGGACGAAGCTCGCCGTGTTGGCATGGTTAATCATGTCGTCTCGCTCGAGGAACTTGCCGGCTTCACCGAGGACCTCGCACGCAGGATCGCGAGAAATCCTGCATTCGGTCTTCGGTTGGCGAAGATGAGTGTCAACAGTTCGCTCGACAGCCAGGGACAGTCCGAAGCTCTGCGGACGGCATTCGCGTATCATCAACTGGCACATGCTCACAACCTCGGTCAGACGGGGACGCTGGTCGAGCCGGGATCCCTCGAAGAGGTCCGTAAGCGTATTCGCCAGTCATCTTGACCACAGGTGAATCGAGTGCTGAGGATGAAGAGGTAAACGGGTGGCAGATACACGAGCGGCGGACTCGAAAGAGCGGATACTGCAAGGAGCCACAAAAGTTTTTGCAGAAAAGGGTTATCTCGGTGCAAGCATGACCGACGTCGAGCGTGCGTCGGATGTGAGACGTGGAACGCTTTACTATCACATTGCCAACAAAGAGGCACTGCTCTTCGAAGTATGTGACCGCCTCATGACGGCGATGGTCTCGGATTGGCAGGACGTCATGAGTGCGAACGTCGACTCCGAAGAACGTGTCAGGTTGTTCGGGCGTTTGATGATGCGTCAGATATCGCATAATCGCCAGGCAATTCAGGTTTTCTTCCGAGATTGGGTGTGGCTCGAAGGCGACCTGCGGGCGCAGATCGAGAAATCACTGCACGACTACGAACAAGGCGTGATGAATATGCTCGCCGGGGGAGTAGCGGAGAATCGGTTCTCGATGTCGGGTCGGCTACCGGCGTACGGCCTGCTGGGTCTGTTCATACATGCGTACACATGGTTCGATCCGGATGGTCCAGCGACAGCAGAGGAAGTCGCCGATCAGTTTTCTGACCTCGTTCTGAACGGATTGCTTGTACGTAAGTGAGTCTGTCGGCCAAAGTCGGTGAACTTGTCGAGGTAAGAGGCTGCTTCGTGGCCAGGTTTGCATTCTGGCTCCTGGCCGCCTAGCCTCACTCACATGAAGCGCATTCTCGTAGTACACCGCCGTAGCGGGGTCTGAATCGGACCGACCCCCCGCTGCGGGTCGTCGTGCTACCAGTTGGTCCTCCACTTCATTCCAGGAAGACCACGACAATGACTTACAACTTCGCTTTCGCTTCTGATTCTGCTTTTTCCTTTGCCGGTGATCCTTTTGCCGCGCGACATGGAAAATCCCTGCCTACCGGCCTGCGTTCCGAATGCGCTGAGATGTCGTGGAACGAATTCGAATCCACGTACGCGGCAATGAGTGGTCCGATCCGTCTGGGTGCATGGTCGAGCGAGAAGATCGCACCCGGTCGCTGGGCGTACGAAGCGACTCTCGGTCTGGGGGAGCGCATCGCGACGGCATCCGCCACCGCAACCGGAGCAATTTCTGCGATGACATCGATGTTGCACGACGCAGGAATCTCGCTGGAGATTCTCTCGTTCCATCAGCACGAAATCGGCCACCGCACGGCAACCTTCATTTTCACGGAGTGCAACGGTCGCCGGAACTGGGCCATGGGCATCGGCGAGTCGGCAACCGAGTCGTCACTGCGTGCGATGACGTCGGCAGCCAACCGCTTCGCGAACTGAAGAGTCGAACTCACGATCCGCACGCACTGATCCGGAACCCTGACAGGGTTCCGGATCAGTGCGTGCGGATGCATCAATAATTCGGCGTACAACGAAAGAAAGCCGGAAACCCGTGAGGGTTTCCGGCTTTCTGCATATTTCCGTGGTGCGCGATACTGGGATTGAACCAGTGACCTCTTCCGTGTCAGGGAAGCGCTCTCCCGCTGAGCTAATCGCGCGGGTCTGGAGATAAAAATGGAGCGGACGACGGGATTCGAACCCGCGACCCCAACCTTGGCAAGGTTGTGCGCTACCAGCTGCGCCACGTCCGCATGTGTAATGAACTCCGTTACCGGCGCTCAGTACTTGTCTAACCTATCAGACCCGCAAGCGGATCTTGACCATCAGGCCCGAGGGCCTGACGTGGTGCGCGATACTGGGATTGAACCAGTGACCTCTTCCGTGTCAGGGAAGCGCTCTCCCGCTGAGCTAATCGCGCGAGGTGGAGACGGGAATCGAACCCGTGTGCACGGCTTTGCAGGCCGTTGCCTCACCACTCGGCCACTCCACCGTAAAAGGTTGAGTTACACCTCTCGAGCGGACGACGGGATTCGAACCCGCGACCCCAACCTTGGCAAGGTTGTGCGCTACCAGCTGCGCCACGTCCGCATCGCACCGTGTTGCTTGGGGAGTTGGTTGCTCTCCTCGGTGCGTTGAAAACATTAGCCGACGGTGTCGGATTCATACAAATCACCAGCTCAGTCGGTGTTTTGGTGGTGGGATCGCTCAAATTTGCGATGTTTTCAGTCGGTTGAGCGCGCATGTGAGGCTCTGGAATGGGTGAAATCGGGCGCTGAGCGAGGAGAATGAATGCCAACCTGGTGATTCGTATTCAGGGCGCGAGCGTGTTAATGTTCCAACTCGTTCGAGCGCATGCGTTCGAACGAGTTTTGAGGTCCCGTGGCTCAGTGGGAGAGCGTCCGCTTCACACGCGGAAGGTCGCTGGTTCGATCCCAGCCGGGACCACAAGTACACCCTGAAGGCGTTCCCGAGATATCGGGGACGCCTTCAGTCGTTTCTGCACCCGACGAGACAATCCGGGCGCACCCAAGATTTCGGTAGCCTGGGGCGCAAGACGTGCTCTATCTATGGAAACAGGTGAGGGAAGCTGACTACCAAAAAGGTCGACCCTCCCGTCGACGATTCCGACCTGACCCTCTTTCGCGAAGCCGAGTCTCGTATCCACGAGGCAGAGTCCCGCTGGACGAAGTGGCGCGCACGTATTGCCAGCAGTCCGAGTCTCAATCTTGCGTATCGAATCGCAGTGGGTTTTGTCGGGCTCATCGTACTGGCGGCCGGCGTTCTGGCGATTCCTTATCCAGGACCCGGTTGGCTCATCGTCTTTGCCGGCCTCGGAATCCTGGCGTCGGAGTTCGCGTGGGCGCATCGACTACTGCATTTCGCCAAGGCGCGGTACGACCGTTTCATGACGTGGTTCGGCAAGCAGTCACTGGTTGTGAAGGGAATCGGCGTTCTGTTCACCACAGTGATCGTCATCGCGACGTTGTGGCTTCTGGGCACCTTCGGCCTGATCGGGACCTGGGTTGGCCTCGACTACTCCTGGCTCGAGTCGCCACTCTGAGCTGAAAGTGGCTTGTTAACTTCAGTCGGTTGACTCCTCGGGTCGGCAGGGTAGATAACATGATCGTGCACGTGCTCGCTGTGGGTGCGATGCACGATTTACTAGCCGCAATACATTAGGAGCACATCGCCGTGACCAGTCCCGCGCCAGAGCACTCAGCCGCCCCACTTCGGGTGCCCGCGGGGACGACCGCCGGGACTGCGGTGCGTGAGGCTGGATATCCCACGAAGGGGCCGGACGTCATCGTCGTCGTTCGTGACAGTGAAGGAACGCTCAAGGATCTGTCGTGGACCCCGGAGGTCGACGTCGAGGTGGAACCCGTTGCAGCCTCCACCGAGGACGGCCGCAGCGTTATCCGTCACTCCGCCGCACACGTCTTGGCGCAGGCAGTGCAGAAGGAATTCCCCGACGCGAAGCTGGGAATCGGCCCGCCGATCACCGATGGCTTCTACTACGACTTTGCCGTCGATCGTCCGTTCACCCCGGAGGATCTGACCAAGCTCGAAAAGCGGATGAAGCAGATCATCAAGGGATCGCAGCGATTCTCGCGCCGAGTTGTCGATTCCATCGAGGACGCTCGCGTCGAATTGGCAGACGAGCCGTTCAAACTCGAGCTCATCAACGACAAGTCGGGCATCGACGATCCGGAGATCATGGAGGTCGGTGGCAACGAACTGACCATCTACGACAATCTCGATCCGCGTACCGGCGACACCATCTGGTCCGACCTGTGCCGTGGCCCGCATATCCCGACCACGAAGCACATTCCGGCCTTCAAGTTGACCCGAAGCTCTGCTGCCTACTGGCGCGGCAACCAGGACAACGCCGATCTGCAGCGTGTCTACGGCACCGCCTGGGAGTCCACCGAGGCGCAAGACGAATACCTGGAGCTCTTGGCCGAGGCCGAGCGCCGCGATCACCGCAAGCTCGGTACCGAGCTCGATCTCTTCAGCTTCCCGGACGAGTTGGGCTCTGGCCTGCCGGTCTTCCATCCGAAGGGCGGCATCATCCGCACCGAGATGGAGAACTACTCGCGTAGCCGCCACATCGAGGCCGGCTACGAGTTCGTCAACACCCCGCACATCACTAAGGGCCATCTGTACGAGGTCTCGGGTCACCTCGACTGGTACAAGGACGGCATGTTCCCCGCGATGCACGTCGACGCGGAGCTCAACGAGGACGGCACGGTGCGCAAGCCGGGCCAGGATTACTACCTCAAGCCGATGAACTGCCCGATGCACAACCTGATCTTCCGTGCGCGTGGCCGCTCGTACCGCGAATTGCCTTTGCGGCTCTTCGAATTCGGCTCCGTGTACCGCTACGAGAAGTCGGGCGTCATCCACGGTCTGACGCGCGTGCGCGGCATGACTCAGGACGACGCGCACATCTACTGCACCCGCGAGCAGATGCGCGACGAGCTCACCACCACGCTGCAATTCGTGCTGAATTTGCTCAAGGACTACGGTCTCGACGATTTCTACCTGGAGCTGTCCACCAAGAACCCGGACAAGTTCGTCGGTAGCGACGATGTCTGGGAAGAAGCGACCGCAACACTCGCCGAGGTCGGCGAGGCATCAGGCCTGAACTTGGTGCCGGACCCGGGTGGAGCCGCGTTCTACGGCCCCAAGATTTCCGTGCAGGTCAAGGACGCGCTCGGCCGCACGTGGCAGATGTCGACCATTCAGCTCGACTTCAACCTGCCCGAGCGTTTCGACCTCGAATACACCGGCAGCGACGGCGTCAAGACCCGGCCGGTCATGATCCACCGGGCGCTGTTCGGCTCGATCGAACGGTTCTTCGGTGTGCTGACCGAGCATTACGCGGGCGCGTTCCCGGCGTGGCTCGCGCCGGTGCAGGTTGTCGGTATCCCGGTCGCTGAGGCGTTTGTCGATCATCTCTTCGATGTCACCAAGAAGCTCAAGGCGGCAGGCGTTCGCGCCGAGGTCGATTTCAGCGACGACCGGATGCAGAAGAAGATCCGCAACCACACGACGCAGAAGGTTCCGTTCATGCTGCTCGCCGGTGAGCGAGACGTCGAGGCAGGCGCGGTCAGCTTCCGCTTCCGCGACGGAACGCAGATCAACGGCATCCCCACCGACGACGCGGTCCGGATCATCACGGAGTGGATCGCTCGACGCGAGAATGCTTCTCCGAGTGCGGAACTGGTTCAGTCAAGCGTGGCGCCATGAGCGCGCCGGGTAGTGAAGGCCCAGGTTCGTTGATCGATCAGGGTGTCGGAGATCCGGACCATCTTCAGCGGATCTGGTCGCCCCACCGGATGTCGTACATCACGGAGGCACCCAACACCCCGGGCACAACGGGTGAGCCGTTCATCGACATTCCCAAGATGTCGGATGAGGAAGGGCTGATCGTCGCCCGCGGTGAGCACGTGTACGCGGTCCTGAACCTTTACCCGTACAACCCTGGTCATCTGATGGTGGTGCCGTACCGCAAGGTCGCGGCGCTCGAAGACCTGACGCCGGAGGAAAGCGCCGAGTTGATGGCGTTCACGCAGCGCGCGCTGCGGGTCATCAAGAGTGTGTCCAATCCGCATGGCTTCAACGTGGGTCTCAACCTCGGCGCCGCTGCCGGTGGCTCGCTGTCCGAGCACCTTCATCAGCATGTGGTTCCGCGGTGGGGTGGCGATGCCAACTTCATCACCGTCTTGGGTGGGGTCAAGGTAATGCCGCAGTTGTTGCGCGAGACCAGGGGATTACTCGCTCGTGCTTGGCAAGAGTGAGCGGGCCGAGGTGATTCGTCGGGTCCCGGTTCGGGGCTCACTAGGTGGAGGTTTCCAGAGGTGTTGAGCTTCTTCGGACGCGCATCGGTGTCCAAGGTGACGGCACCGATGGGTAAAGCTCTGATCAAAACAGGTTTGACGCCCGACGCGGTCACGATCATCGGTACGGTCGCAAGCATTGCCGGCGCCGTGACGTTGTTCCCGTCCGGGCATCTCTTCTGGGGAACTATCTTCATCTGGTTCTTCGTCATGTTCGACATGCTGGACGGCGCTATGGCGCGCGCACGGGGCGGCGGAACCCGCTACGGCGCGGTTCTCGACGCCACGTGTGATCGAGTTGCCGACGGCGCGATTTTCGCGGGTTTGGCGTGGTGGGCCGTCTACCACGAGAACAACAAGTGGCTCCTGGTGGCGACGCTTATCTGCTTGGTCAC
This sequence comes from Rhodococcus sp. KBS0724, assembly GCF_005938745.2. Classification (NCBI taxonomy): domain Bacteria; kingdom Bacillati; phylum Actinomycetota; class Actinomycetes; order Mycobacteriales; family Nocardiaceae; genus Rhodococcus; species Rhodococcus sp. KBS0724. The sequence continues at coordinate 2,928,136 of NZ_VCBX02000001.1, forward strand.
CAGCCAGGTCATTTCGTACGCGAAGGCCAGGGCAGAGGCGAGTGGTCTGACTGCCGACGGCGGCTGGATCGAGCGGCCAGATCGTCTGGTCATCGTCTTGGTCGGTGCCGGACTCACCGGACTCGGATTGCCGTGGGCGATCCACATCGCGATGTGGGTACTTGCCGCGGGCAGTATCGTGACTGTTTTCCAGCGTGTGCTTGCGGTGCGGAATTCGCCTGGTGCGCGGGAACTTCTACCGATCGCACCGGCTGTATCCGACACCGAAGGTGAGTCCGACAAGTGAGTGTTGCCGAACGCGCTACTGATCTGGGTTACGCCGCGGGATGGCGACTGGTTCGCAGCCTGCCGGAGTCCGTCGCGGTCAAGCTCTTCAATGTGGGCGCGGATCTTGCGGTGCGTAAGGGTGGTCCCGAACAACTGCGGAAGAACCTGGCCCGAGTTCTCGGGGTCACGCCGGCTGAGGTTCCGGATCAGCTGATCAAGGAGTCGATGCGCTCGTACGCGAGGTACTGGCGCGAGGCCTTCCGGTTGCCTTCGATGGATTTGGCCGCCACGGGCAAGGCGCTGAACGATCTGGTCGAGGGGCAGGAATACCTCGAGAAGGCAATGGCGGACGGCAAGGGTGCAGTGTTGGCCTTGCCGCACAGTGGCAACTGGGACATGGCCGGCGTGTGGTGTGTTCAGCAGTGGGGTGGATTGACCTCGGTCGCAGAGCGATTGAAGCCGGAATCGCTCTACGAGCGTTTTGTGGAGTATCGCGAGAGCCTCGGTTTCGAGATCTACCCGCTCAGCGGCGGGGAGCATCCGCCGTTCGTGGAATTGTCGAAGCATCTGCACGAGAACAAGATCGTGTGTTTGTTGGGGGAGCGTGACCTGGCAAAGAAGGGCGTGCCGGTGACGTTCTTCGGCGAACCCACTCGTATGCCGGCGGGCCCTGCAAAACTTGCCATCGATACCGGAGCGGCCTTGCTGCCGGTGCACTGCTGGTTCACCGACGACGGTTGGGGATTCAAGATCGATCCACCGGTCGATGTGTCCGAGGGAATCGGCCCGGCCACTCAAGCGCTAGCCGATCAGTTTGCGATCAACATCGCGGCGCACCCGGCAGATTGGCACATGCTGCAACCACTCTGGCGTTCCGACCTTTCCGAATCGCGGCTCGCCCGCATGGAGGGTGAATGAAAATCGGCATGATCTGCCCGTATTCGTTCGACGTACCCGGTGGGGTGCAGGCGCATGTGGTGGATCTGGCCGAGGTGTTGATCGAGCGCGGGCACAAGGTGAGCGTGTTGGCGCCGTCGTCGGATGACGACGAGCTGCCGGAGTTCGTCGTTTCGGCGGGCAAGGCCGTCGCGATTCCGTACAACGGTTCCGTTGCTCGGTTGTCGTTCGGCCCCACTGCAAATGCGCGCCTGCGTAAGTTCATCGCCGAAGGCGGCTTCGACGTACTGCATATTCACGAACCCAATGCGCCCAGTCTGTCGATGCTCGCGTTGCGCATTGCAGAGGGCCCGATCGTCGCCACGTTCCATACGTCGACGACGAAGTCGTTGGTGCTGAGCACTTTCCAAGGCGTGTTGGCTCCCTACCTCGAAAAGATCAGTGGCCGCATCGCCGTCTCGGAGCTGGCCCGTCGGTGGCAGGTCGAGTCTCTGGGATCGGACGCCGTCGAGATTCCGAACGGCGTCGACGTTGCTGCGTTTGCCGGGGCGGAACTTCTGCCCGGTTATCCACGCGAAGGTGGAACCATCCTGTTTCTCGGTCGCTACGACGAACCGCGCAAGGGGATGGCTGTGCTGTTGGGTGCATTGCCGGCGCTGGTGGAGCGTCATCCGGACCTCGAGGTCATCGTGGTGGGGCGCGGCGACGAGGACAAGCTTCGTAAAGAGGCGGGGAAGTACTCCCGTCACCTGCGTCTGCTCGGTCAGGTCAGTGACGAGGAGAAAGCGTCGGCGTTGCGTAGCGCCGACGTGTATTGCGCGCCCAATCTCGGTGGAGAAAGTTTCGGAATCGTGCTGGTGGAGGCAATGGCAGCCGGTACTGCTGTAGTGGCCAGCGAGCTCGACGCCTTCCGCCGGGTGCTTCGCGACGGACAGGCCGGATTGTTGGTTCCGATCGGGGATTCCGACGCGCTTGCCGCGGCTATCGATTCGGTCCTCGGCGATCCCGACCGGCGCAGGGCATTGGTCAATACCGCGACTGCGGTGGTTGCCGAATATGACTGGCCGGTAGTGGCTGAACAGATTCTGCGGGTCTACGAGACCGTGACTGTGGGCGGCACCGGCGTGCACGTGGTGGGATCGTGACTTTTTCTGCACTGACAATTTTTGTCCTCGGGCTCATTGCTGCCGTCGTTCTGGTCATCGGACTGTGGGCGTACGGAACGGCAAACCGGTTGGACCGCTTACACGTCCGTTCGGATCAGTCGTGGCTGGCGCTTGATGCGGCACTGTCGCGTAGGGCCGCCGTGGTTCGAGCTGCGGCGGTCGACATGAGTGCCGAGGACGCTCGACGGTTCGTGACGCTGGCGGATGCGGCGGAACGTGCCGATCGGCAGGACCGTGAGTTGGCGGAGAACAGACTGTCCAATGCTCTCGCCGCATATGGAACGACGTCGTTGCGGCCGCAGCTGGTTGCGGAGTTGGCTGACGCGGAGGCCCGGGTGCTCATCGCTCGGCGGTTCCATAACGACGCTGTGCGTGACACCCTCGCGCTGCGAACCCGCCGACTGGTCCGCTGGCTTCACCTGGGCGGAACCGCGCCGCTGCCACAGTATTTCGAGATCACCGAACGGACGACAGCTGCCGCAGTTCCCGAGGGAATTACCGTCGATACGGCTCGGACGTCGGCGCGAGTGGTGCTGCTCGATCAACAGGACCGCGTGCTGCTTCTGCGCGGACACGATCCGAAGATCCCGGACCGGCAGTTCTGGTTCACTGTCGGTGGGGGAATCGAACGTGGTGAACAGATTCGCGGCGCCGCAGTTCGTGAAGTTGCCGAAGAAACAGGGTTGACGATCGCGCCGGAAGATCTCCGTGGACCGTTGTGGCGTCGCGTCGCGATTTTCCCGTTCGACGGCGAGTTGATCCGTTCGGAGGAATTGTTCTTCACCACTCGAACCTCCGGCTTCACTCCGGTGTTCAAGGGCCACACCGAATTGGAACAACGCGCGATTTCCGGTTTCCGCTGGTGTAGCGCCGACGTCATTCGTGAACTGACAAAGGCAGGTGAGCCGGTGTACCCGCTCGATTTGGCAAATCTGCTGGCAGAAGCTGCGACCATCGCTGATGGCACCGAAGATCCTGAAGTGCGCTCGATCCGCTGATCGTATTTAAGGCCAGCAATGGCAAATTGGCTACGGAATCAAAGGCCGGTTCGTTCTACAGTTCTGGGGTTCGATCATGACGCCACTATTGCAGGAGTTTGCTGTGAGCACCCCCGATTCCGCCCCCACCACTGCCGTTGGCACCGCACGCGTCAAGCGCGGTATGGCCGAGATGCTCAAGGGCGGTGTGATCATGGATGTGGTCACCGCCGAGCAGGCCAAGATCGCCGAAGATGCCGGCGCGGTTGCCGTCATGGCACTCGAGCGTGTCCCGGCCGACATTCGCGCCCAGGGCGGCGTCTCGCGGATGAGCGACCCGGACATGATCGACAGCATCATCGCCACCGTCAGCATCCCCGTCATGGCGAAGGCCCGCATCGGCCATTTCGTCGAAGCGCAGATCCTGCAGAGCCTCGGCGTCGACTACATCGACGAGTCCGAAGTTCTCACCCCGGCCGACTACGCCAACCACATCGACAAGTGGAAGTTCACGGCACCGTTCGTCTGTGGCGCTACCAACCTCGGTGAAGCACTGCGTCGCATCAACGAAGGTGCGGCCATGATCCGTTCCAAGGGTGAAGCCGGCACCGGAGACGTCTCCAACGCCACCACCCACATGCGCACCATCCGCGCCGAGATCCGTCGTCTCACCTCGCTCAGCGAAGACGAGCTGTACGTCGCGGCAAAGGAACTGCAGGCTCCGTACGACCTGGTCGTCGAGGTTGCCAAGGCCGGCAAGCTCCCCGTCACCATGTTCACCGCCGGTGGCATCGCCACCCCGGCCGATGCCGCGATGATGATGCAGCTCGGCGCCGAGGGCGTTTTTGTCGGATCGGGCATCTTCAAGTCCGGCAACCCGCAGCAGCGTGCCGAGGCCATCGTCAAGGCCACGACGTTCTTCGACGACCCGGACGTGCTCGCCAAGGTTTCCCGCGGACTGGGCGAAGCGATGGTCGGCATCAATGTCGACGACCTGCCCGTCGGACATCGTCTCGCCGAGCGCGGCTGGTGATTCTCGCAGGGCGGTAATCTGACTCGGTGCCTGATCGTCAATCCCTTGCGGCTCTACTCCCGTTGGGGTTGGCGATGGCATTGGTCGGTGCTTCGTTCGGGGCGGTTGCGGTAGCGGCGGGGGTGTCGTTGCCGCAGGTTATTGCTCTGTCAGGCATCGTCTATGCGGGCGGAGCTCAGTTTCTCGTGGTGGCGGCGGTGGTTGCAGGTGCAGCCCCCGCCGCCGTCGTTTTTGGTGGGCTGCTTCTCAACGCACGTCATCTGCCGTACGGCCTGGTGCTTGCCGACGTTCTGCGGGGGAGTTGGCCCTCACGCATCTTCGGCGCGCACCTGATGACCGACGAGGCCACGGCTTTCACCACAGCGGAACTTGCGTCGCACGGTGATGTGTCCCGGGCCCGCAAGACATTCTTCGCCGCCGGGATCACGCTGTTTCTCGCGTGGAATATCGGCACGGCAATAGGCGCGGTCGGCGGAAATCTTCTGGGCGATCCCAACGCGCTGGGGATCGATGCTGCATTTCCGGCCGCTCTGCTGGCGCTCACAGCCGGCGCGTGGCGAGACCGTGTCGATCGTCGGGTTGCGTTGCTGGGGGCGGCAATTGCGGTGGTTCTGACGCCCGTGCTGCCTGCCGGTCTCGGCGTCATTGCCGGGTTGCTCGGTTTGATCGCGGCGGGCCGTAGCCGATGAGTTGGTGGATCATCGGTCTGATCGCCTTGGGGACCTTCGGGTTTCGTGTTTCAGGGCCGCTGTTGCGGGATCGGATACATCTGAGTCCGCACACAGTGCGCATGCTCGGGTTGGGTGCCACGGCACTTCTGGTGTCGCTGGCCGCTACCCAGACGGTCTACTCCGGCGACGGTTTTGCCGGGTGGGCGCGAGTGCTCGGCGTCGCCGTGGCAGGCGTACTCATATGGCGTCGTGCACCATTCGTGGTGATAGTCGTCGGTGCGGCGACGGTGACCGCGCTGCTTCGAGTCGTCGGCATCGCTTGAACGGTATGTGTGTCACATGGTTTCGGCGGCCGAGGTCATGATCCATGGAATGGATGTCGGCACCGGCAGAATTCGAGCAGCCCAGCGTAGTAGTCCATGGCCACGATCTCGGCACACCGAGCAGGCTGTGGTGTGAGTTTGAGGCAGCGTTCGATCCACCCGCGTCCCAGAGAGGGAGCGGGGTGAGTGCAGTTCACGCATTGACCGGGGCGATCCGCGACACGGACGCCGGCTGAGTGCATCACGGGCATGCGCCCATGCTGGCAGCATGCGGTCACGCGAACAATGATTTGGCTCGAGCGGAAATTATCTCGGCAAGGTCGACGACGGCGTTCGTAGCTTGAAACGTCGAAAGCTCGAGTCCTAGCGGCGAGGCTACAACCGAACAGATTCGGATCGCCGCGAAATCTGGCAATTCATTCTGAGAGAATCGACGCGATGACACAGGCAAGCGGCGATTTCGAATTGACGATGGACGAGTTGCGCACGGTCGCACGGTTCGCCGCCGAGAGCGCTCAACCATTGCTGTCGGCATTCGAGGCCGATGCGCCTGACGACCGACGTCCGCGAGCAGCGCTCGTCGCTGCATGGGTTTTTGCCGACGGGGCCCCGAGAACCAACATGCAGCGCGTCACCGCCCTCGATGCTCACCGGGCTGCAAAGGAAATTGGGAGCGAGATCGGACAACTCGCAGCGCGTGCGTGCGGGGACGCCGCCGCTGCCGCCTACTTGCATCCCATCGCGAGAGCGACGCAAGTCGGCCACATCTTGCGAGCGGCGGCGTGTGCCGCTCGAGTCGCTGAGTTGGATGCAGACGGAGATGAAGCCGCCGCAGCACAATCCATAAAGTCGACGTGCGATCGCGCTACATCCGTGTTGCTCGACGTCCTCGGGCGGTACCCGGCCGCACCTGTGGGGAAGAGCAGGCTTGCCCAAATCATGAGCACTCTCGACGTTTCCCTACGCCGACGCGAGCCCTAGCTCCGAATCACCTTCTCGCGGAATTGCGTTTCGATCAGATCGGCCCCGGTGCTGCCGTCATCGCCGACTGTTCGGACCGGACCGCTCAGGCAACCCCGACGTTGCTGATATAGAACACTATTTCATTTCATCTGGGGGCGATATGACCGGCAGGTCCGAACTCGATACTGCACCAACATTCGAACGGGTGTCGATAACTTGATGTTTAGTGGATCCATGGCGGCTCTGGACTTCAGTCCGACCAGGCTCTACTCTCAGGACTATCGCTCAAATAGAACACGGTTTCATTATTGACCATTGGGTCTAGTGGATCAAAGGTGGAGGAGTCACAGGTATGACGCCATTCGAGGGCATTCCCATCGTCGACACACTTATCGGGTTTCGTGAGTCCGGTGGGCACGAGTACGACTTCATCACCAAGCAGACCAAGGACCGGGAAAGCCGCGAGTCGTTCGAGTTCCCGGCCGAGTACATGTTCAAGGGCGTTCCCAAGGATCTGTCTACCGCGGATCCGGTGTCGGTGACGTTGCATGAGATGGACAAGCACGGTATCGAAATCGGGATGGTCACTGTGGCGACCGAGTCGGGTAGGAATGCAGTGCAGCAGTTCCCCGACCGTTTTGTGCCACAAGGTTCGGCTGTGGACCCCAACAACATCATGGGCACTCTGTCGACAATGACGCGTGAATACGAGGAATTCGGCATCAAATCGGTGAGTTCGTTTGCCGCGGGCACCTTTCCGCAGGTCGCTCTCAATGCGCCGCAGATGTATCCCATCTACGCGAAGTGTGTCGAACTGGATATTCCGATCTTTGCGTGTGCCGGTATCGCCGGACCTCGATTGAAATCCGCGGTACAGCACGTGGAACTCATCGACGACGTGATGTTCGATTTCCCTGATCTGGTGTTCGTCACCAGGCACGGCTGTGAACCGTGGGAGGAACTGGCCGTCAAGCTGATGCTCAAGTGGCCCAACTTGTACTACTCGACTTCGGCTTTTGCGCCGAAGCACTACCCCGAGGCGATAGTCGATTACGCCAATTCGCGTGGCGCCGACAAGATTATCTACGCAGGTTACTTTCCGGCCGGATTGACGTTGGACCGTATCTTCGCAGACATGCCACACGTGCCGTTCAATGAGGACGTGTGGCCGAAGTTCTTGCATCTGAACGCCCGCAAGGTTTTGAAGCTGAAGGAGTGATCGAGCGATGATCGATGCGTCGGCCGCGGTACCTATGAGTGCCGAGAACATGACGGCTTCGCAGCAGGAGCGTCGGAAAGCGCTCACCGACACCGTAATCGACATGCTCGCGGACATGAGCCCGGACTCCGTCCAGATTCGCGAGGTTGCTGAGCGTGCGGGCGTCGCCTTGGGAACTCTGTATCGCTACTTTCCTGCCAAGCAGCATCTGATGGCGGCGTCGATGGTTGCGTGGAACGCACGTTTCGACGCCAGTGTTACCGGTGAGCGTTCAACGCGTTCCGGTAGTGAATCGGTCCTGAATCGAGTCCTGGAGATGTACGCCAGGCAGATGAATGCATTTCACCGCAGACCGAATTTCGCTCGCCTCGAGATCGAGCTGCAGACCTGCGCAGACCCGTACGTCCGAGACGAGATGGACGACCGCGCCGCTGCCAATCGGATAGCGTTGTTCGGCCTGATGAACGGGGTGCCACCCGAGCTTGCCCGGGTGGCTTCACTGTCCATCGGCAGCACGATGTTGAACTCGTTGATTCTCTGGACTACGGGGCGTATCGGTTTCCCGGAGGCCCTTCGGAACGTTGAGGACGTTTGTCGCTTGGTTCTCGCGGACTACGCCTGAGGCTGTCGATCGCCCTGTGCTCCGCAGATCCCCAGGTCGGATATCTGGGGGATCGGGTCGGGCGGATAAGGGTTGGGCGGCGGTGGGGTCGGAGGCACGGGTGGCGGTGTCGGCGGGACAGGGCCAGGCGCTGGCGGAATTGGTTCAGGCACAGGGTTCGGCGGCACTGGATCGGGCCCAGTATCCGACGGAAGCGGAATGCTGTGCGCCAACGCAAAAGGATCGATCATGCGGGTCATGTACCCCGATACTCCGGTCGCAAACACTGATGCGGGCGGGGAGTCGGATAGGTTGGTCGCATGGGGGAAACCAGGGGACCTGATCCGATTGCCGTCGAGTCGGATTCGGAGGAGCAGGCCGGTAATTCGACGGTTCGGAAGCCGCGACGGCGATTCCTTCGCGTGGTGCGATGGATCTGCGTTGCCTTGCTTGCGATAGTTGTTGGTGCTGTGTCGATTTCGACCATCAATCATCGGTGGCAAACTCCTCGGGACAAGCAAGCCATCGAGCAACTTATCGGACCTTCGCACCGCTATGTCGATGTGGACGGACATCGGATGAGCGTCGCTGTTCAAGGCTCAGGCCCACGCACCATTGTTCTCATGCCTGGTATGGGTACGCCTGAGCCGATTCTCGATTTTGCGCCACTCGCACGACGTCTGGCGGAGGCGAACACGGTGGTCACCGTCGAGAACTTCGGGTTGGGGCTCAGTGACGGCACAGACGCGCCGCGAACCAGTGAAGCAATCGTCGACGAGACGCGTTCTGCGCTGAGCGCCCTGGGATTGAACGGTCCCTATGTTCTCATGCCACATTCCATTTCCGGTCTGTACGCGATGTGGTGGGCTACCAACCATCCTGGCGAGGTTGCCGCCGTCGTGGGGTTGGATGACGAGCGCTACACGTCCGAACTTGCCGAAGGGCTACCGGAGTGGCCGGGCTGGATGTCTACGGTTACGGCACTGGGCGGGGTCCGGGACTTGATCTTCCTGGATATGCACACCGATTATCTGGGGCTGGCGGCCGACTACCGAGAAAGCCTCGAGGACGCCGGTGAATACACCCCGGAGCAGCAAGAACTCTATTTACGCTCGTACTCCTGGGTCTTGAATTCGACGATGCTCGCCGAGACCGCTCACGAAGCTGAGAACGTGCGCGGCGCCGAGGGCGCTACTTTCCCTCCGACGATGCCGGCTATGTCGATCCTGGCGTCGTCGTCACTCACGGCCGACCCGGAATGGGAGTCTTCCCACCACGCGGCAATCACCAACCCGTCCATTCAACAGGTCGAAATAATGGACGGCCACCACTACCTGTTTCATGCACACGCGTCCGAGATTGCCGAGATGACTCAGCGATTCCTCGATGAAAACGTACCGCTTCGCTGAGTCAGTTCGGGGGTGGTGGTGAACCCGCGATAGTTGTCGGCGGCGATCTGAGTGCAGAGGTTTCGATAGTTTCCGACCCCACCGAGATAGGGCATGAAGATTCTCGGTTTACCGGGTACGTTAGCGCCGAGATACCACGAATCTGCCTGCATGTAGAGACTTTCCGCAGCTATGGAGGTCACGTGATCCACCCACTGCTCCTGCGCGGAAGTGGTAGCTTCGGCGAAACGCGCGCCGACGCGGCGCATGTGGTCGATGTAGTCCGCGACCCACTCGACGTGTTGCTCGATCGAGACCACGACATTGGACAAGACCGAAGGACTGCCCGGTCCGGTGAGGGCAAACATGTTGGGGAAGCCGGCAACCGCGACGCCGAGATACGTGCGTGGCCCAGTCGCCCAGGCATCGCGTAGTGCGATGCCACCTCGCCCGCGGATATCGATGGCGTTCAGCGCCCCGGTCATGGCGTCGAATCCGGTGGCAAAGACGATCATGTCGAGTTCGTGCAGGCCAGCAGACGTCTGGATTCCCTCAGGTGCTATTCGCTCGATCGGTGAGACGCGGAGGTCCGCCAGTGTGACGTTGGCTCGGTTGTAGGTCTCGTAGTAGTCGGTGCCGATGCACAGTCGTTTCGAACCCAAGGGATACCCCTTGGGGCACAGCGCCTCTGCTGTAGTCGCATCTTCGACGGTTTCGCGGATTTTCGACCTGACGAATTCAGCGGCAGTCTCGTTGGCGTCGACGCTCGTCATGATGTCGCCGAAGGTGTTCTGGAACGCGATTCCGCCGCCGGCCCAGCGGCTCTCGTATTCCTTGTCGCGGACCTCGGGAGCGGTCTCGAGTGCCAGTCCAACGGGCGGCGGGAGAATCCAGCCACCGTGGGATTCGCGCAGATTCTGGCGACGAGTGGGGTAGTCGGCCTTGATCTCGTCAAGCTCGCGGGGTCCGAGTGGCCGGTTGCGTGCCGGGATAACGAATCCCGGTGTTCGCTGAAAGACGGTGAGGTGTTCGGCCTGCTCGGCGATGAGCGGGATTGCCTGTACTCCGGACGATCCGGTGCCGATGACACCCACGCGCTTGCCCGTGAAGTCGACACCCTGTGACGGCCAGTGCCCGGTGTGATGGACCTCGCCGCGGAAATCGTGCTGGCCGGCTATGTCCGGCATTCGGGCGGAGGACAGTGCGCCGGTGGCCATGATCAGCCACTGACTGATGACAGTCTTTCCGTCGTCGGTGGTGATCGTCCACAATCCCACCGGCTCGTCGAAACGAGCAGACGTCACGCGAGTTCCGAACGTGATGTCTTCCCGCAGGTCGAATCGATCGGCGACGTGCTCGAGATAGGAGAGGATCTCAGGCTGCGCGGGGAAGCGTTCTGTCCACACCCACTCCTGTTGAAGGTCGTCGTCGAAGGAATACGAGTAGTCGGCGCTGTCGACGTCGCAGCGCGCGCCGGGGTAGCGGTTCCAGAACCACGTTCCACCGACGCTGCTGCCTGCTTCGAACCCTCGCACGGACAAGCCGCGCTCTCGAAGGCTGTGCAGCGCATAGAGACCGGCGAATCCGGCGCCCACGACAATTGCATCGAAGGTGGGCGACTGCGGAGGGTTGTTCAACATGGGGACTGCCTCGTTTCACGGTGAGGGGTGGGGACGACAAGCCGTGCCAGTAGCATCAGTGCAGGCAGTGAGTACGCCGCACGGTGTTCGGGTGTAACGGGAGGAATGCAAACGTGGACGCAGGGCCCAACGACAGGCCGGCGCAGTTGGATCCCGCGTCGTTGCCCAAAGGTCAACAGGCGCGGCGTCAACACATCATCGATGTCGCCAGCGAGTTGTTGGTCACCGACGAGTTCGAACGCATCCAAATCCGTGATGTTGCAGAGGGTTCCGGCGTTGCGCTCGGCACGGTGTATCGATACTTCACGTCCAAGGAGCATCTGTACGCGGCGGTGTTGCGGGACTGGTCTTCGACGGATCCGATCAAGCACGGAAACCCGGTTGACACGTCGCGTTCGCCCGCCGAGCGGATACGCGAGCGTCTGCATCACTCGGTCCGTCGGTTCGAGGAGTATCCGACCTTTCTGCGGCTGCAAAGCAGTCTCCGGCAGTCCACTGATCCGATTGTGTCCGAGATCTTCGCCGAGTTCTCCGATCAGGTGCTGACCTCGTATCGCGCGCAACTCGCCGATCTGCCCGCGGGCGATGCTGCCGACATCGTGTCGATCGTGACCGCTGTGTTGACTCACCAGTTGGTGCTATTCGGTTTGGGACGCCAAGACGCAGTAGAAGTGCATCGACTACTCGATCGCACTGTCGACATGATTTTCTCGTTGAACGGCACGAGCTGAGCGACGGCAGCGTTCTGCGCTGGTAGGCGAAGCCGCGCACCGACTCGCGACTCAAGTGTGACTGTTGTCATATTCACAGACTAGAGTTAGATTCTAGTTCATGACAAGTCGTGTGCAGGAACGAAGCGAGTTGGATCCGGCATTACAAGCCGTCGCCGACGCGGCGTCAGGGGCAGGGCTCCCGCCGATGGTCGAACTCACCCCACCGCAGGCGCGTGAGCGGATTCGGGGTGCGCTGCAAGCCTGCGCTCCCGGACCCGAGGTGGCGTCGATCAAAACGTGTTCGGTGACGGACGGAGTTTCGGTTCGAATCTACCGGCCGACGCAGGTGACACACGCCGGTACCGTCGTACATTTTCATGGTGGTGGTTGGGTCACAGGGGATTTCGACTACGCCGACCCGCTGTGTCGACTGCTCGCCGACACTTGTGGCGTCCCGGTGGTGAGCGTGGATTACCGGCTCGCACCGGAGCACCCATTCCCCGCCGCAGTCGACGATGCGGAGACGGTGCTGCGATGGGTTGCCTCAGGATCCGAGGGGCTGGATCCGCGAATCGTTGTCACGGGCGACAGCGCCGGTGGAAACCTGGCGGCCGTGAGCGCACTGTTGATGCGGTCCGATGATGAGGTCACGCTGGTAGGGCAGGTGCTCATCTATCCGGTGGTGGACGCCGACCTGACGCGGGACTCGTACGTCGACAACTCCGGAGTGTTCCTCGGTGCGCGAGAGATGGGATGGTTCTTCGACCACTACTGCCCTGATGTGAACGCTCGAATCTCGCCGGACATTTCGCCGATTCATGCTGCGGACCCGTCGGGACTGCCGCCGGCTGTTGTGGTGGTGGGTGGGCACGATCCGCTCTTGGACGAGGGACTCGAGTATGCCGAGCGACTGCGCGGCGCCGGGGTCCTCGTCGAGGTGCAGCACTACCCAACTCTGCCGCACGGTTTTCTCCAGTTCACCGCCGTATCGGGTGCCGCCGCAGCGGCCGCCGAGGCGGTGGCAGCATCCACGCTGCGTCTCTTCGAAGACGCTGCCCGGCAATCCGATTCGATCGAGGCGGTAGATCATGCATGATCTGGTGATTCGCGGCGGCACCGTGGTGGACGGAACGGGCAGCGCGCCGCGGCGAGCGGACGTCGCTGTCGACGGCGGCACGATCACGGCAATCGGCGACGTATCCGAGGTGGGACGTCGTGAGATCGACGCGTCGGGCAAGCTTGTCACTCCCGGTTTTGTGGACATCCACACGCATTACGACGGACAGGTCACGTGGGACACGTTGCTGACACCGTCGTCGCTGCACGGCGTCACCACCGTGGTGATGGGTAACTGTGGTGTGGGCTTTGCGCCTGTCAAACCTGAGCAGCGCGACTGGCTGATCAGCTTGATGGAAGGCGTCGAGGACATTCCCGGAAGTGTTCTTGCCGAAGGGATGAGCTGGAATTGGGAGTCTTTTCCCGACTATCTCGACGCGATCGATACGCCGCATGCCATCGACTTTGCCGCCCAACTGCCACACGGCGCGCTTCGTACCTATGTGATGGGGGAGCGCGGAGGTGACCATCTGGCTCGGCCCACCGAAGCCGAAATGGACCGGATGCGTGATCTTGTTGCCGAGGCAGTCGAGGCCGGTGCGCTCGGGTGGTCGACGTCGCGGTCTGCGGTGCACAAGACGTCCGCCGGCGAGCCGACGCCCAGCCTGACAGCTTCTCGGGAGGAGTTGACCGGGCTGGCCCGGGGTCTGGCGAAGGCCGGTGCCGGTGTCATCGACTTCATCTCCGATTTCATGGACGAACCGGAGGAGATGGAGTTTGTCAGCGCGATAGTCGAGGCGGCGCAGCGGCCGATGTCCGTGTCGATCGTCCAAAGCGAGCGGGCTCCGGACAAGTGGCGGTCACTACTCGACGGACTGGCGGAAGTCTCGGCGCAACAGAATATTCCGATTACGGGTCAGGTCGCGCCGAGAGCTGTCGGAGTGATGCTCGGCTGGGAGTTGAGCTGGCATCCGTTCATGGCGTATCCCAGTTACGCGGCGCTCGCGGATCTTCCTCGCGAGGAGAGAGCGTCGCAGCTTGCTCGCCCCGAGGTCAAGGCGGCACTGCTCGCCGAGCAGCCCGTCACAGACAGCGAGTTCGTCCAGAAACTCTCGACTCGTTTCGACAGTGTTTATCTTCTCGGCGATCCGCCCAACTACGAACCGGGACCCAATGATTCGGTTGCTGCGCTTGCCGAGCGCTCCGGTGTGTCACCCGTCGAGGTTGCGTACGACGCGATGATGGCGCAAGGCGGGCGCGGACTCCTGTACTTCCCGATGCTCAACTATGCGGGCGGGAATCTGGATGCGGTTCGCGAGATGCTTGCTCGGCCGGATACTGTGCCGGCGCTCGGTGACGGCGGCGCGCATTGCGGCGCTATCTGTGACGCAAGCTTCCCGACAACACTGCTCACTCATTGGGGACGTGACCACCGAAATCCCGAATTGTTGTTCCCGATCGAGTGGTTGATCAAGCGGCACACCGCCGACACGGCAGCTGTGGTTGGTCTGCTGGACCGTGGTCAGCTGCTGCCGGGATATCGGGCAGACCTGAACGTGATCGATTTCGAACGCCTGCAAGCCGATCAGCCGGAAGTGCTGTACGACTTGCCAACCGGCGGTCGTCGGCTGATGCAAACCGCCACCGGCTACGTGGCGACAGTCGTCGCGGGTGACGTTGTATTCGAAGAGGGCGAGCACACCGGAGCTCTACCCGGACGCCTGGTTCGTGGTGCTCGGCCCATTCCCGAATCAAACATGCGCTGATCGGTATATCCTCCCCGAACTTCCTAGGAAAGAAGGTCTACATGCTGCGTAGTTCATTCGCTCGTGCCGCGACCACGTTCACTGCCTTGGCGGCGGCGACGGTGCTGGTTGCCGGCTGCGCCGGGGGTGGGTCCGGTTCGGAGACCGATACGTCGGACGTGACGACCGGCCTGGTTGGCGAACAGGGGGACGGCGGTGACCCAACGTCTGGTGGAACGCTGTCCTTCGCGACGTACAACGGCGTCAGCAGCCTCGATCCAGCCGACCGCCAAGATGGCGGCGCGACCGGCGGCAACGAGATGGCCGCGATCTACGACCTCCTCATTCGGTACGACCCCGAAACGAAGACGTTCGAACCGCAACTTGCACAATCGCTGAAAGCCAACGCGGACAACAGTATATGGACGTTGACGCTTCGTGACGGAGCGAAGTTCAGCGACGGCACACCGGTGGACGGCGCTGCGGTGTTGTGGAGCATCAACCACTATCTGGAGAAGAAGGGGACCCACACGCAAGTGTGGAAGGCGACCGTTGCCGACGTACAGTCACCGGATCCGGCTACCGTTGTCTTCACGCTCAAGCAGCCGTGGAACGAATTTCCGATCATGTTCACCACCGGTCCCGGGATGATCGTGGCACCGTCGTCCATGACATCAGGGACCTTCGCGCCGATCGGAGCGGGCCCCTTCGTCGTCGAGAAGTTCGCTTCTCAGGATGAATTGGTGCTCGCCGCCAACCCCGGGTACTGGAACGGCAAGCCGAACCTCGACAAGCTGCGATTTCCGGCAATCGTCAGTGAGCAGGCCAAACTCGATGCCCTGCACACCGGAGGTGTTCAGGCCGCATACCTACGTGGCGCGGACGTTGTTCACAACGCTCTGAGCGCGGGAGACGTGGGATACGTCTACACCGTGAACATGGGCGGCGTCGGCAACATCAATCAGCGTGAGGGACGCGCCGCGTCTGATGTGCGGGTGCGCAAGGCAATCGTGGCGGCATTCAACCCCGACACCTTCAACGAGAGGGTCGAGGCCGGCAACGGAATGCCCGGTAGCGACATGTTCCAGTCATGGTCGCAGTGGCACGGATCCGTTGCCGGGAACGGGTACGACCCCGAGGCTGCAAAGAAGTACCTCGACGAAGCCAAGGCGGACGGATACGACGGCAAACTCACCTATGTGGGCTTGAACGACCCGGCAACTCAGCGGAGTGCGCTCGCGTTCCAGGCAATGCTGCAGGCCGTCGGATTCACGGTCGACATCGTTTACACAACCAGTATCAACGACCTCGTGAAAACCATGTACGCCCAACATGATTACGACATCGGGTATGCCGGATTCAACGTGCTCGACGAATCACCCTTCGTCCGGATGTACGGCAACCTGTACAGCGAATCGTCGTCGAACGTGATCGGTTACAAGAACGCGACCATGGATGCCCTTCTCATCGAGATGCAATCGGCCCCGACCGACGAAGATCGCAAGAAAGTGATCGAGCAAATCCAGACTCTTGTCAACGAGACGGCTCCTATGCTGGTCGTCAACACGGGCAAGTACTTCATTCCGTGGAGCAAGAACGTCTACGGAGTCACGCCGAGCGCCGACGGCATCATGTTGTTCGGAAACGCTTGGATCACACCTGATTCGACGTCGTAAAGCGTCGTAGAGAACAGGGGGAAGGCGGGGCCGCTCGGTGGGTTATCCACTCGGCGGCCCCGTCGTTATCTTTCAGGGTGATGGAAAACCTTTCCGCACCCCACCACGTTTGGTAGACATCGATGGTGGACACTTCGCTCTGGTACCGATCGTTTGCGGAAGTGGAAGCGCGAGGAAACTCCGCAATCTACGAGGAATGGGGTCTTGGAGTAGCAGCGGACCCACCGATCCTCGCTCTCATCGATCGACTTCCCGAGCCCCGCCGCCAACCCAATCTGGTTTTCGGCGCCAGTAGTCACCTCGGCGCACCTCCCAGTTCGTATGGGTTGTTTCGTCATTGGTTGACAGCTCACTGGCCTGACGTCGAAGAACTGGCACGGACCCGGACGACCCAGACCAACGAAGCCGGCCGCGCCGCCGTACTGCTTCCTCTACTCGGACTGTTGGACGGCCCACTCTCCCTCATCGAGGTTGGCGCCTCGGCCGGCCTGTGCCTCTTTCCGGACCGGTACAGCTATCTCTACGACGGCAACCGATATCTGCATCCGGTCGATGGTCCGTCCGCTGTACTGCTCGACTGTGCGACGACTGGCCATCCGCCGATTCCCGCGAAGCTCCCTGAAGTGGTCTACCGGTCGGGTGTCGACCTGAATCCGCTTGATGTGACTAACGCCGACGACATGAGGTGGTTGGAGAGTCTCGTGTGGCCTGAGCAGGACCATCGTCGACAGCGATTGCGCACTGCTGCCGCTGTCGCCAGGAAGGATCCGCCGCGTCTAATACGCGGTGATCTCAATTCCGCTGTTGCCGATCTTGTCGAGCAGGCACCTCGAGGAACAACGGTGGTGGTCTTTCACAGTGCCGTCCTCAACTACCTCGTCCCAGCGGATCGAGAGGCGTTCGTGGACGTTGTTCGCTCGTTGCCATGTCATTGGATTGCGAATGAAGGGGTCGGAGTCCTTCCCGCCATCGACGCCAAGTTGACAACGTCAGCGGAGAAATACCGCAGCAAATTTGTTGTCTCCCTGGACGGCGTGCCCCGTGCAGTGGCCGGCGGTCACGGACAGTTCCTCGACTGGGCAGATCAAACTACACGGTAAGTGTTCACCCGTTCGGGGTGATGTCCGGTTTGCTGAAACTCGGTTGACTGTCCTCACACTAATCTGCCGACGAAGGGGACGTCATGACTGCTTCGCATCAAGCTCCCGCAAACCATCCTGTGCGACAGGGCATTGCGATTGGTACTACGGTAGCGGCGGCCGCGCTGCTCTTCGTTGCGGGAATTGCTTCTCTCCTGCAAGGTATCGCAGCTCTCGCCGACAACGATATCGTGATCGTCGGAATCAATTACACATACAAATTCGACGTCACAACGTGGGGTTGGATCCACATCGTCCTGGGAATCATCGGAATTGTGGTGTCGTTGGGGCTGTTTGTGGGTCAGACGTGGGCTCGTGGAATGGCCTTTGTGATCGCAGCACTCTCGATCGTGGCGAATTCCTGTGGTTGCCCTACTACCCGCTGTGGTCGATCGTGATCATCGCACTTGATGTCGTGGTGATCTGGGCAGTCGCGACCTGGCGGCCGGCCGCTACAGATTCGATCTGATCAACATCTGAGACGGTGAAGTCGCTGGCACCCGACGGTGTCCATCGGCTTCCCCGTGTGAGTACCCGTCCTGCGTCTCTCGGCAAGTCGCCGCTCGGTGGGACGGGCAGTCGAGCGGCCCCATAGACTTCCGGCGGATGTCAGCATCAACAGGCCAGGAGTCGTCAGTGAGCATCGAAGTTCCGCCCCACCCGCCGCGGCGAGTGCCGATTCTCGGGGACATTATCGGGCTGGATCCGGTCAAGCCGATGCAGAACACGGCACGGATTCTGGCGTCGCTCGGTCCCATCTACCAGCGTCGAATTCTGACAATGCGATTGAGCTTCATCGGCGGCGTCGATTTGGCTGAGGATGTCAACGACGAGAAGCTCTGGCAGAAGAATCTGGCCCGGCCACTGCGGCAGTTGCGGCCGATTTCGGGGGACGGACTGTTCACCGCCGAAAACGACGAACCCAACTGGGCCAAAGCTCACGCGATCTTGATGCCCGGCTTCACACAGGCAGCGATGCGCGGCTATCACAACACCATGCTCGACGTCGTCACGGAGATGGCTGAGGCCTGGGACAAAGCCGACGCGCCCGTCGACGTGTCCGAGGAAATGAGCAAACTGACCCTCGAGACAATCGGCAGGGCAGGATTCGGCTATCGATTCAATTCGTACGACCGACATGATGTGGATCCGTTTGTGACGGCGATGCTCGGAGCGCTCGAATACATTCAGCAGAAGGGGCTTCCGATACCGGGCCGGGCCTTGTTCGATCGCCGTCGGCGACGCCGCCACGGCGCCGACGTCGAGTACCTGAACTCGGTGGTCGATCGAGTTATCGAAGATCGGCACGTGAACAGTCCGGATCGGCCAGATCTCCTGACCTTGATGCTCGAGTCGGTAGACCCGGAGACTGGGGAGAGACTCGATCCCGTCAACATTCGCTACCAGATCTTGACCTTCCTTGTAGCGGGCCACGAAACTTCAGCCGGCGCTTTGTCTTTTGCGCTGTGGCTGCTGTCCCAGCATCCGGAGGAAGCTTCGAAGGCTCGGGCGGAAGTTGACGCGCTGTGGCCGTCGCGGGAGATTCCGGCAGTCGAGTTCGATCAGGTGGGCAAGCTGCGTGCAGTGCGCCGAGTGCTCGACGAAACGCTTCGGCTGTGGCCCACGGCTCCGGGATATTTCCGCGAAGCCAAGGAAGACACCCTGATCGGCGGGAAATACGCCTTCCAGAAGGGCGACTGGGTCATGGTTGTCCTGCAGCGAGTCCACCGTGACAAAACCGTATGGGGCGCCGACGCAGACGAATTTCGCCCGGATCGTTTTCTGCCCGAGCAGGTCAGGTCGCGGTCCGGTGCCGCGTACAAGCCGTTCGGCACCGGACCGCGCGCGTGCATTGGACGCCAGTTCGCGTATCACGAGATGCTGATGGCACTAGCCGTCATCTTGCATCGTTACGAGTTCACAGCCGACCCGACGTATGAACTCGAGGTTCAGGAGCAGCTCACGATGCGACCGAGCGGGTTCACCGTGACGGTCACTCGCCGCTGATCAGGAATTGATTCTCGTGTAATCGAGAACGATACGGCCGTCGATCCTTCCGGCTTCCATGTCGGTGAAGATGGTGTTGATGTCCTCGAGTTTCCGAAGTGAATAGGTGGGTTTGATGAGCCCTCGGGCGAAGAAGTCCACCGCTTCGCTCATGTCCTTCCGGGTTCCGACAATCGATCCACGCACGGTCAGTCCCAACAGCACTGTGGTGAAGATATCGAGGGGGAATTTCTCCGGGGGGAGTCCGACCAGGGAGACGGTGCCGCCGCGGCGCAGACTGCCGACTGCTTGTGGGAAGGCGTGTGCGTTGACGGCGGTGACCAGTGCCCCGTGAACTCCGCCGTCAGTGAGGGCGCTGACGGCTGCGGCAGGATCTTCTACCGTCCTTGCGTTGACGGTGTGTTCGGCGCCGTGCTTGGTCGCGAGTTCCAATTTGGCGTCGTCGACATCGACGGCCACTACTCGAAGCCCCATCGCGACGGCATACTGCACCGCAATGTGTCCGAGCCCGCCGATTCCGGAGATCAGGACCCATTGCCCGGGTCGGGTGTCGGTGACTTTCAGACCTTTGTACACCGTGACGCCGGCGCACAGGATGGGTCCCACGGCGGACAGATCGACGCCGGCCGGAATGATCGGCGCGTAACGGGAGTCGACGAGCATGTACTGCCCGAAGGAGCCGTCAACCGAGTAGCCGCCGTTCTTCTGGTTCGGGCACAGGGTTTCCCACCCGGTTTCGCAGTACTCGCATTCACCGCACGCACTCCACAGCCATGCGTTTCCGACGGTGTCGCCGACGCCGATCCGGGTGACCGACTCGCCAACCGAGATGACCGTCCCGACGCCTTCGTGGCCGGGGACAAACGGTGGGGACGGCTTGACCGGCCAATCGCCATGTGCTGCATGTAAATCGGTGTGACAGACACCTGAGTACTCGACGCGTACCAACGCTTCGAAGGGGCCTGGTTCCGGGACTTCGATGTTGTCGATCGTCAACGGTTCGGTGAACGAATGCACAACCGCGGCTTTCATGGTGCCCATAACTGCACTACTCCTCGCATTACTCGACTACTTGTTCCACAGGACTGGACCGTATTCGGCATGTTCCTGCAGTGTTCGTATGTCCGTGTTCATCATGGACCCTTCCGGTCTGAAGTGTGAAGGTTCGAAGCAATCGTGCCTGGCGGGGTTACTGCGGGGGCGGCGGAGCTGCTATCTTGAACGTCGTTCAAGTATCTGGAGGAGTGGGCATGTCAAGTCTCGAGGGCGCCCAGGCGCCGCAGGTCGGCGTTCAGGCAAGGGAAATGGCTCAGATCGCGGTGTTCGCGGCGCTGATCGCTGCGTTGGGTCTGCCCGGTGCGATCACGATCGGTATCAGTGGTGTGCCCATCACACTGCAGACGCTCGGAGTCATTCTTGCCGGAGCCATCCTCGGTGCGCGGAAAGGTGTTGCGGCAGTTGCCGTCTTCATCGCACTGACGATGATCGGGTTGCCGCTGCTGTCAGGTGGACGCACCGGATTGACCGCCCTCGCCGGACCTAGTGCCGGCTATCTGGTCGGGTGGCTTCCCGCGGTCCTGTGCATCGGTTGGCTCACCGCCCGGATCCTGCCCAAGTACCCGCTTGTGCTGGGCATTCTGATCAATGCGTTTGGCGGTATCGCCGTCGTGTATCTGTTCGGCACGGCGGGACTGGTACTTCGTACGGACATGGGTATCGGCGCCGCGCTGAGCACAAACGTGGCATTTCTTCCCGGCGACGCGTTGAAAGTGGTTGTCGCGAGTGTTGTCGCCAAGGGTGTACACCGAGCTTATCCAGGACTGATTCGTCGGTGATCGGACAACTCGGGGGACACGGCGATCAGTGCGCGCTTGATCTCGGGGGCACAGTTCTCACTTATGCAGAACTTGACGCCGCGATCGAGCGATCACCTCAGGTTGCCGTGTGCGACGCGTCGGCGCTGCCGGTGCTGGAAGCGCTGATCTGCGTCTATGCCGCCGCGAGGCGCGGAACTGCGGTGATCGTGGAGGATCCAGTGGCGCGGTCCGAGCGCGGCGAGATCGATCCATCGTCGTTTCTGCTCGTCGCCACGTCTGGTTCCAGTGGACGACCGCGTCCGCTGGCCAGGACAGTGGCGTCGTGGTTCGACAGCTTCCCCGAGTTCACCACCATCACCGGCATCGAGGCACACGATCGCGTGCTCATCACCGGTCCGCTTCACGCGACGATGCATCTGTTCGGTGCAGTTCACGCACTGTGGCAAGGCGCGTGTGTCACCGACGACCCTACGGATGCGACGGTCGTGCACGCGGTTCCAGCCGTTCTACGACGCATCGTGTACGAGGCGCCGCGGTTGCGGACAGCGATAGTAGCCGGGACCATGTTGGACGACGGGGCCCGGGCTGCGGCGTCGGGGATCGAGATAGTCGAATACTACGGCGCTGCAGAGCTTTCCATTGTCGCTGCCCGGCGGGTACCTGATCCGATGCGGCTTCTCGACAGCGTCGACGCCGAGATCCGCGACGGACTCTTGTACGTCCGTTCGCCGTATCGTGTGCTGGGTGCGGCGGAGTGGTTCGGAGTCGGAGACAGAGCGGTCCTCGGAGCGAACCGGGAACTGACGATTCTCGGGCGCGGGGAGTTTGCGATCAACGTCGGCGGAACCACGGTCATGGCCGAGGACGTCGAGCGAACCCTGGAAACCGTAGACGGTGTCACCGGCGCTGCCGTCATCGGCTCACCGCATTCGGTTCTCGGAGAGACGATTACCGCAGTAATCGAGCACGACGACGCCGTAACACTTCATGCAATTCGTGCGCAGGCGCGTGCGTTGTTGGCGAGAGAAGCTATGCCGAGTCGCTGGATCACCGTCGACGAGCTGCCACGCACCGGTAGTGGCAAAGTCGCGCGAGGACGCGTGAAAGAGTTGCACTCATGAATTCAGCTCCTGTTCTGGTGGCCGCGCGGCGAACCCCGATCGGTAATGCAGGCCATGGATTTGCCGACCTGACCACGACGGACCTTGCCGCTCCGGTATTGAACGAAGTGCATGCTGTGCTGCGGCGATCCGGTATCGAGGCCGAGGTGGACGACGTCATCCTCGGAAACTGCATGGGTCCCGGTGGCAATCCCGCTCGTATCGCGGCACTGGCAGCGGGGTTGGGTTTCTCGATCCCGGGCGTCACTGTTGACCGGCAATGCGGTTCGGGCCTCGATGCGGTCATGCACGCTGCGTTGCGGGTGCGTAGTGGGAACGACACACTGATCCTGGCCGGTGGCGTCGAATCCGCAAGCACCGCGCCGTGGCGCTTCTGGCCACCAGTTCAGGGCGGTGAGCAAACGCGGTACACCCGGGCACCGTTTGCTCCGCAGGGCTTTGCCGATCCCGATATGGGTTGTGCCGCAGATGATCTTGCGCGGTTGCGCGGTATCAGTCGTGAGCGGCAGGATGCGTACGCAACCCGTTCGCACACGCTCGCTGCTGCCACAGATTTCTCCGCCGAAATCGTGCCGATCGGCGGCGTCGACACCGACCAGCGGATTCGCCGCGGCATGACTGAGGCACGATTGGCGAGGCTCCGTCCAAGTTTTGGGGCTGACGGCACAGCCACGGCCGGAAACTCGTGTGGCGTCTCGGACGGCAGCGCAGTGCTGGCGGTGACGACGGAGTCTCTCGCACAGGGAATGCCGGCTCTGCGGATTCTCGGTACCGCTGTAGCGGGGTCCGATCCGGCATTGCCGGGACTTGGCCCCGTCCCTGCCATTTCGGCGCTGTGTGCAAAAACCGGAATCAGTGTCTCCGACCTGGGAATTGTCGAGATCACCGAGGCATTTTCCTCCGTTGTCCTTGCTGTTTCGGACGAACTCGGACTCGATGAATCCATCATCTGCCCGCAAGGGGGTGCCATCGCGATGGGCCACCCGTGGGGCGCATCGGGAGCCGTCCTCTTGGTGCGCTTGGCAAGTCAGATCCTGGCCGACGATGGACCGGAACTGGGACTCGCAGCCTGCGCAATCGGCGGCGGTCAGGGTATCGCGATGCTGGTCGAGCGTGTTTCGTGAGGGCGCAACGATGAGTGAACTTCTCGCGGAGCGGATTGCTCACCGAGTTCGCGACAATCCGTCGAGGATTGCGGTTGTCTCCGCGCGCGAGGAGATCAGCTACGCCGACTTCTGGGCGAGGGTGTCCCGGGTTGCATCGGGACTGTCGTCGATGAACCGAGTGGCGGTACTGCCGACGTCGGATGTCGAATCCTTGGTGGTTGTCGCGGCAGCGATGCGCGCGGGTACCAGTGTGGTTCTGTTGCACCGACACCTTCTCGAGACTCAGCTCGAGCGGGTGCTCGAACTGACCGTTCCTGGAGCCGTTGTCGCGGAATCGAAGCAGCACAGGCGGTTACGTCGTCAGGGGTTCTCCGGTGAACTCGTTACCGCGGTCGACCTCGAATGTGACGGGGCGTCGAATCAGGCGTCGGCCGACTCTGAACTGCTGATCGGTGTCACGTCGGGCACTACCGGTGAGCCCAAGCTCTTCGTCCGAAACCAGTTGTCCTGGGCGCGAACTCTTGATCGGTCGGATGCGGTATTCGATGTCGGCGTCGGAGACAGAGTCTCGGTGCCGGGCGTCCTCGACCACACGCACTTTCTGTACGGAGCTCTCCACGCGCTCACTCGCGGTGCCCTCGTCGATCTCCGCGGCGCGGAAACGGCAGTGAAAGCCGGTGCAACCCATCTGTATTCGGTACCCACGATCGCCTGGGATCTCGTGCGATCAGGTATCGAGCCAGTCGAGTGTGTCCGTGAGGTGATCTCGTCAGCCGCTCGGTGGCCGCGCTCCGGACGCCGCGCGCTGCAGGCAACGTTGCCACGTGCGTCGTTGGTGCACTTCTACGGGGCATCGGAATTGAGTTTCGTGTCTTTTGATCGAGGACTTGGTGACATCGACGAGTTTTCGGCCGGCGAGTTGTTCGACGGAGTTGACGCCGAGATTCGGGACGGTCTTGTGTATGTGCGGAGCGACATGCTCTTCGACGGCTATCTGACCGAAATGGGAGTGGTAAACGGCCCGCTCGACGGTTGGATGACTGTCGGTGACCGAGGACGCGTGGAGGTCAGACGCCTGCAATTGCTCGGCCGGGAGAGCGACATGCTGATCCGTGCGGGCCTCAAAATGGAACCGGCCGCTGTCGAAGCGGCGTTGACTGCTCTGGCCGGTATTGCAGAGGCCGCGTGTATCGGCGTACCGGATGCACGAATGGGGGAGGCTCCAGCGGTCGCCATCGTTGTCAACGACGACGCATTGCAGACCGATGCGATCTGGCGGCATCTGCGAACTACCCTTCCCAGCCCGAGCATGCCGGTGCGGATTCTCCGGGTCGATCGGTTACCGCGCACGCCGCGGGGAAAGCTCGACCGTGCTGCTCTTGCGATTACCCTCTCGGATTCGGAAAGGTAGATCACACCGGGCTTCGGCGGTTTCGCGTGGCTGCGACACGGGATGTAACAGACAATTCAGTAGTGCACATGAAGCTTCAGGAAGTTGTCGACGAGCTTGCGCAGGTGCTGGAGCGTTCCGTGGTCATCAACGATGCGGAATATCGTCCAGTCGCCGCGAGCGCACAGGGAGACGATATCGATCGAATACGCGCGGAGAGTCTGCTACGAAGATCGACGCCGGACGCTGCCCGTCGCTATCTCGAGGGATTGAGCGTCGACGATCTTCGGTATCCGACTACGGTCGATCTCTCCGGATTCGATGCGCGGGAACGTCTTGCCGTACCAATCCGTAGCGATGATCGGCTGTACGGAGTGCTGTGGCTCATCACCGGTGGTCTGCCGGCCCTGACGGAGTCCGATCTTGCCGCCGTTGACGTTGCAGTGGACTCTGCTCTTCCAATGTTGTTCTCGGACAGCGTAAGTCCAGACGATTCGTACGGACGTGAACGCAGCGACGGCTACCTCATGCGTCTACTGTCCGACGATGTGGCAGTGCGGCGGCAAGCATTCACCGAAGCGCTCGGGCGTCACGCCCTGGTGCGAGGGCCGGATACCGTCATTCGTGCGGTGCTCGTCGACGGCCAGGAAAACTCGATCGCATTGAACGTTTTCGGGCGATGCCTCGACAGACCGCGGGATTCATCCGTCCGATTTCTCGGGCTGTGCGGTGACTGCCTGATCTTTGTGAGCCATGCACACGACAGTGCCGTGCTCGAGGAGAAGATCCGCACCGAATCTGCGGATCGGGTGTTCACCATTCGCAGCATCGGATCCGCCGCGCACCAGCACGACGACGATGATCTCCGAGTTGTTGCGGATCGGGCCGTGACGGCCGCGAAGACTGCCGCGGTTTTGCCGGAGTTCGGAGCGCGAGCTGACTATTCGGAGCTCGGCAGTTGGATTCTCCTGCAGGCAGTGGGCGGTGATCGATCATTGCTTTCCTCGTTTTCCCCTGCCGCTTACGAGCTGTGGGAACGCAGCGATGCCGTACAGCGGCAGACAGTCGAGACTTACCTCGATTGCGGCGGGCACGCCCAAGTTGCGTGCGAACAACTTCATATCCACCGCACCACGTTGTATTACCGACTCGAGAACATGCCGGAATCGGTGCGTCACGCGCTCGACGACGGTTTAGCGCGCAGTACGTTGCACGTCACTCTCAAGTTGATCCGACTGTGGGAAGCAACAGGACGCTTGTAGATCGAGTCGTGTTCGACATTTGTAGGAAAAGGTGTCGATCTTTGTCTCTGTTGCCACCGGCGTGGGCATCCGTAGCCTTAGGGAGTCGGGCAGCCGGCACGTGCACGCTTTCAGATCTCCCTCCACACCAAGAGAAAAGAGCACAGGATGCCGTACATCACCACCTCTGACGGAACCGAGATCTACTACACGGAGCAGGGCACCGGTCAACCCGTACTGCTGAGCCACGGGTGGCCACTGAGTTCCGACGCATGGCAAGTCGAGCTCAAGTTGTTGGCGGATGCCGGGTATCGGGCTATTGCACATGACCGTCGTGGACACGGCCGTTCGTCGAAGACGTACACCGGCAACGACATGGACACGTATGCACGTGACCTCGCTGAACTGGTCGAAACACTGGACCTGAAAGACCTTGTTGTCGTGGGTCATTCGACGGGCGGCGGTGAAGTTGTCCGGTACGCCGCCCAACACGGAAAAGGCCGGGTGGCAAAGGTGATCACTGCGGGCGCGGTCCCACCGCTCATGGTCCGAACCGAAGAGAATCCCGAAGGCACTCCCATCGAGGCGTTCGACGGAATCCGCGCTGGTGTACTCAAGGACAGGTCACAGTTCTACAAGGATCTGAGCGAGGCGTTCTACGGCGCCAATCGTGAGGGCGCGGAGGTCTCGCAGGGTGCGAAGGACGACTTCTGGCGACAGGGGATGTTGGTGAATCTTGCGGCAGCATACGACTGCGTCAAGGCGTTCTCCGAGACGGATCAGACCGCGGACCTCCAGGCGATCGATGTTCCGATGCTTATCGCGCACGGCGATGACGACCAGATCGTTCCGATCGCTGCGGCGGCCGAAAAGTCCGTCAAGCTGGTCAAGAACGCCACTCTCAAGGTGTACCCAGGAGCCCCGCACGGCATCTACGGCGCCTATCAGGATGCCCTGGACCAGGACATTCTCGAATTCATCAAGGGCTAGCGTTCTGCAAAGGTGGTCCCGCTCATTTGGGTGAGCAGGACCACCTTTTGCGCTGCCGGACTTGGTGCCGGGGAGCAGTGCCGATGTAGATCACTAGGGTTGTGCCGGTGATCATCGCTGTCGAAGGGCCTAGTGCCGCAGGTAAGACCACGTGGTGTCGAGCCGCCGGCAGGCAATTCGTCGCCGAATACACCCCGACGGGACAAGAACCGGATGGATCTGACGCGATTGCGCAGGCCGCGTACTGGGCGAGCGTGAACGCAGGGCGTTGGACGCAGGCGTTAGCGCTCGAGGATGCAACAGGTAATGCGATGTGCGACAGCGACCCGCTGAAACTGCACTACAGCTGGTGCCTGGCCGCTGTTGGGGTAGAACCAATCGCGCGGTTCGAGAACGAGTTTGCTGCGGTTCGGCAGATGTTCGCACAGCGTCGTCTCGGGTTTGCTGATGTGGTGTTGCTATCGATCCCCGATACCCAGCAGTTGGTGAAACAGCGTGACGGCGATCCGACCCGGCGACGCCGGAGCTTCGAGTTGCATGCGCGTCTCGCCGCACCGCTCGCCGAATGGTACGCAGCAATAGATCGGCTCGATCCGGGCCGTGTCCTTCATGGTTTCCCGGCTGAGGTTGACATTGCAGCGCCGGCGCAACCGCGCCCGAATCGTTACGACGTCAACTTGCTCGACAGCTTGCGTGACGAACTTCCCGCACTGGCGCATTAGCGAAGTCCGTGTGTGTCAATATTCGGCGCTGTACCGATGAGAGGTCAACGACCACGCAACACGATCGGCCGGCACTGTTCCTGGGTCGAAACCGCATGAAGTGTGAACAGTGAGAATGGATTCGAACGCGGCCCGCAACCGACCGACTTCGTCCTCGTGGAGAACCCACCACAGCGTTCGTCCGACTGTTTCGCCGTGGTGTGCCGGTGTGATCGCCTGTGTCCATTCATCTTCGAGTCTGACCAGTGTTGCATGATTGTCGTGGCCTGTTCCGGGGTCCGTGGTTTGTTCGTCGCTGCCGGCCGAACACAACGCCGCGATCATCTGATCGACAGAATCGCGCAGGCCGAACACGCTTACCGAGATCACCGCGACGCGAATGCCTCCCGCTTGCAACGCTTACCCTGCTAGATAGCTTCTTTGGCGTCGAATTCTGCGATGAGGCTGGTCAGGTTTCCGATCGTCCGGCAAACGTACTTGTCGAGGCACAAGTGGTAGTCCGGATGCTATATGTGGCTTGTGTTCTGGTATCGATGATCGCTCCCGCATACTCCGTCCGGAGACGAAGAGAGTCAGAGTACACCGAACCCGGCGCCAGCGCCGTAGGTGCCTGAGTACCCGGCAACGCGCTAAACCCAGTGGATTTTCATCGGATGCACACGGTTCAAGGACGTTCCCTGGCGAAACCGTGGGCACTAGACGAAGAGTGGATGGATTGAACAGCAAACTCGACTACCACTGGCACCTGCGTACGGTCATGGCCACCCGCGGCATGTTCTCCACTAGTCAGGGCTACTACCTGGTCGTCGAACGACCCGAACGGTTGAGCCTGACCACACTCGCCGCCTTGATAGACATTCTGGGCTGCCGGATGGAGGAACTGATCGAACCGGTTCGGCACTAACGAGCCCTGATGGGGAACCGGACAGCATCCGGGTACGCCGCAGTGGTGCCGGCCGATCCGCAGTCGATCATCCGTGCCCGGCCGGTGCACGCGGCGCGGCCGGACCGGACGACAATGATCGCCATGGACGAAGACCTGGAAAATCTGGCCCGCGACGTGGACCGAAAATGCCGACTCACAGGCAGGTTCGAGCTCCGTTCCGGAATCACCACAACCGAGTACTTCGACAAGTACCTGTTCGAAACCGATCCCGCCCTGCTTCGCCGCATCGTCGATCGCATGATTCCGCTGGTTCCCGAGAAAACCGAAGTACTCGGTGGCCTGGAAATGGGCGGCATCCCGATAGTGACAATGCTCAGCCAAACAACCGGCCTCCCTGCGGTCTTCGTCCGAAAAGAACCGAAACACTACGGAACAAACAAGTTGGCAGAGGGCATAGACGTCGACGGGAAGAACATCACCCTGATCGAGGATGTCATCACCACTGGCGGCGCTGTTCGAAACGCAACCCTCGCGCTTCGAGCACTGTCAGCAGATGTTTCGGTGGTGCTGTGCGCAATCGACAGATCAGGTTCCGATGGCGCTGCCCTCGCGGATATCGACGTCGGTATCCGATCCGTTTTCACCAAAGAATTCCTGGACTCGATACTCGCCGGCTGACTCTCGCGAAAGCATCATCCACAACGCTCACGAGGAGAAGAACCGGGGACGATTGCCATGGTCGCGGAGGATTCCCTGTGTGCCTGCACCTGGTCGCGGGTGTGCATCTCGTGTCAGAGTTCGGGGACGATGTCGCCGATGACCTGAACAATCGCATGTTTCGCCCAGGCCGTGATCTGCTCGTTCATATCTCGGTAGTACGGCAACGCCACCAACGCGATCGACAGAGCCCATGCCCGGCCCCGCTTCCATGTGTCCTCGTCCACGTCGGCGTGCGCCCGGAACACGCGCCGTGTGTTCGGTGTCAGCAGCGTCCATGCGACAAGGCAGTCGATCGCAGGATCACCCAGGGATAGTCCGCCCCAATCGATCACGGCCGAGAGACGGCCGCCACGTACCAGGATGTTTCCCGGATGCAGATCCGAGTGCATCCACACCGGCGGGCCTGCGTAGTCGATGACATCTCGCGTCTTCTCCCACACTGCCTCCGTCAACGCTGCGTCCACCAGTCCGTCGCACGCAGCAATGCTCGCTCTAGTCGCTCTAGTCGCTCTAGTCGCGCAGTCTCGTCGCGCAATCGACTCGGCCCGGTAGGAATGTAGCGGCCCCACCGGGCGCAATCCGAAGGTGTCGATTCGACGTAGGCTGCACACGAAGTCGGCGAGTTGGATTGCGAGATGGTCATCAGCTATACCGGGCAACGGATTTCGCCCCGCAAACCACGGATACACCGACCACCGCCACGGGTATCCGAAGGCCGCCTCACCCACACCCACCGGAAGTGGCACGGGGACAGGTAATTGCGGCGCGAGCCGCGGCACCAACGCTTGCTCCTTCGTGATTCCCTGCGCCGCAACCGGAGTGCGGGGCATCCGGATCACCAGTGACCTACCAAGCCGGATCATGACATTGTCAGTACCGATCGACTCGACCAGATGCAGCGGCAGATCGGCCCATTGCGGCATCTGACCCGCGAGCAGACGCGGGATCAGAGCGAGGTCGATGTCCGGTTCGTCTTTGTGAAGCTTGCGGATGTGCATGGCCACAAGGAAACCACTCCGAAAGGTCCAGCGTCGAAACCTTTTCCTCGAGTATCGGTATGCGGGTGCTGAAGCCGCCCGTTCCCACGAATCGGTTCCACGGAAATCGCGGATCTACTGCTCGATTGTGCGGGGCATCAACGAATAGCGGCGATGATTGCCTCGGAGTTCTCACGAATGTAGATCTGATCTCGGGTGTAGATGTCGATGTGCTCAGCAGCTGTGCGGGTCGCGGTGCCTGGCTCCGCTGCCTCGATACGGGCGAGAATGGCTCGCTTCATCGCCCCCAAACGGTCGATCAAAATCTCGGGCAGCAGAGATGCGCGGGGGTCCGGGTAAAGTTCGAAAATTCTTTTCAGACGGTCGAATTGGTCGATATCAGCAGACCAGCCACCGTCGGAGAAGTTATCCGGGCTACACAACGGCGCGAATCGGTACGCGAAATAGGCAAGATCATCGATGCGACGGCCTGGGCCGGCTTCGTCGAAGTCGATTATCCCGATCGCACGCGTGCCACTGAATACGAAATTGTATGGCGCAGCGTCCCAGTGGCACACCGCTTCAGCCCTGAGGCCCTCTGGGAGGTGGTCAGCGTGTCCTTCAGGTAGCCGTAGTCCAACGGTGGCATCGTGGAGTTGACGAAGGATCGTCACTGCCGTTTCCATCGCCTCGCGACTGCGGACCTCCGGCGGTATCGGGTAGTTCCCGGCCGTTCCTTCCAGGTAGGAGAGCTTTTCGCGTCCTTGGTCATCGATTCCCAGGAAGCGGGGGCTGTACTCGAACCCCGCCTGTTGCAGGTGGTCGAGCAAGGTGTGGACGGCGCGAGAGTGGGTGCCGGTCATCCTTCGGACCGAACTGCCCACCCGATGCACTACCGTGCGATTTCCGCCCACGAGGACGACCTCCTCGGAGGAATCTTCTTCAGCACTCACAATGGTCTCCCCGTATAGCCGAGCATGCACTCTCGTGTCAGCGGAGTTGACGCTCGAATTCGTTACGTTTGACTATCACGCATTACCTGCACGGCCGGCGTATCCGTCAAGCAGCGTCGTAGTGCGAGAAGCGAGTTCAGCTGTTGACCCAATCCATCCCAGGATCCGAATCGATGCGTCGGCAATGACGTCGGGAGATGTGGGGATTCCGGTTCCTTCGGTTTCAGCGTCTGACCTGGTGTTGATCACGGTCTCGACGAGACGGAACGGTAGCTGCGCAGTGCGGAGATCGACGTCGCGGTCGGGATTGATCTGGACCAGCGCGTCTCGAGCGAATTCTGTGTACAGATTCATGAGTGTGCCGCGCTGGGCTCGGAACGGCTCGAATCGTTCGGTCCGCAGCTCCGGCAGCAGGTAGAGGGCACCAAGATTCCATCGGGACGCCGCGAGTTGCTGCGCGTCGAACCAGGCCAGGGCGTACATACGCACCGCGGCGGGTTCCGGACTCTCGCGCATTTCCTGAGCAAAAGCCAGGGGCGAGGTGACTGTCCCGACTAGAAGAGCCGTCAGTAGGTCGTCTTTGTTGGCGAAGTGGTGGTAGAGCGATGCCTGCCGGATCCCTACCGCATCGGCGATCATCCGAGTGGACGTGCTGGTGAAGCCGCCGGTGGTGAACAACTCGGCTGCCGCATCGAGAATTTCGTCGCGTGCCGTTGCGCCGGGACGCTTGCGTGTCGACAGCCGTGGGCGGCCGGCTCCGGTGGTGGTCATGACTCCATCCTTCCATCACTGCGGTCCACGAGCGCGCGCCGCAACAGGGGAATCAGCGGGCGCGGCGACGGAGCGCCGGTCCGGCGGAAGGGGGACGAATCACGAGACGCAGCAACCCATTCCGCAGCATCGATGCTCGACAGGTCGAGCAGGAATCCGGTCGAGCTGGTGAGTTGGTGGAGTAATAGGCTGCCGGTGCGGCCGTTTCCCTCGCGAAACGGATGCGCGTGGTTGTAGGTGACGTAGACAGTCGCCAGCGCGTAGGCCAGCCCGCCACGGTCGGCTCGGTGCCAATCGGTCGCCGCAACTGCGATTTCGACTTCACGCAAGTATCGGCTGATCGAACCGACCGGTGCGAAGCCGTCGCCGTTCTTGGTGATGTCGACGATGCGTTGCTGCCCCGCCCAGCCGAACACGTCACCGAACACCTGCCCGTGTAACCCGAAGATGTACTCGGCATCCACCTGCCTCGGCGTCGGCGCGGGTTGCAGATGGGCTTGGAGCAGGCGAGCTGCGGTCGCGGCATACTCGACGTCCCGCAGCTGAGTATGGTCCTGGAATCCGAAGTTGTTGCGCAGCACGGTGGTCCCGGTGACCAGGTACGGACGCGGTAAGGCGAGCCGTCGCCGGCGCGGGACTGCGCGCGCGGATGCGGCGCTGCGGTGACGTTCGATGTAGTCCTCGCAGGTGAGGGTGCCGACGGCCAGTGCGTCCAAATCGGTGAGGTCGTCGCCGCTGGGCTGCCATCCTTCGAGTCGCTCGGCCGCCACGGTCTGACGAACCGCGTGCCGCTGCGCGTCGGTCAGTTCGGTCATGCCGGTGGCCCCGTGTATGCAAGTTTTCGCTGCAGGCCTGCGATCTCACGGACGGCGCTCGCGAGCAGACTCCGGTACAGGGGGGTCAGCGAGTCCAGTGGCAGGACGTCGGTCGGGGCTTCGCCTCGTTCGATCTGCTCGCACTGGTGCCGCAACCGGATCTGTGCGAGCACGTCGAACGACTCGGCAAGCATCGTCGCGTCGTCGTCGGGGAGAATTCCCGAGGTCGCTGCCGCTCGCAGTCGCACTGTGGTCGACGGGTCCGCGCAGCCTGCCGCGAGCCCGGCCCACCGCGCGATATTCACGATCGGCATCACACCTTGTGCCTTGATGTCGACGGAATCCGTGCGGCGAGTAAGACGCTCGCGCAGTGAATGCATCCGCGCCTTACCTTCGACGGCTTCCTTGAGCAGCAGCCGTAGTGCGTCGGGATGGAGTCGCTCGGAAACAACGGGGGACATGGCAAGGTGGTCGTCGCCGAGCGTGACGCGACTGTCCGCGAGCAGTGACACCATCACGACACCCTGATCGGCGTAAGGATCGGCGAGCCAGCCGTCCAGCCCGCGCAGCCAGTCGGATTCGGAACGCGCGAACCGCGGGCTGGACGCAACCGCTCCATTGGCATCAGAGGGGAGTCCGCAGCGCTGCAGTAGTTCGTGTACCCGACTTCCATAGGCGGCTTCGCGGGCTTGCCGTTCGGGACTGTGGTCGTCCGGCCAGATCAGCGCGCTGTCGACGTCGGAGCTGGGCATGGCCTCGCGGCGAGCGACGCTGCCGAGGGAGAGCCAGGTCGAACCGGGATGGCCGTCGGCGATGAGGCTAGCGGCCCGGGTGACGGCGGCGTCCATGAGTACCGACGCGATGGCGCTGACATCGATCGCCGCTACGCGTGCTCGCCACAGCCCCACCACAAGTTCCGGGATCCGTGCTGTCGCGGCCACCAGTTCGTCGGCGTCGGTTGCCTGAGAAATAGTGCTGCGCACCAGGAATCCACTCCGCGTTGCAGTGGCGAACAGGTCGGCGTCCTCGACCACACCGAGAACGTCGCCGCGTGAGGACAGTACCGGCAGGTGCCTCACGCCGCGTTCGAGCATGTCGAGCAGCACGTCGGCGCCGAGTCGGTCAGCGCTTGCCGTATGCACTGGAGTGGTCATCACTTCGGACACTGGGGTAGTGGTGCCGAGTCCGGCCGCAACAATCCGCCTGCGTAGGTCTCCGTCGGTGAAGATGCCCAGCGTGCCGCTGCCAAGGGGAATGAGTACGTAACGACGGCCGGCAGCGGTCATGGCGCGGGCAGCATCGGCGGCGGTTGTCTCCGGTTCGCAGGTAAGTGCGGGCCCACGCAACAACTCGCCCACCGGGAGCATCGATGGATCGCGGACGACGTTCATGGCCCTTATCTAATGCTGTGCCGCCCCGCGGAGCATCACCGACTACCCATGTGAGGGTTCGGAAACGTTTCGTTAACCGATGTCATCGACTCGCAACGCAATCGCTACACAGCGAAACATGAGAGACACCGGCCGGGAACGGGAGCGCAGAAAACTATCAACTGACAGGAATACCGCCCCCAGGCCTCCCAGGAGAATCAATGACGATCGCGGCACCTAAGCCCAGCGACGACAACGACCTCGCCGAGTTCGGCTACGAGCAGCAACTGCACCGCTCGCTCGGCAAGTTCGCCTCGTTCGCGGCAGGCTTCTCGTTCGTCTCCATCCTGACCACGATCTTCCAGTTGTTCGGGCTCGGCTTCAGCTTCGCGGGACCGGCGTTCTTCTGGACGTGGCCGTGCGTGTTCCTCGGCCAGTTCATGGTGGCGCTGAGCTTTGCCGAACTTGCTGCGCGCTACCCGATCTCGGGTGCCATCTACCAGTGGTCACGGCGGATGGGCGGCGAGATCATCGGGTGGTTCGCCGGTTGGTTCATGATCATCGCGCAGATAGTCACCGCCTCCGCGGCGGCGATCGCCCTGCAGGTGGTGTTGCCAAACGTGTGGAGCGGATTCCAGATCGTCGGCGAGGACAGTTCCCTGACGTCGTCGAGTGGCGCGACCAACGCTGTACTGCTCGGCTCGGTGTTGCTGGTGCTCACGACAACGATCAACTGCGTTGGCGTGAACTGGATGTCGCGGATCAACAATATCGGTGTGACCTGCGAGATCATCGGCGTCATCGCGGTAATCGGGATGTTCTTCACCCACGCCCAACGTGGTCCGCAGGTGGTCTTCGATACCGGCGCCGCGGGCAGCGAGCCAGGCTACATCTGGGCCTGGATCGTCTCGGGATTGATGGCGGCATACGTCATGGTCGGCTTCGGCTCGGCGGGCGAGCTGGCCGAGGAGACCCGCAATCCGCGCCGCGTCGCGCCGCGCACCATTCGACTGGCACTGTCGGTGTCCGCTCTCGGCGGTGGCCTCATGATCGTCGGCGCGCTGATGGCAGCGCCGAGCCTCACCGACGGCCGGCTCGCAAGCGAAGGCCTGCCGTACGTACTCGGCGCAATCCTGAGCTCCCCGTGGGGCACTCTCCTGCTGATCGACGTCGCTATCGCGGTCTTCGTGTGCACCCTCGCGATTCAGACTGCCGCATCCCGGCTGATGTTCTCCATGGCCCGCGACGGCCGCTTGCCGGCATCGAAGACCCTCTCGAAGGTCAACGCCCGCACCGGAACTCCGATCGCGCCGTCTGTCCTGATCGGTATCGCCTGCATCCTGGTGCTCGCGGTGAACGTCGGAAACTCGGCAATCTTCACCACGCTGTCGAGCGTGTGCATCGTGCTGATCTATCTGGCGTACCTGATGGTTACCGTTCCGCTGCTGCGCCGCCGGTTGCAGGGCTGGCCGCACGGAGATGTCCAGTACGACTCCGAGGGCCGAAAGCTGTTCTCACTGGGGGCCTTCGGCATTCCGGTCAACATCGCGGCGGTGCTGTACGGAGCCGCAATGGTGATCAACCTGTCCTGGCCACGCGCCGAAATCTTCAACCCTTCCGGTGACATGCCGATTCTGCAATGGGCTGCCCCGATCACCGTCGTTGCCGTCGTCCTGGTGGGCGCTCTCTGCTACCCGCGCGGCAAGACCGTTCCGAACCCCGTCACGATTGGAGCTACGAAGTGACCACGACCGACACTGCCATAGACATCACAGCAGCCACCGACATCACAGCAGCCACTGACACCACAGCCGCCGCCCGCGAGCACGCCCGCTCGCAGGCCGGCGCGATCACCGACTCGATGCCAGTCCTTCCCGCCTCCGAATGGCCCACGCCTCCGGTCGGCATCACCGCGGACCGGCTGACCTGGGCGGAGACGGTGCCCGGCGGCCGATACACCTCGAAGGTGCTGGCCCGCGGCACGCGGATCCGACTGCGCGACATCGCCGGCAGTGCCTGCGCGAATGTGCTGCTGTACCGGGCGGACGCTCCCCACGAGCGGCTCAACATTGCCGACACCGTCAAGGTGCCGTGGCAGGCGTACCTGCGGGTGGGCCATCCACTGCTCTCCGATCAGGGACGGATACTGGCGACTGTTGTCGCCGACACCTCCGGTCACCACGACGCGTTTTGCGGAACTACGTCATTGGCCACGAACACAGCCAAGTACGGAGAGGGATCCGTACATTCGGGAGCACCCGCCGGGCGGGAGTTGTTGACTCTGGCCGCGGCCAAGCACGGCCTGACCGCCCGCGACCTGCCGCCGGTGCTGACACTGTTCCACGGCGTACGAGTCGAGCCGAACGGCGCACTGACCAGCACCGGAAACGCAGGCGCCGGAACGGAGTTGGAGCTACTGATCCATCTGCCGGTCATCGTGCTGATTGCAAATACCGCCCACCCGCTGGACCCGGACACCACGTTCGGCACCACGTCCCTCGAAGTAGTGGCGTGGGAAGCGCCCGAGGACCTCGACGCTCTGCCCGGCAACGACCCTGAGTACCTCCGTGCAGTCCTCAACACCGAGGACGCCTGGAACGCCGCCAAGCCAGCACATGAAGCACATTTCGGAAGGGACGCCAAATGACCACCGCTGTAGAGACTCCCGCTCTCGTCCCCGGAGCCGTGATCCTCGATGAGACTGTCGGCGCCCGCGGACCCTGGTCTGCGATCGTCCGAGCCGGCGACGTCCTGACCATCGTCGACCTGTACGGCAACCAGGCCGTCGACTCCCTCTTCTATGCAGCCGACGATCACGGCGTTCGGTACTCGGCTGCCGCAACCGTTGCAGCGCAGCGCAATCTGTTTCTCACCACGGGATCGGTGCTTCGTGCCGACGATGGAACTGCACTGATGACGCTTGTCGGTGACGAGGTCGGCAACCACGACACCGTCGGAGGCGCGTGCTCGCAGGAGTCGAACACCTTGCGCTACGGCCACCACACCAAGCATCAGCACGCGTGTGTCGAGAACTTTCTGATCGAGGGCGCCAAGTGGGGACTGGGCAAACGTGACTTGGTCTCCAACATCAACTTCTTCATGAACGTTCCGGTCGACGCGGATGGAACACTCGGCATCGTCGACGGACTCTCCGCACCGGGTAAGAGACTGGCTTTGCGCGCGGAGATCGACACACTGGTGCTCGTGTCGAACTGCCCCCAGATCAACAACCCCTGCAACGGCTTCGACCCCACAGCGGTGCGGATGATCGTGACCCGGCCGGAGGGACAGCGATGACCGAGATCACCGTTCAGCGTCCCGGCATGCTGAGCACCGTTCAGGACTGGCCGGGCCGCGTCGGTTACTGGCAGATCGGTGTACCCCCGTCAGGCCCGATGGACGACCTGTCCTTCCGACTTGGCAACGAGGCACTCGGCAACGAACCGGGAGCAGCTGGACTCGAGTGCACGATGGCCGGCCCCGCGCTGCGATTCGCCGAGGCCACCGTTGTCTGCGTCACCGGCGCACCGGCCACCGTCCGAGTGAACGGACTGCAGGTCCGGGCCTGGGCGCCGGTCCACGTTCCGGCCGGCGGCGTCCTCGACGTCGGGGCGACAACCGGTCCGGGACTGCGGATTTACGTGCTGGTACGCGGAGGAATCGACGTGCCCGACTACCTGGGCAGCGGTGCCACCTTCACACTCGGCAAGTTCGGCGGTCACGAAGGCCGGACGCTACGCGAGGGCGACGTATTGAGCTGCGGGGCAGGTCTGTGCAACCCCGATGCCGCCCAACCGGTTCCGATGGAACACGTCCCGGTGATCGGTGGCCGCTGGGAGATCGCCGTTACCGAGGGGCCACACGGCGCACCGGAGTTCTTCACCCGCAACGACATCGACACGTTGTACGCCACCGACTACGAAGTGCACTTCAACTCGGACCGCACCGGCGTCCGCCTGATCGGGCCGCAGCCGGACTGGGCGCGCAACGACGGCGGCGAAGCGGGTCTGCACCCCTCCAACATTCACGACAATGCCTATTCGGTTGGCGCGCTGGACTTCACCGGTGACACCCCGATTCTGCTCGGGCCCGACGGACCGAGCCTGGGTGGATTTGTCTGCCCGGTTACCGTCGTATCCGCAGAAAGGTGGAAGCTCGGGCAGTTGAGCCCCGGCGATACCGTGCGATTCGTACCGATCCGCGCCGATCGCGCCGCGTCGAAACGTCAACTGGGCCTGAGCCGCCGCGCGAGCCTGCCGGCCGTATTCAGCGGCGGCGGAGACGGGGACGACGGAGTGATCGCCCGCCGCGACGGCAAGACCGCAGTGACGTATCGCCGCTCCGGTGACGACAATGTTCTTGTCGAATACGGGGACATGACTCTCGACCTCGCACTTCGGGCGCGGGCGCACGCACTGCACCAGCGACTCGAGGCGGAGAAGCCGGCGGGGCTACTCGATCTCACTCCCGGCATCCGGTCGCTGCAGGTGCGCGTCGACCCTGACGTACTGCCGGTGTCGAAGTTGATGGGCTTGCTCGCCGAGGCCGAGGATCAGATCCCGGATTCGTCCGAACTTGTGGTGCCCAGCCGATCGGTCCGGATGCCTCTGTCCTGGGACGACCCGTCCACTCGCGAGGCAATCAAGCGGTACATGCACGGTGTTCGCGCCGACGCGCCGTGGTGCCCGTGGAACATCGAATTCATTCGGCGGATGAACGGGCTGGACTCGGTTGCCGACGTCTTCGACACGGTATTCGATGCCGAGTACCTCGTGCTCGGGCTTGGCGACGTCTATCTCGGCGCTCCGGTGGCCACCCCACTGGATCCGCGTCACCGTCTGGTCACTACCAAGTACAACCCCGCGCGCACCTGGACGCCGGAGAATGCCGTCGGGATCGGCGGTGCCTACCTGTGCATCTACGGCATGGAAGGGCCAGGCGGCTACCAGTTCGTCGGCCGCACAACCCAGGTGTGGAACCACCGGTATCCGGAGAAGTCCGGGCCGTTCGAGGACGGCACACCCTGGTTGCTGCGCTTCTTCGACCGGATCTCGTGGTACCCCGTCGAACCGGACGAACTGCTTGAACTGCGCGCCGAGACGGCTGCGGGTGGGCCCGGCGGCGTGCACATCACGGATGGCAGTTTCTCTCTCGCCGAACACGAGCAATTCCTCACCGCCAATGCGGATTCCATTGCGGCATTCCGCGCCACCCAAGCCGTAGCGTTCGGCGCCGAGCGGGACGCGTGGTCTGCTGCCGGTGAATTTGCCCGCACCACAACAACAGTCAAGGAGGTGGCCGCGTGAGCGCACGGATTACAGCTACGGCGCGGGTCGCGGCAGCGTATCGGGCGATTGAAACCGCTGACAGGCCGGAGATCTGGATACACCTACGCCCCGAAGCCGACGTGATGGCCGAGGCCGCACTCGTTGACGCGTCCACTGCTGACCTACCGCTGCGAGGTGTGGTTCTCGCGGTAAAGGACAACGTCGACGTGGCCGGCGTGCCGACCACTGCTGGGTGTCCCGAGTTCGGGTACACACCCGCAGTCGACGCGGCGGCGGTTGCGGCGCTACGGGCGGCGGGCGCGGTCGTGCTGGGCAAGACGAACCTCGACCAGTTCGCGACCGGGTTGGTCGGCACTCGCAGCCCGCACGGCGCGGTGCGGGATTCGCGTCGGCCCGAGTACATCTCGGGTGGCTCGAGTTCGGGGTCAGCGGTTGCCGTCGCTCTCGGGCTGGTCGACATCGCAATCGGCACCGACACCGCAGGGTCCGGCCGTGTTCCGGCTGGTCTGCAGGGCATCGTCGGCGTCAAGCCGACGGTCGGAGTCGTCTCGACCGAGGGAGTGGTTCCAGCATGTAGTTCTTACGACTGCGTGACCATCTTTGCTGCGGATCTGGCCGGCGCCGAGTCCGCGATGGCCGTGATGGCATCAGGCGCACCGGACCGCCAGTGGCCGAGCGACGTCCGGTTGGCAGCGCCGCCGCGGCCACGAGTGGCAGTTCCAGCTTTGTTGCCCGGACTGGACGAGCAGTGGGCGGCGGCGTTCGGCGCAGCTGTCGAACGGTTGCGTTCCGCGGGTGCCGAGGTAGTCGAGATTGACCTGACGCTGTTCCTCGATGCCGCAAAGCTTCTGTACGACGGTGCGCTCGTCGCCGAAAGATATGCGGCGGTAGGTGAATTCGTCGACGACCATCCGGATGCTGTGGACCCAACGGTACGTTCGATCGTTGCGCCCGCCGGAGCCATTCCGGCGCATCGACTACTGGCGGATCGGGAGTTGTTGGCGCAGTTGCGGAACCGGGCGATGACGGAGCTCGACGGATGTGATGCCCTGATGGTGCCGACGGCGCCGGAACATCCGACGATCGCCGAGGTCGCTGCTGATCCGATCGGTGTGAACTCCCGGATGGGGACGTACACCAACTTCTGCAATCTCTTCGACCTTTCAGCCATCGCCGTTCCTGCCGGTACTGCCGGCGATGCGCAGTTCGGGGTGACGGTGCTGGCGCGTGCGTTCGAGGACGGCGTCGCCGCCGACATCGCGGCAATGGTGACCGGTGACGAAGCAACAGGATGGACGTCGGAACCGGCGGACACGGTCGAACTGTCGGTCTTCGGCGCTCACCTGCGCGGTCAGCCGCTCGAGCATCAGCTGACTGGGCTCGGCGCCCGGTGGCTCGGCCCGGTAGTAACCGCTCCGCGTTACCGGTTGAGTGCGCTGGACACAACGCCGCCCAAACCGGGATTGGTCCGGGTGGCAGATGGCGGCGTGGCGATCGTGGGGGAGCGCTGGCAACTCACTCCCGCTGCTCTCGGCACGTTCCTCGCTGCGCTACCGACGCCGATGATGCTCGGTTCGGTCGAATTCGACGACGGCAGTTGGGGAACCGGATTCGGTTGCGACCAGGAGGCAGCGTCCACCGGCAAGGACATCAGCGAGTACGGCGGCTGGAAGGCTGCGCTGGACGCCGGGGCGGTGGGCTGACTTTCGAGTACTGGTCCCGGATTTCGCTCAGCTTTGGTCGTGATCGAACGTCACGCCGCGGCCGGTGATTTCGGTTGCCGTGATTTCGACAACGTTGTATTTGGGCGTCGGAATCCAGGACCGCAATCCCAATTCGTCGATCTTGGCGGTTTCGGTGAACGACGTAATCACCCGCGCGGTTCCGCGCACTACAACACTCCATCCTTGTTCTGGGCCAACGTGATCGGCTTCGAACAGAACGCGGTCGTCGATGGTCAGTTCGACGAGTTTGGTGCCCTCGGCGGTGCGAAAGTAGATGTGGTTGTCGTCGACCACATAGTTGACCGGGAAAATGTCCACGCGGCCGGAAGCTCCGACAACAATCCGGCCCAATGAGGCTTGGCTCAGCAGTTTCCAGCTGTCTTCAGCTGCAAGGACAACGACGGGTGAATTCGAGGAGAGATCGTTGGCGGTCATGTCTCATTTTCTCATGTGAGAGGGGGCAAATCGTGCGAGTTGGACGAAGATCACTAGTCAGCGAGTCGGTGTCGGCGAAGCGGGTACCGCAGCGGGATCACCGCCGGGTACGGCACTCGCGCCGTAGAAGGTGGGAATGATGCCCTTGGCCAGTACCAACGCCGACCCCTCGCCCGTTGGTACCGTCGCCAGGTTTGTCGCGATCACCATGGTGAGGTCGGTGCTCGGATCGTGTGCCATGAATGTCATGTATCCGGGAATTTGGCCGTCGTGGCCGATCAGTGCAGGTCCGAAGCGGGCGATGCCGAGACCGTAGCCGGCAGCGGAGGGATTGCTCGGGTCGGTTGGTTGGATGCTGTCGAGGCGAATCTTCTGCATGTCGTCGTTCAGCAGCCCGCCGCCGACAAGGGCTTTGACGTAGGTGGCCAGCTCTCCGACGGTCGAGATTGCGCCGCCCGCTGTCCAGGTCCAGGACGGGTTGGCGTCGGTCTCGTTGTTCGGCTTCAAGGTGCCGGCCAGCGCTGCGCTCAGTTCGGGTTCGGGGAGTGCAAAGGTGTCGATCGTGGAGACATTGGTGCCGAAGGAGTATCCCTGCGGATGGGGGTCGGGGATCGAGGAATCGTCTGCTGCCGGCAACGACGTGTGTGTCAGACCCAGGGGCTCGTAGATGCGCTCCTGGAACGCTTGTGCTGCAGACATATCGGTGAGTTTTTCGATGAGCAGGCCGAGTAGCACGATGTTGGTATTGCTGTACTCGAACTTCTCGCCGGGAGCAAAATCGACGGGGTGGGAGAATGCGATAGCCAGCAATTCCTCCGGTGTCCACGCCTTCTGCGGGTCATTGTCGAGCGTCGCGTTGAATTGTGGGTCGAAAGAGTAGCTGTACAACCCGCTGTGCATGTCCGACAGCTGCGCAATGGTGATCGTGTCGCCGTTCGGCACCCCGTCGATGTACTTGCCGATGGGATCGTCCAGGCTGAGTTTTCCTTCCTGCACCAACTGAAGAATGACCGTCGACGTCATTGTCTTGGTGTTGCTTCCGACGCGGAAGTAGTCGTCCAGCGACATCGGTTTGTCCTCGCCGATGACCTGGGTGCCGAATGTCGCGGTCCAGTCGCCTTGTGTCGGCGACGAGATCAGCACTACCGCTCCGGGAATGACGTTGTCTTTCATCAGTTTCTCGATGGCCGGCCGCAAGGTTGCCGCGTACGCCGGTTCGGCGTCATTGTTTGTCGAGGTGATCTGGCTCTGCGAAACGTCGGAGGAATCCGTCACCTCTGACGAGGTTCCGCACCCTGACAGGACGACGAGGCTGACCGTCAACGCAACGGCTGCCGTTGTGGTGTGAGGACGCATGGATTCTCCCGGTCTGCGATCGTGAATTCACCTGCACTTCGAATCGTAAAGAACTGGCGTGTCCGTTTTAGGTGTTTCGCGTGTCTGGGCTGGTTGAATTCGCTGAATGTATCCACGATCAGGCATTGTGTGACTGTCGGTGAGGATGCGGCGGACGCCGAGAACGGGAGTAG
Source organism: Rhodococcus sp. KBS0724 (assembly GCF_005938745.2). Classification (NCBI taxonomy): domain Bacteria; kingdom Bacillati; phylum Actinomycetota; class Actinomycetes; order Mycobacteriales; family Nocardiaceae; genus Rhodococcus; species Rhodococcus sp. KBS0724. Next base: position 2,971,472 of record NZ_VCBX02000001.1, read on the forward strand.
CGATGGCGACGATCGAAGAGATTCTGGAACTGGAACGCCTCGAACGGGACATTTTCCGAGGGATAATCGCGGAGACCACGCTGCCCCGAACATTCGGTGGACAGGTGGCAGGTCAGGCGCTTGTCTCGGCCGTGCGTACCGTCGATCCGGAATTCTCGGTTCATTCGCTGCACGGATACTTCCTTCGGCCGGGAAACCCCAAGGAGCCCACCGTCTTCCTGGTCGACCGCGTGCGCGACGGCCGGTCCTTTGCTACGCGACGGGTGACGGGAATTCAGGACGGGCAGGCGATCTTCACGATGTCGGCGTCGTTCCATGTTCAAGACGAGGGCATCGAGCACCAAGACGAGATGCCGCCGGTGCCCGATCCGGAGACGCTCGAGCTGGCCACCGACTCCGACGACGGTGAGACCGCGTGGCTGGCGCGTGAGTGGGCGGATTGGGATCTGCGACTCGTCCCACACGCCGATATCAGTAAGCGTCCCGGTGCCGCGGCTCAGCAGCAAGTGTGGTTCCGCTCGCGGGAGGCGCTGCCGGACGACCCGGTCTTCCACGTCTGCACTCTTGCGTACATGAGCGACATGACCTTGCTCGGATCGTCTCGCCGCCCACACATGGACGTACCGATGCAGGCCGCGTCGCTCGATCACGCAATGTGGTTCCTGCGCCCGTTCCGGGCGGACGAGTGGTTGTTGTACGACCAGACGTCGCCGTCGGCCGGTTTCGGTCGCGCGCTGACACAGGGACGGATCTTCGACCGGAGCGGAAACATGGTTGCCGCGGTCGTCCAGGAAGGCCTGACGCGTCACCTGCGTACTCAGTGAGTGCGCACAGCGGGCCGAGCCGGGTGGTCGTAACGCACGTCCAGGTCGATCCGGTCGGTTACACCGCACTGATGTTCGAGTAGTGCATCGACGGTCCACAGGTCGGTTGGCGGTGTGTGCCGCCGTAGTGCCGCCTCGGACATGTGCAACCGGACGGTGACGTCGAAGTCGAGACCGCGCCCCAGCAGCATCGGTCCGGCGACGACGATCACCGTCCGATCGTGAACGGGCCGACGGGAGGATCGTGCCGACCGGTCGGCTACTTCGTCCCACAGCTGGGGGAGCCACGTGCGACGCGTTCGCGCGCCCGTGACAACTTCACGGTCCAGAGCGTCGTAGTCGAACCACATCGTTCGATAGCTCAGCGGATCTTCGTGCCCGAACTCGAGTCGCAACGACGCCGGTCGCACGTAGTCGTGAAGAGAGACAACAGCACTCGGGCGTTGTCGTGACTCTGCGGCAACCCCGATCAGCTGCGCGAGTTCGACCGGTCTGGCGCAATCAGCGCCGTCCAGCGCCACGACCGCAACCGTCGGGTGTGATTCGCACAGTGATACAACCTGTTCGGCCAGGGCCTGCGGGGTGGAGGGAATGAAGACGTTCACGCCACCATGGTGCCGTGCGGCGGCGGCGAACCGATAATGTGAACCCGTTGCCCGCCGGCGCTGTCGGCTTTTACTCTGCCGGAGGACTCATGATTGGTATCGAGGAGATCCTCGAGCTCGAAACGTTGGAGAAGGACATCTTCAGGGGGGCCGTTCACCCCACTGTTATGCAGCGCACCTTCGGTGGACAGGTGGCCGGCCAGTCTCTGGTCTCCGCCGTCAGCACCGTAGACGAGCGATTCCACGTGCATTCGTTGCACGGATATTTTTTGCGGCCGGGTAATCCCAAGATTCCGACGGTGTATCTCGTCGACCGGATCCGCGACGGGCGCTCGTTCTGCACACGCCGGGTGAACGCCGTCCAGGACGGGAAGACGATCTTCTCGATGTCGGCGTCGTTCCACGTCGAGGATCAAGGCATCGAGCATCAGGACCGGATGCCGAAAGTCCCGATGCCGGAGGAACTGCCGGACCCGTTGACCAATCCGGATTTCGCCGGAACGCCGCTACACGAGGAGTGGCGGAACTGGGATCTGCGAATCGTGCCCGCAGACGTTGCCACATCGGCGCCGGATATGCCTGCGCAGCAGCGGGTTTGGATCCGTTATCGCAACACCTTGCCGGATCGCCCACTTCTGCATATCTGTACGTTGGCCTATCTGAGTGACATGACGCTGCTCAACACATCCAACGTGCCGCACAAGGACGTGAAGACGCAGAATGCCTCACTCGATCATGCGATGTGGTTCCTGCGTCCGTTCCGGGCCGACGAATGGTTGATGTACGACCAGACATCGCCGTCGGCAGGGTTCGGGCGAGCCCTGACGCAGGGGCGCATTTACGATCGAAGCGGCAATATGGTGGCAGCAGTAGTTCAAGAAGGCTTGGCGCGGATCGAACGCGAGCCGGTGGACCGTGAAGACAAGACAGGAACGCACGCATGACTCGTCCGTTGATCGGGGTACTCGCACTCCAGGGTGATGTTCGGGAACATCTTGCCGCATTGACGGATTCCGGGGCGGATGCCGTGGGTGTGCGTCGTCCGGAGGAACTCGACAAGGTCGACGGCATAGTGATCCCTGGCGGCGAATCGACGACGATGAGCCGGCTTCTTCAGGTTTTCGAGTTGCTCGACCCACTGCGTGAACGGCTTCGCGGTGGACTGCCTGCCTACGGTTCGTGTGCGGGCATGATCTTGCTCGCCAGCGAGGTGCTCGACACCCGGCCTGACGCCGAGCACCTCGATGCAATCGATATGACCGTACGCCGCAACGCCTTCGGTCGGCAGGTCGATTCCTTCGAATCGGACCTCGACTTCGAGGGCATTGTCGGAGACCCCGTCCGGGCAGTCTTCATTCGCGCGCCGTGGGTGGAACGGGTCGGCCCGGGTGTCGAGGTTCTTGCCCAGGTACCGGCGGCAGCAGGAGAGGCTGCCGGCCGGATCGTCGCTGTTCGGCAAGGTTCGGTGATTGCGACGTCGTTCCATCCGGAGGTAACCGGAGACCGTCGCGTGCACGAGCTCTTCGTCGACCTGGTGCGAGGCTAGATCTCGCGGGCATCAGTCCGCTGAACGAGTGAATTAAGGAGTCGGACACCATCTTCCGGGTGATCGACGGTCACGGCGAAAACGCGCCCGGTCTCGAGAGTCAATACGATTGCCTCGCCGGAGCGCAGCGTGACCGCCGTGCCCCGCGGAGTGATGCGATAGCCGTATCCACCCCACTCCAGCGGGCGGATGGTGTCGACCGATGCGGACTTCACCCGGGTGATGGCAATCTTCTTCCACCGGACGCCCCACGAACTGATGCTCAGCCCGGAATTGTCCACTCGGACCGTGACGGATGCGAAGGCCGCTGTCATGACGGTGGCGGCGAGCAGGATCGCAGCTACCCACCAGTCGGAGTACGCGGCGGTGCCGACCGTGAGTGCGGTCAGGCCGGCGGAGAGAATCCAGGGCCAGAGGCTGTTGACTCGGCCGATCCACGCTGCGCGTTCGGTGGCGGTCAGCGGCGAATCCAAGGTCGGGGTGGGGAGCGGTGGTTGCGCAGTCGCCCCGTCGCGTGCGGTGAGTGCCCACGCGCCGATTCCCGTCATCGCCGCGGCAATGGGAAGGGCGATCCACCAGCCGATCCGGGCGTTCTCGGGAGTGCCCGCATCGAGGGTGAGGGCAACACTGAGGATCCAGATCGTTGCGGACGTCGCGGCTGCGGTGGCTGTGACGGACAGAAGTAGGGGAGCGGAGTCGCTCGCGCGAATCGCGGTGGCAGCGGCCACCATGGAGGCGATCAACGACACGGCCAGCGTAATGGCGAAGAATGTTGTGGTTGTAGCGAATCCGTCCGGGGTCGATCCGGACCAGTGACTGGCGACGGTGGGCGGAAGCTGATCGCCCCACACCAGGCGCGCCACGATCAGCGCGGCCGTGGGGACGAAGGTCAACGAGGCTGCGGTCCAGAGTCGGACCTTGCTGGTCGTCATTGTGTGCTGGTCTCCTTGATGAGGTCGAGCATGTGGGCTGTGTCGAGACCCAGATTGCGGGCCTGGCGGACGAACTCTCGCGCTGATTCGTGGAGAGCTGTTGCACCGGAATCGAATTCGGCGCGGATGACGGCACCGCGGCCGCGTCGTAGATCGATGAGGCCCTCGTCGCGCAGCGTTGCGTATGCGCGTAGGACGGTGTGCAGATTGACGTCGACCGACTCGGCGAGGGCACGGGCAGACGGCAGTCGATCGCCTGGACCGATTTCGCCGCGGATGACGGCCCCGCGCACTCCGGCCGCAATCTGATCGGCGAGAGGCGTCGCTGAGGCGTGATCAATCCGAATCAACATGTTTGCATTCTATGCAAACAATCTCGTGTTTGGCGAATTAGTGTGCGGGGGATGCAGCACGTGGCGACGTGGGACGGGTAACATCGTCAGAGCTGAAAGAAGCGCATTCGGCGTGCGCAACACAGCAGGAAAGGGGCTTGAATCGCATGAGCGGCCACTCAAAATGGGCCACCACCAAGCACAAGAAGGCTGTGATCGACGCACGTCGTGGCAAATCCTTCGCGAAGCTGATCAAGAACATCGAGGTGGCGGCACGAACCGGCGGTGGCGATCCCACGGGCAACCCCACGTTGTTCGATGCCATTCAGAAGGCAAAGAAAACGTCTGTCCCCAACGACAACATCGAGCGTGCGCGTAAGCGCGGCGCCGGTGAAGAAGCTGGCGGCGCGGACTGGCAGACCATCATGTACGAGGGCTACGGGCCCAACGGTGTTGCCGTGCTGATCGAGTGCCTGACCGATAACCGCAACCGTGCAGCTGGTGAAGTTCGTACCGCGATGACGCGAAACGGCGGCAACCTTGCCGATCCGGGTTCGGTCTCCTATCTGTTCGCTCGCAAGGGCGTCGTGACGCTCGAGAAGAACGGGCAGTCCGAGGACGACGTGTTGATGGCAGTTCTCGATGCCGGCGCAGAAGAGGTCACCGATCTCGGTGAGACCTTCGAAATCGTGTGTGAGCCACAGGATCTTGTCGCGGTTCGCAGCGCCCTGCAGGAAGCGGGAATCGACTACGACTCCGCTGAAGCCGACTTCCGTGCATCGGTAGAGGTTCCGCTGGACGTCGACGGCGCTCGCAAGATCTTCAAGCTCGTCGACGCCCTCGAGGATTCCGACGACGTGCAGAATGTCTACACGAACATCGATCTGTCCGACGAGGTGCTTGCAGCACTCGACGCCGACTAGTTCAGGCGCAGTCGTACTCAACCCGGCCGTGACGGTAATCGTCGCGGCCGGGTTGCGTGTTGATGTCGGCAGTTCGCCCGTGCACCGCTAAGCTATCGAACAGCTGTTCGGTGTGGAGAGGTGTGACAAAAGTGCGCGTGCTCGGAGTGGACCCAGGCCTGACCCGGTGTGGGTTGGGCGTGGTCGATGGGAGCAACGGCAGAGTTGTGCGTCCGATTGCCGTGGACGTGGTGCGTACGCCTCCTGACATGGACCTCGGACCTCGCCTGCTCCGAATTTCGGATGCGGCTGACCTGTGGATCGAGCAGTACAAACCTGACGTCGTTGCTATCGAGCGGGTGTTCGCGCAACACAACGTCAGTACGGCGATGGGGACTGCGCAAGCTGGTGGCGTTGTTGCGGTTGCAGCGACGCGGCGCGGTATTCCGGTGTTCTTTCACACGCCCAGCGAGGTGAAAGCCGCTGTCACCGGGAGTGGAACCGCAGACAAGGCGCAGGTCACGGCCATGGTTACGCGAATCCTCAACCTGAAAACCGCCCCGAAACCTGCCGATGCTGCAGACGCCCTGGCGCTCGCGATCTGTCACTGTTGGCGGGCGCCCATGATCGAACGAATGGCCCGCGCCGAGACAATGGCAGCGGAACAGATGCGCAAGTATCAGGCAAAATTGGCCGAGACCACGAAGAAGGCAGGTTCACGATGATCGCGTCGGTTCGCGGCGAGGTACTCGACATAGCTCTCGACCATGCGGTTATCGAGGCGTCGGGAGTCGGTTACCGCGTCAACGCAACACCGGTGACGCTGGGCGCGCTGCACCGGGGGAGTGAGGCGCGGCTTTTCACGACGATGATCGTGCGTGAGGATTCGATGACGCTCTACGGTTTCTCCGACCTCGAGTCCAAGGATCTGTTCAGCCTGCTCCAGACGGTGTCGGGCGTCGGCCCCCGCCTGGCGATGGCCACGCTGGCGGTGCTCGAACCGGAGGCGCTGCGACGCGCCCTGTCCGAAGGCAATCTCACCGCGTTGACGAGGGTTCCTGGCATCGGAAAACGTGGCGCCGAACGCATGGTTGTGGAACTGCGTGACAAAGTCGACGCCGTACCTGCGACCGCTGGGGTGTCGGGGGCCGTCGCAGCCAATGCGATCCGTGATCAGATCGTCGAAGCCCTGGAAGGGCTCGGGTTCCCCCTCAAGCAGGCCGAACAAGCGACGGATTCCGTGCTCGCGGAAACACCCGACGCAACCACGTCCGTCGCACTTCGATCCGCTCTCTCGCTGCTCGGTAAAACTCGATGAATTTCGACCCGATCGACGACTTCGAGGACGAATCGCAGGTCAGCGCCGAATTGGTGGCGGGGGACGGCGAGGTCGAGGCAAGTCTTCGTCCCAAGAGCCTGGACGATTTCATCGGCCAACCGCGCGTGCGCGAACAATTGCAGCTGGTACTCACCGGGGCAAAGATGCGCGGTGGCACACCCGACCACATCCTGATGTCCGGCCCGCCCGGGCTCGGCAAGACGTCGATGGCGATGATCATCGCCGGTGAGTTGGGTTCTTCACTTCGGCTGACGTCAGGTCCGGCCCTCGAGCGCGCCGGTGATCTTGCGGCGATGTTGAGCAATCTGGTGGAGGGCGACGTTCTCTTCATCGACGAGATTCATCGGATCGCCCGTCCCGCCGAGGAAATGCTGTACCTCGCGATGGAGGACTTCCGTGTCGACGTAGTGGTCGGCAAGGGACCAGGTGCTACATCGATTCCGCTGGAAGTTGCCCCGTTCACTCTCGTAGGCGCAACCACTCGATCCGGCGCTCTGACCGGTCCGCTGCGAGATCGTTTCGGTTTCACCGCGCACATGGATTTCTACGAACCCGATGAGCTGCAACAGATCTTGATGCGCTCTGCAGGCATTCTCGGCGTGAATCTCGAAGTCGATGCCGGTGCCGAAATCGCTCGACGTTCGCGTGGGACGCCGCGTATCGCCAACCGGTTGCTGCGGCGAGTGCGAGATTTTGCCGAAGTACGTGCAGACGGGATCGTGACGATGGAGGTCGCGCAGGCCGCACTTGCCGTCTACGACGTCGACCAACTCGGATTGGATCGTCTCGACAGATCTGTCTTGAGCGCACTCGTGCGTTCGTTCGGCGGCGGCCCGGTAGGAGTGTCCACCTTGGCGGTTGCGGTCGGTGAGGAACCGTCGACGGTCGAAGAGGTGTGCGAGCCGTTTCTCGTTCGCGCCGGCATGATCGCCAGGACCCCACGCGGTCGGGTTGCAACGGCTGCGGCCTGGAAGCAACTCGGCATGACGCCGCCACCGGACGCGGCTGCTGGCGGTATCGAGGTCCGGGCGAGGGAACCACAAGCATCGTTGTTCGACCCGGACGCGGAGTGAATTCTCGTTGTCAGCGCCTCCCGTTAGTGGCGAACTGTCGGGATTCCTAAGGAACTAGTGGCACACTGGTGTCTTGCGTAGGTCCATCCGGGGCCCGCGTGGCGAAAAACATGCTACAAAACCGAGGTTGATCAACACATGTCGAGTTTGCTTTTCCCCCTCCTGATCCTCGCACTGCTGGTGCCGATGTTCCTGGGCATGCGTAAGCAGAAGAAGGCCATGGCCGCAACTGCCGAGATGCAGGATTCGTTGCAGGTGGGCGACCGTGTGCAGACCACGGCCGGCCTGTACGCGACCATCGCGTCGATGGACGACGACACCGTGGAGCTGGAGATCGCACCCGGCGTCATCACCACGTGGTCACGTCTGGTTATCCGCGAGCGTGTCGGCGACGTCGTCGAGGATTACAGTGACGACGATGACGTGTCTTCCGAGTTCGAAGAGTCGGCGACTGACACCGAGATCCGACTCACCAAGGATTCCTGAACGCAATCACGTCGTGACCCTGCTCTAGAGTTATCGTGTAGTTAACGCATCGCCGCACGTTCGAACGGCGCAACTCGAGCGGTCGTGGACCGCTCACGTCCGGCACCTAATGAGGAGACTTAAAGATCGTGGCACCTTCCACCGGAACGGTGCATCCAGCCCGCTACCTGGCCCTGTTCGGGGTCCTGGTCGTGGCGCTGTATGCGCTGGTGTTCTTTACTGGCGATAAATCGGCCACACCGAAGCTCGGTATCGACTTGCAGGGTGGAACGCGTGTCACGCTGACTGCGCGCACGCCGGACGGCAGCGCGCCCAGCCAGGACAGTCTGAAGCAGGCTCAGGAAATCATCGAGACCCGTGTCAACGGGCTCGGCGTGTCCGGATCCGAGGTCGTCATCGACGGTGACAACCTCGTCATCACGGTGCCAGGCGACGACAGCGCACAGGCGCGGTCGTTGGGTCAGACGGCTCGCCTGTACATCCGTCCGGTGACCGGATCGATCGACGTTGCCACACGCGACGCCAACCGCACGACGCTCACTCCCAGCGCCGAAACGCCGGCGGCGGAAGCGCCCGCAACGGAGGCTCCGGCCACCGAAGCTCCGGCCACGGAAACGCAGACTCCGCAGAACCGTCCTTTCCTGGCGCAGGAACCGACAACGAGCGCACCGGTTACATCTGAAGCAACGCCGAGTGCGGAGCCTGCGACACCGGCCGCTCCGGCTGACTCCGCAGATGCAAGTGACGCCGCCGCAGCCGAGATCGCCGCTGCGCGAGCGCTGCGTCAGAGCACCGATCCCACGGTTCAAGAGCAGGCCGTCGCCAATCTCGATTGCTCCGTGGCCGATCCGCTGCGTGGCAACGACGACCCGACCCTTCCGCTCGTCGCGTGCTCCCAGGATGGTGCGTACATCTACCTTCTCGGTCCCTCGATCATCGACGGCCAGGAAATCTCCGACGCGTCGTCGGTGTTCAACTCCCAGCAGTCACGCCACGAGATCAGCCTGTCGTTCAAGACCACGGGCAGCAACACCTGGGCACAGTTCACCTCGGCGAACATCGGCAAGCAGGCAGCCTTTGTCCTCGACTCGAAGGTTGTCAGCGCGCCCACGATTCAGGGCGCAACGCCGGCCGGTAGCGCCACCTCGATCACCGGCAGCTTCACCGCGGAAAGCGCGAAGGAACTGGCGAACACACTGAAGTACGGTTCGCTGCCGCTCTCGTTCGCGGCTTCGGAAGCCGAGACAGTGTCGGCGACGCTCGGATTGGCATCTCTGGAAGCAGCGTTGATCGCGGGCGCAGTCGGCCTCGTCCTCGTGCTCGTGTACTGCCTCGTCTACTACCGAATGCTGGGCGTGCTGACCGCGCTGTCCCTCGTTCTCTCGGGTGTCATGGTGTACGCCATCATGGTGCTGCTGGGCAGGTATATCGGATTCACCCTCGACCTTGCGGGTATGGCGGGTCTGATCATCGGTATCGGTATGACAGCCGACTCGTTTGTCGTGTTCTTCGAACGCATCAAGGACGAGATGCGTGAGGGCCGCAGTTTCCGTTCCGCAGTTCCTCGCGGCTGGGCACGGGCCCGCCGCACCATCCTCTCGGGTAACGCGGTGAGCTTCATCGCGGCTGCTGTTCTGTACGCGCTGGCGGTGGGTCAGGTGCGCGGATTTGCGTTCACTCTCGGCCTGACCACCATCCTCGACGTCGTCGTGGTCTTCCTCGTGACGTGGCCTCTGGTTCATCTGGCTTCCCGTTCGGCGTTCTGGTCCAAGCCCAGCGTCAACGGATTGGGAGCAGTCCAAGAGGTTGCCCGCGAACGTAAGGTTGCCGCCGCTGCGTCGGCTAAGGAGACACGAGCATGAGTGAGTCCAACAACAACTCTGCCGGAGATTCCGCGGCGGACCTGGAAGCACGTTCCGTAACAGCCGATTCCGGTGTCGACCAGGCTTCGATGCCCAAGCACGGTCTGCTGTCGCGTCTGTACACCGGCACCGGCGCATTCGAGGTTGTCGGCAAGCGTCGGTTCTACTACGGCCTGACCGGCGCGCTGGTAGCGATCGCACTGCTGGCGATGTTGATCCGCGGTTTCACGTTCGGTATCGATTTCGAGGGTGGATCGCGCATCCAGTTCCCGGCCGGAGACGGCGTCGAGACATCGCAGGTCGAAACTGTGTACTCCGAAGCTCTCGGTTTCGAACCGGAGAGCGTGCAGACTGTGGGCTCGGGTTCGAGTGCCACGGTGCAGATTCGGTCGGAAACACTTGATGCGCAGCAGGTCAACACGCTGCAGACGGCTCTGTTCGACGAGTTCCAGCCCAAGGACAAGGACGGTAATCCGTCCATCGGTGCGATCAGCTTTGCCGACGTCAGCGAGACCTGGGGTGGCCAGATCACCAAGAAGGCCTTGATCGCGCTGATCGTCTTCCTTGTCATCGTGAGTGTCTATATCGCGGTTCGGTTCGAGAGAGACATGGCGGTAGCCGCGATCATCGCGCTGTTCTTCGACATCATCGTCACTGCGGGTATCTACGCACTCGTCGGTTTCGAGGTCACACCCGCGACGGTGATCGGTCTTCTCACGATTCTCGGTTTCTCTCTGTACGACACCGTCGTCGTGTTCGACAAGGTGGAGGAGAACACGAGAGGCATCCTGCATCTGACGCGTCGTACGTACGGTGAACAGGCAAACCTCGCCGTCAACCAGACGCTCATGCGTTCGATCAATACCACGGTCATCAGCGTGCTGCCCGTTATCGCCCTGATGGTGGTTGCGGTGTGGATGCTCGGTGTCGGCACGCTCAAGGACCTCGCACTCGTCCAGTTGGTGGGCATCATCGTCGGCGCGTACTCGTCGATCTTCTTCGCGACCCCGCTCCTCGTGTCGATGAAGGAACGGTGGGGACCTGTGGCCGTTCACACCCGTAAGGTTCTCGCTCGCCGGGCTACGCTTGCGGAAAAGGGTCTCGGCGCCAAGGACGCAGAATCTGTCGGAGCCGGAGCATCGGCAACACAACGTGCCGCAGTTGCTCCCGCGCCTGGCGCTCGGCCGACCGGAAAGCGAAAAAAGAAGGCTCACTGATCATGCTCCAAGCGAGGCGAGCAGTAGTTCGCTCACTGTCGTTTGTTGCTGCCACCGCGGTGGTCACAGGTTCGTTGGCGGCCTGCTCGGAGAACACCACCGAGCAGGCTCCGTCCATCGGCTATGCAATCGACAACACGATCACCACGTACAACGGAAACACAGCCGCCGGAGCCGTCTCGGGAACGATGGCAGCGCTCAGTCGGGTATTACCGGGCTTCACATTCACCGGCCCGATCGGTGCTCCCGTATCGGATACCGACATCGGTACCGCGGCGCAAATGCCGGGCGAGGCATTGACGGTGGCGTACACGCTCAATCCATCCTCCGTGTACTCCGACGGTGTGCCGCTGACCTGTGATGATCTGGTTCTCACGTGGGCCGCGTCCAGTGGCCGATTCACGAAAACTGTCGACGGCGACGAGGTGCCGATGTTCGACGTGGCGAACACGTTGGGGTATGCCGATATCGACCGGGTCGAGTGTCAGCCTGGTGCAAAAGATGCGACCGTCGTGTTCAAGCCTGGACGCGCGTTCACTGAGTGGCGGTCGCTGTTCGGGGCGACTGCGCTGATGCCGTCGCACATCGCCATGCAACGCGCCGGTGTACCCGACCTGGTGTCGGCCGTGAACTCGGATGACACCGAGGCGCTGACGAAGATCGCCGATTTCTGGAATACCGGGTGGAACATGACGCCCGGCCAGTTGGACAAGGCGGTGATGCCGTCCTCTGGCCCGTACCGGGTCGAGGACTACACCGAAGACGGTGGGCTGGTGCTTGTCGCCAACGAGCGGTGGTGGGGAAATGCTCCCGCCACCGACCGCATCGTGGTCTGGCCCCGCGGTGTGGATCTCACCAAGGATGCTGTCGATCAATCGATCGAAGTGATCGACGTGGGTTCCGGTTCAGCGGGTGATCTCAGTGCGCTGTCCGGTTTCACCAGCGAGCAGATTCCGTCGAGGTCCATCGAGCAGTTCATCTTGTCGACGTCGGGGGTTCTCGGCGACGATGCAGCCCGGCGGGCGTTCGGGCACTGTGTGCCTCGATCGACGTTGTTCGAGCAGTACGGAAGCACACCTGATGCACCGGCAGTCGGTGTCGGGTCCGGAACCGTGGATTCGCGTCTGGTAGTTCCGGATTCGCTGGTGTACAGCGATGCTGCGGCGACCGACGGTGATCGATACGGCGCGGCGGATGTCGCAGCCACCAAGGTCTCGTTGTCCGAAGCCGGATTGGACGAGCTGACCGTCCGCGTCGGATACCTCGCGCCCGACCCGGTGCGGTCCCAGATCGTGGCCGACGTGAAGGCGGCGTGCGAACCGGCCGGAGTCACGATCGAGGACGTCAGCTCCCCGGATTTCACACCGGACGCACTGCGCACGGGCGGCGTCGACGCGGTCTTGGCCGGTACTGCCGGTCAGGCGGGTGCGGCAGGCATGGCAGATATGATCGACGCGCGCGGAGCGCTGCGGTCCGGTAACTCCACGAACTTCGGTGACTACGGAAATGTGCGGGTCGATCAGATCATCGACCAGTTGGACACCGATCCTGGTATAGCTGCGCAATTGGGACTGTCGGTGGAGGCGGAGAATATCCTGTGGACTCAGGTGCCTACTATTCCTCTGTTCAATCAGGTGCGAACTGTTGCCGTCGCTCAGGGAATGAGTGCTGTGGTGGCCAATCCGACTCGATCGGCCAGCGGCTGGAACATGGACAGATGGGTATTACGTAGATGACGATTTCGAACGAAATCAGTGTGGGTGGGACAGAGATGACGTCTGACGAACTGACAGCGGTGCATCTGGCTGCGTCGGATGCTGTTGTCCGGTTGACGCGGTGGGCCGACAATTTTCCGGGACCGGGTGTGCGTTTTGCAGACCTGACACCGGTGTTCGCCGACGCCGAAGGATTCAGTGCTGTTCTCGACGGGTTGATTGCGTGTGCACCCGACGTGGACACGATTGCAGCCGTCGACGCGCGTGGTTTCCTGCTCGGAGCCGGTGCTGCGGCTCGAATGGGTGCCGGTGTGGTTGCGGTGCGCAAAGTGGGCAAACTGCCGCCACCCGTTCTCTCGCGTTCGTACAGCCTCGAGTACGGTTCGTCGACGCTCGAGATTCCGGCAAACGGGTTCGATCTCACCGGACGGAATGTTTTGGTCATCGACGACGTTCTGGCTACCGGAGGGACATTGGAAGCAGCAGTGCAGTTGGTGGAATTGGCCGGCGCCAACGTCGTCGCGGTTGCGGTGGTGCTCGAGATCGAGGAACTTCGGGGCCGAGATCGGTTCGTTAAGTACCCACTGACATCCCTGGTCAAGGTCTGAGTATTAAAGTTGGCACCTGGGGGTCTGGTAGACCTCCAGGGCAATTTCCCGTTGCAGGGCGGTTGCCTCAACCAACTCGGTGGTAGGAGGTGGCGACATGACGTCGAATCTTGATCGATCACAGAACTCGGGTGCAGTGTCGCAGGAGTCGGGTACCAACCCGACTTCGGATACGACACCATCGAAGTCCGGTGTTCCGGACGACAGTTCTGCTTCGTCGCAAACAGCAGGCAATCGGATCGGTCAGAGTGCAGCCGTACCGGCGTCGGCGTCTCGCCGCGTTCGTGCTCGCCTCGCTCGGCGAATCACGGGGCAGCGCAATGCCACCATCCGCCCGGTTCTCGAACCGCTGGTCAGCTTGCATCGTGAGTTGTACCCGAAGGCCGATCTGGCGCTCCTCCAGCGCGCTTACGACGTCGCGGAGGAACGGCACGCCAGTCAGCGTCGTAAGTCCGGCGATCCCTACATCACACACCCGTTGGCTGTTGCGAGCATCCTCGCCGAGTTGGGAATGGACACCACCACGTTGGTGGCCGCATTGCTACACGACACGGTGGAGGACACCGGGTACTCCCTCGAAGAGTTGACGCGCGATTTCGGTGACGAAGTTGCGCACCTGGTCGACGGTGTCACCAAACTCGACAAGGTTGTTCTGGGGACGGCCGCCGAGGGCGAGACCATCCGGAAGATGATCATCGCGATGGCGCGTGATCCCCGCGTGCTGGTCATCAAGGTCGCCGACCGCCTGCACAACATGCGGACCATGCGCTTCCTGCCGCCGGAGAAGCAGGCCCGCAAGGCGCGAGAAACTCTCGAAGTTATTGCGCCCCTTGCTCATCGACTGGGTATGGCGACGGTCAAGTGGGAACTCGAAGACTTGTCGTTCGCGATCCTGCACCCCAAGAAGTACGACGAGATCGTACGTCTGGTTGCTGATCGCGCGCCGTCGCGAGACACCTACCTGGCGAAGGTGCGGGCCGAGATCAACTCGACGCTGTCGGCCTCGCGGATCAATGCGGTGGTCGAAGGACGGCCCAAGCATTATTGGTCGATTTATCAGAAGATGATCGTCAAGGGCCGCGACTTCGACGACATCCATGACCTTGTCGGCGTCCGCATTCTGTGTGACGAGGTCCGTGACTGTTACGCGGCCGTCGGTGTTGTGCATTCGCTGTGGCAGCCGATGGCGGGGCGGTTCAAGGACTACATCGCGCAGCCGCGGTACGGCGTCTATCAGTCGCTGCACACTACGGTCGTCGGTCCGGAGGGCAAACCTCTCGAGGTCCAGATCCGTACACAGGACATGCACCGGACCGCCGAGTTCGGTATCGCCGCGCACTGGCGGTACAAGGAGACCAAGGGTAAGCACGCGGGCGACATCGCCGAAGTCGACGACATGGCGTGGATGCGTCAGCTACTCGACTGGCAGCGTGAGGCGGCCGACCCGGGGGAGTTCCTCGAGTCGCTGCGCTACGACCTCGCGGTCAAGGAGATCTTCGTCTTCACCCCCAAGGGCGACGTGGTGACTCTGCCTGCCGGCTCGACTCCGGTCGACTTTGCGTACGCCGTGCACACCGAAGTGGGTCACCGCTGTATCGGTGCCCGTGTCAACGGACGTCTGGTCGCCCTCGAGCGCAAGCTCGACAACGGAGAGGTGGTGGAAGTCTTCACGTCGAAGGCAGCCACCGCCGGCCCCAGCCGCGACTGGCAGTCGTTTGTCGTCTCCCCGCGAGCCAAAGCGAAGATTCGTCAGTGGTTCGCGAAGGAACGACGCGAGGAAGCTCTCGAATCCGGTAAGGATCAAATCGCGAAGGAAGTACGACGCGTCGGACTTCCGTTGCAGCGCTTGATGAATGCCGAGTCGATGAGCACAATCGCGCACGAGCTTCGGTACCCGGACGTCTCGGCTCTGTACACCGCGGTAGGTGAGAGCCAGGTCAGTGCGCACCACGTCGTACAGCGTCTGGTGGCTCATCTCGGTGGCGTCGGCGCAGTCGAAGAGGAACTCGCCGAGCGGTCGACACCGTCGAACATGCCGGTGCGGACTCGTAGCACTGGCGACTCCGGGATCTTGGTTCCCGGTGCTCCGGGCACGGTGGCAAAGCTGGCCAAGTGCTGCACACCGGTGCCGGGCGATTCCATTTTGGGATTCGTGACGCGCGGCGGTGCGGTCAGTGTGCACCGCACCGATTGCACCAACGCCAATTCGCTGCACGACCAGTCCGAGCGGATCATCGATGTCGAATGGGCACCGTCCGCGTCGTCGGTGTTCCTGGTCGCCATTCAGATCGAGGCGCTCGATCGTCACCGCCTGCTCTCCGATGTGACCAAGGCGTTGGCGGACGAGAAGGTCAACATCTTGTCTGCGTCGGTGAACACGTCCGGTGATCGAGTTGCCATCAGCAAGTTCACCTTCGAGATGGGCGACCCGAAGCATCTCGGCCATGTTCTCAACGTGGTCCGCAATGTGGAAGGCGTGTACGACGTGTATCGAGTGACGTCGGCGTCGTAGTTCTTTGGCTACATCAGGCACCGCGCGGATTCTCCGCGCGGTGCCTGATGCGTTAGACGTTCGGGGACGTTGCTGTCGCTGCGACGATTCCGGCGCGCCAGCCGGGTGCTCTACCACCGCGCGGTGGCTCTATCCCGGAAAGGTCGACGCCGCATCGGGTCAAGACCCAGGCGACAACGGAATTCGAGTTCCACATGTCACCTACGCCGAGAGCATCCCGTCCCCAGATGTAGGGAGGCACTGATCGAATCTCGTCGAGAATCTGCTCGGCAACTGCCGAATCGGTCGATAGAGACAGCGGACTTTCGACGGCTTCGTCGATATCGTCGACCTTTCCGTTCCGCCAACAGTGCACTTCGTATCGGAAGTACTTCGATCTTCCGGCCCAGTGCGCGCCGACCGGGCCTTCGGCGACAACACCACGATCGGGTTCGTGGTGCTGCCATACCGGAGTCATCTCGATCGTATAGACGTTGGGCGGCACTGTGATTCGCAGCGCGCAATGGTAGAGCGGCCCCGGTGTTCGATGAGTGAACCAGGCGCTCAGCCGTTCGTAGACAATGCCGTTGAAGCGCACCAGATGTCCGCCGGCGCCAAGCGGAAGCCAGTAGAGATCGACGGCGGTCACGTGAGTGCTTCGACCTTCACCGATCCGAGCGGGCGGCGAGGGTCGTGCAGATGCTCTCGGCCCAGGCGGCGATATCGTCCGGCGACCGGAAATCGCCTTCCGTTGCTTTTGCCGCGCTGGTCGCAATGCGCTCGGCGAACGAGAGCACCGACCGATCGAGTTTGCCGCCGAACATGTGGTGCTCAACTGCCCACGGGGTGTTGATCCACTTGAGGTTGTCCGCGTTGTCACCAGGGGTGATGGGGCCACTCGAGAACAACCACACCGGACGCTTCTGCAGGGCATCGAGATCGCGATCCACTAGACGGGTGGCATCCTTGAGCCATTTCCCCAGGTAGATTGCGCTGCCGAGAACGACGGCGTCATAACCTTCGACGGTTATGACGTCGTGGGCTTTCTTGACCTCGACCTGAGGTTCGATACCGCGTGCCCGCAAACCCGACGTGATCGCGCGACCCAACTGCTCACCGATCTCCGCGGTAGATCCGTGCTTACTGGCAGTCGCAATCAAGATTCTCATGCAGTGATGATCCCTGTTTGTCGGCAATACGAAACAGAAAAGGGCGATACGAGACGAATCTCGCACCGCCCTTTTTGAGGCGTCAGATCACGCGACTACTGCTGTTTCGATGGAGATCGGGGTGTTCGGAGCACCGCCACCGGTAGCTCCCATGCCGCCGTCGTCACCGTCGGCGGCGATCTTCTCGATGGTTGCCAGACCGGCGTCGTCGATGGTCCCGAAAACGGTGTAGTCGGGCGGGAGAAGTGAGTCGTCGTAGACGAGGAAGAACTGGCTACCGTTGCTGTCCGGCTGTGACGAATGAGCCATCGCCAGGGTGCCGCGCGGGTAGACGACGG
This sequence comes from Rhodococcus sp. KBS0724, assembly GCF_005938745.2. NCBI lineage: Bacteria > Bacillati > Actinomycetota > Actinomycetes > Mycobacteriales > Nocardiaceae > Rhodococcus > Rhodococcus sp. KBS0724. The sequence continues at coordinate 2,988,911 of NZ_VCBX02000001.1, forward strand.
GCAGCGACAGCGCCGGATCGTTCTCGGCATACACGGTGGTCGGGTACTCGTTGGCAAAGGCGAATCCCGGTCCGCCGGTGCCCTGGCCCGAAGGGTCTCCACACTGCAGGATCTGCAGGCCCGGGCTGGTGACGAGTCGATGGCACGGGGTGTCGTCGAAGTACTTCTGCTCGACGAGGCTGACCATGCTGTTGACGGTGCACGGAGCCGCAGTGCGGTTGAGTTCCATGCCGATCGGGCCGGCAGTGGTGGTCAGCTGAACGGTCACGGTGCCTTCGGCGGGGACGCCGGTGGAAGTAGGCGTGTCAACCGTCTTTGCTGCGCCCGCTGCGGGGGCGTACGTGCAGTCGACCGTGGCACCGGCGGGCGCCGGAACGGCAGGCAACTGCTCGAACTGCGACATGTCCAGGGGCGCCGCCTTCGTGGTGGACTTCGCGCTCGACTGAGTGCTCGACGAGGCCGAACCGGACTCGGAGTCGTTACTGGAACATCCGGCGAGGACGAGGGCGGCGGCACCAACGGCCGCGATCAGAATGGACGTTCGCTTCATCAGTCGATCCTTACAGTCTTGATATCGGTGGTGAGGTTCGGCTTGCCGTCGCCCTCGGGAGTGCTACCACCCGCCGCGATCTTGTCGAGCGTCGCGAGCCCCGTCTCGTCGATCGTGCCGAATACGGTGTAGTTGGGCGGAAGCTGCGAATCGCCGTAGACGAGGAAGAACTGGCTGCCGTTCGTGCCGACGCCGGCATTGGCCATCGCGACCATTCCGCGGGTGTACTTCACTGGCAACTGAGCGGCGGGATCTGCGGCGTCGAACGCTGTGGTCGGATACTCGTTCTCGAACTGGTAGCCGGGTCCACCGGATCCGGTGCCGGTCGGGTCACCACACTGCAAGACTTCGAGCGAAGGACTCGTCGTCAGGCGATGGCAGGTGGTGGCGTCGAAGTAGTTCTGACCCGCGAGGCTGACGAAGCTGTTGACCGTGCACGGAGACTTCGTTCCGTCGAGGATGAGGCCGATGTTGCCCTGCGACGTCTCCATACTGATGCTCGGCGTCGCGTCCGGGGCGGTGGTGGGAATGCCGTCGGTGTTCGGCAGGTTGTTCGGTTTCGCCGCAGTGCCCGCGGGCGTGTACGAGCAGGAGACTGTGTCCGCCAGCGGCGTGAGCAATCCGGCAGGCATGGCAGCGGCAGTCTGTTCCGACGTCGGTGTGGCGTCCTCGGCGGTGTTCTCGGTGCTGCTGTCGTCACCTCGGGTCAGGAGGACGATCCCCGCGACGACGGCGATAGCCACGACGACTCCGGCGGCCGTGTAGACGATTGTCATTTGCTTGCGCTTGCGCGCCCGCTCTGCGCGGCGTTCGAGCTGACGCTCGAGCTTGCGTTTTGCCGCCTGGCGGCGCTGCTCGTTACTCGGCACTGCTGGAGTCCTCCATATTCACGGGTGGATCTGCGTCTGGTCGGTATAAGTTCAGTTGTCGGAAAGTCTCCCACTGCAACCTGAGAACTTACTGGCGGGGCAGCAGCTTTAGGCTGTACGTGACACCGTGTTGCCTGATTCGCCCTTCGAAGAGGAGTTACCTCAAGTGCTCGTGACTGGTTTTCCGGCCGGGATGTTCCAGACCAACTGCTACATACTCGCTCAGGACGATGCCTGCGAGTGCGTGGTGATCGATCCGGGTCAGGATGCCGCTGAGCCGCTGTTCGAGTTTCTCGACTCCAAGGACATGTCGGTGACGGCTGTGCTGCTGACGCACGGGCATCTCGATCACATGTGGTCTGCGCGCGAGGTCTGCGAGCGGTACTCGGCGCCCGCTTACATCCACCCGGATGATCGCTACATGCTCACCGACCCCGCTCGCGGAATCGGGCCGACGATGAAGGACTTCATCAAGGACATGTCCTTCGTCGAACCGGACGAGGTCATCGAATTGTCCGACGGGGACTCTTTCGAACTCGCCGGAATGTCCTTTGCGGTCGATCACACGCCGGGCCATACGCAGGGATCTGTTGTCTTCCGCACTCGAGCGGGCACAGCAGAAGGTCCCGTAGACCTGGCCTTCACCGGCGACACATTGTTCCAGGGCTCGATCGGGCGAAGTGACCTCCCCGGAGGCAACCACGAGCAGTTGCTCGATTCGGTCGCGAGGAAACTTTTGATCCTCGACGACGCGACAGTCATCCTCCCCGGACACGGCGACAACAGTTCCATCGGCGCCGAAAGAAGCTCCAATCCGTTTCTCGTTGGACTCAGCGGACAGAAATAAGGAAAAGTAACCACTCGTGAGTAAAGCCAGCACCTTCTCTGCACCCAAGGGCATCCCGGATTACGTTCCGCCGCAATCCGCTGAATTTGTTGCCGTCCGTGACGGTTTGACGCGCGCCGCACGTCTGGCCGGATACGGCCACATCGAATTGCCGATCTTCGAGGACACCGCTCTGTTCGCCCGCGGCGTGGGCGAGTCGACCGACGTCGTCAGCAAAGAGATGTACACGTTCGCCGATCGCGGCGATCGTTCCGTGACCCTCCGTCCCGAGGGTACTGCCGGAGTCATGCGGGCCGTGATCGAGCACAACCTCGACCGTGGGACGCTTCCCGTCAAGGTCAGTTACGCCGGTCCGTTCTTCCGCTACGAGCGTCCGCAGGCAGGCCGCTACCGTCAGTTGCAGCAGGTGGGAGTCGAGGCCATCGGCATCGACGATCCGGCGCTCGACGCCGAGGTCATCGCGATTGCCGACGCGGGGTTCCGCTCGTTGGGCCTCGACGGTTTCCGTCTCGAGATCACCTCGCTCGGCGACGACACCTGCCGTCCGCAGTACCGTGAACTGCTGCAGAAGTTCCTCTTCGCGCTCCCTCTCGACGACGAAACCCGTCGCCGCGCCGAGATCAACCCGCTGCGCGTCCTCGACGACAAGCGTGCCGACGTCCGGGCTATGACAGCTGACGCGCCGCTCATGCTCGATCACCTGTCTGACAGCTGCAAGGCGCACTTCGACGAGGTCCTGAGCCACCTCGACGCGTTGGGTGTTCCGTACGTCGTCAATCCGCGCATGGTTCGTGGCCTCGACTACTACACCAAGACGACATTCGAGTTCGTTCACGACGGTCTGGGCGCGCAGTCCGGTATCGGCGGCGGTGGTCGCTACGACGGCCTGATGGAGCAGTTGGGCGGACAACCGTTGTCCGGCATCGGTTTTGGTATCGGTGTCGATCGCACGGTGTTGGCGCTCGAAGCCGAGGGTAAATCGGTCGCTCCGCCGGCCCGCGTCGACGTGTTCGGTGTGCCGATGGGATCCGAGGCCAAGGCCAAGCTGGTGGCGATCGCGCATCAGTTGCGGGGCAACGGTATTCGCGTCGATCTGGCGTACGGAAACCGTGGGATCAAGGGCTCGATGAAGGCTGCCGACAAGTCCGGCGCAGCTTTCGCACTTGTCCTGGGTGAGCGTGAACTCGAAGAAGGTGCTGTTGTCCTCAAGCACCTCGCGACGGGTGAGCAGGAGTCGGTTTCGCTCGACGAGATCGTCGGCAGGCTCGGGACTCTCGTTGTCTCGTGACGTAGAACCGGTTTCGCTCGATCTTGTCCCGATCGCGCTGATTGCGCCGAGGCTCAAGCGGATCGCCGTCGTGGTGGTTGTGGTCGGTGTTGTCGTCGGCTTGATTGTCAACGTGTTTGCTTCGACGACGGTGGCGCTGCTGGTCGGCTTCATCATCGCCGTGCCGACGTCGCTTGCGATCTTGATGACTCTGCGCCGTCACATCACGTTGTACGGCAAAAGGATTCGCGCGCAGGCCGGGTTCCGAACCGGTGAGGTCGATGCGGCTGAGGTGGTTACTGCCGAGCTCATGGTGCGCACGGGGCGGATCAGCGAAGTCAGCATGAAGTTGACCGACGCGCGATCCAGCGTTCGAATTCCTCTTGCTCTTTACACCGCCGGTGGCGGGCGCGAGCTGGAAATCCTTGCGCTCCGCAAGCTTGCCGACGCTTTGGCGTCGAGTGAGCTGGTGCCGGCAGCAGCCTTGTCGTCGGTACTGATCGAGCAACTGCGCGCGGAAGCGCGTGGTGCCGGTTTGGCGGAGCGGCCACTGTACCGGGCTGTGGAGCTGGTGAGCGCAACGGGAAGAGTGCCGAGAACCACACTCACGGACCACGAAGTGGCGGGTTTGCTGGACTAGCGTGGAAGTCGTTCGCAGAAGTGAAAGCAGAACGGCAAGTGGAGGAGTCGGCAATGAGTGTTTCGCCAGTAACCGTCACGGTGACCGGAGCGTCGGGTCAGATCGCCTACGGACTACTTTTCCGTATCGCTGCAGGTGACATGCTTGGGCCCGATGTTCCCGTTCGCTTGCGACTCCTCGAAATTCCTTCTGCGGTGTCCTCTGCTGAGGGCGTGGCGATGGAGCTCGAAGACGGCGCTTTCCCATTGCTGAGCTCCATCGACATTACCGACAACCCCGACGTTGCGTTCTCCGGCGCACACGTCGGGATGTTGGTGGGTGCTCGTCCGCGTAGTAAGGGTATGGAACGCGCCGATCTGCTCAGCGCCAACGGCGCGATCTTCACGGCACACGGCAAGGCGATCAATAACAACGCGGCCTCTGACGTGAAGGTGCTCGTGGTGGGCAACCCCGCCAATACCAATGCGCTGATTGCGATGAACAACGCTCCCGATGTTCCGAACGTGCGGTTCACCTCGTTGACCAGGCTCGATCACAACCGCGCTATCGCTCAGGTGGTCAAGAAGACCGGTGCGGCGGCGGCGTCCATTCGTAAGGTGTCGATCTGGGGTAACCACTCCGCCAGCCAGTACCCGGATCTGTCTCACGCGACGGTCGAGGGCAAGCCGGCGCTCGACGCGATCGGGGATCGGGAATGGGTGGAGAACGATTTCATCCCGAGGGTGCAGGTACGGGGTACCGCGATTATCGCAGCCCGGGGATCGTCGTCGGCTGCCAGCGCGGCAAGTGCATCGATCGATCACGTCCGCGACTGGGTCGGTGGAACAGCAAAAGGGGACTGGGTGTCGATGGCGGTTCCGTCGGATGGTTCGTACGGAGTTCCCGAGGGCCTGATCTCGTCGTTCCCCGTCACATGCGCCGGCGGCGAGTACAGCATTGTTCAGGGGCTGTCGATCGACGAATTCTCGCGTGCTCGCATCGATATTTCGGTGAACGAACTCGGACAAGAACGAAACGCGGTTCGCGAACTCGGTTTCGTCTGAACCGGATTCGCGCTCAATCCAACGGCACTATCGCCGTTGTGGACGCAAGTTGCGGGTCGAAAACTCCAGCGGTGTTCCGGGGTTCATCTTCGATGGTGTGACGGACTGAGATTTTGCCGGTCACAAGGATGCTCCCCGAAAAGGGGAGCGTCAACAGCGTTCGATATCTCGGATCTGGGCAGTTCTTGTTGAACCGTCGCGTTGCACTTGATCGTCGCCGCGTCGCGCGTTGATTGTGCAGTCGCGCGCTTGATCAGTGCTGCGACTGCTCATTTGTGCTGCGGGAACGAGCTGAATTGTGTGGCGAGTACTTCGACCAAAATACGTGACCCGACGAACATGTTCGTTACGAACATGTTCGTGTAGGGTTTCGGTATGTCAACTCCCAACCGCAGCCGCCGTGAGCGACCGGCAAAACCTGCACTTTCTCGAGAAGGGATCATTGCCGCAACAATCGAGATCGTGCGCGCTGAGGGCCTCGAGAAGGCGACCATGCGTCGTGTTGCGCAGGCGCTCGAAACTGGTCCTTCCGCGCTGTATGTCTATGTCGCGAATACTGCCGAACTGCATGGCGGCGTCCTCGATGAGCTCATTCGATCAGTTGATATTGCATCGGAAGGAGACTGGCAAGATCGTCTGGTGGCGCTTCTGCGCGACTACGCAGACGTTCTGTTTGCATTTCCAGGTCTGGCGAGATCGGCGCTTGTGCTTCGGCCGTCTGGCCCGAATTTGCTCCGGATATTCGATCGGGTGCTCGGGCTTTTGATCGATGGCGGGGTTGATCCCGCGCGTGCGGCATGGGGTGCGGATCTACTTCTGCAGAATGCCACCGCGGCTGCCGCCGAGCACAGCACTCCCAGTTCGAGTGATATCGATGCGTCAGTCGATGACGAGGCTGCATGGGAAGGTCTTGTGCTGGCGGTTCGCACCGCCGATGCCAAGAAGCTTCCCAGTATCGCAGCGCACGCCGACGCGATTCTCGGCGGTACACCCACCGAGCGTATGACGTGGTCGATACGAGCGCTCATTGCCGGCATTGCGGCCACTCCGACATCGTTCCACCATGAATTGACCTGACTGACACTACTTTTCGAGGAGCATCATGACTACTCACCATCCCATTGCGATTATCGGTGGGGGACTCGGTGGCCTCATCGCCGCCCGCGTCCTCCACGTTCACGGCATCACATCGGCCGTGTTCGAACTTGAATCCGGCCGCAACACCCGAGTCCAAGGTGGCATGCTCGATATTCATGACCACAACGGCCAGAAGGCCATACACGCCGCCGATTTGTGGGAACCATTCACTGCGTTGATTCATCCTGGTGGCGAAGCAATGCGCATACTTGACCACACCGGAACCATCCTTCGCGAAGAGGCTGATGGAGGCGCTCTCTCGCGACCCGAGGTAGACCGCGGCCAACTCCGCGACATGCTCATAGATTCTCTGCCCGACGAAGCTATCCATTGGAGACACAAAGTCACCCGAATCCGCCAAGTCGAGGGTATTGCCGGCCGCCACGAGGTCTCTTTTGCAGATGGTGAGAGCATCACCACCGATCTCCTCATCGGCGCAGACGGCGCCTGGTCGAAGGTCCGGTCGCTCGTCTCCGACGCCCGGCCGACGTACAGTGGGATCTCCTTCATCGAAGCGGACTTACTCGACGCCGATCAACGTCACCCGTCCGCTGCTGCGATTATGGGCGGCGGCATGCTTTTTGCATTCCGCGGAAACATCGGAATCCTGGGCCACCGCGAAAGTGATGGGAGTCTGCACAGCTACCTCGGTGTCCGTGCCGACGAGAACTGGGTCGACTCGATCGATTTCACTGATGTCCCCGCCGCAACGAGTGCGATTCTCCACTTGCTCGACGGATGGGACAACTCCCTTCGCGACTTGATTGCTCGTGCCGACACCGGCTTGACTCCGCGCCGAATCGTAGCCCTCCCGACCGGGCATTCCTGGGAGCGTGTCCCTGGCGTCACGCTCCTCGGCGACGCCGCACACGTGATGTCCCCATTTGCCGGTGAAGGCGCGAATCTTGCGATGTACGACGGTGCTTTGCTCGCACTAGCCGTCAGTGAGAACTCCGGTGACATCGAATCTGCACTCGCTGTCTACGAAGCAGACCTATTTCCGCGAGCGGCCAAGGCTGCTGCCGAATCTGCCGAGAGCCTCGAAATTCTCTTCAGTGAGAATTCACCGCAAGGGCTTGTTGACATGTTTGCAGGCTTCGACGAGGAAGAGGTTGCGGGCGCAACGACGTGACAGAGTCGTGACCGCGCTCTTGCGGTTCCGACTTAGCTGGAAACGCACCACCGAAGATCTTCGAGCTGAACATCGAACAGCATCGAATATTGCTGTGTATCAATGGCTCTCGAGTGGCGATTTGTTGAAACCTGCCCGAAATATCCCTTGATTCGAATGGGTGTTCGAGTATAATTAGGTCACGGGTGGGGAGGCCTTGATGACCATGGTTAGCGATTCAATTGCGGTGGGGGATGTTGTAGCCGGTTCGGCTGTGGGTGTGCGTGGCAGGTTGTGGCGGTTACGTCCGGCCGAGGTTCGTGATGTTGCCGTGTCGGTGTCGGCGGAAATTCTTCGGTTGGAAGCGATCCGGGTTGCCGCTGTCGACGAGCTAGCACTCAATCCCGACGAACAAGTGCTCTGCTACCGCGGTGTGGGCCGGTGGTTGGCGGCCAATACGATGCTGCAGAACTCGGCCGGCAACAAGATCGCTGCCCTCGGTGCCGCACTACGGTTGTTCCCCGATATTGCTGCGCAATTCGAGGCGGGTGACCTCTCGCTCGATCATGCGGCGCTGATCGCCGCGTTCTGCGAGTCCCCACCAAAAGGGATGCCGGACATCGCGTTAATGCCAAGCCTGAAAACCCTTCTCGCCGCCGCATCCGGAGTAGAGGCTACGACTGTCAAGGTGCGGTATGCGATTGCTGTTTTGGAGCGGATCTTCGAATCCGATGAGCCTCCGCCCGGTGAGGATAATGATCTGAATGCGCTACGCATTGCTCCGACATTGAACGGTCGGGTCGTGATCAAGGGCGATTTCGACGCGTTGACCGGCGAGATGCTGTTGTCGGCGCTGTCGGGGTTGTCGATGCCGAAACCGGCTGCGGACGGGACCCCGGATCAGCGGTCGGCAGCCAAACGCACCGCCGACGCGTTCACGGAACTCATCCGCCGCTATCTCGACAACGCTGTCACCGGCGTGGATGGTGGTCAGCGTCCACATGTGAATGTGCATATCACTGCGAAAGACCTTGCCGAGCATCGGGAATGCGCCGCCACACGAGCAGACAACGATGACGCAGCAGATGAAGATCGCGATTTCGAGGATCTCGATGTCGGCTACATGCCCTGGATGGGGCCGCTCAGTGTCAGTAAAACCCGGATGCTCGCGTGCGACTGCATGCTCTCCACCGTCCTGATGGACGGTAACGGCGCACCCCTCGACGCGACACCGCTCAAACGTCTCGTCACAGCCGAGCAACGCATAGCACTGATTGCCCGGGACAAAGGTTGTGCCTTCCCCAACTGTGACGCCGTTCCGGCCTGGTGCGACGCGCACCATATAAAACCGTGGTCGACGGGCGGACTGACGGTGATGGACAATTTGACGCTGCTCTGTCGCAGCCACCACACGTTGATGCACAGCACCAGTGGGTTCCGCGGAATCTGGGAAATCAAGATGGGTTCCGATCACAAACCCTGGTTCATCCCACCGTCGGCGATCGACCCGAAACAACGACGTCGTCGCTCCACCACCCGGCAAGGCCCGGTGCACCGAGACTGAAACCGGCTGCGCCGGAACTACATACCGCGTAAAGCTTCGCATCACCAGCCAGACGATGCGAAGCCCACACGCATGTGGTCGTTCAATTAGAACTCGAAAGCATCCGGGAGGCCAGGCTCATTGTCCAGAGTTTCTGGTCTGAATTTGAGCAGGTAGCAGAAGTAGATCGCTCCTGCCGCAATCAGGCCGGCTACCACTAGAACCGGGGTCAAGGTTCCTGACGCAATCAGCACGAACAAGCTCAGCAGTATCCATACGAGCGCGGCAATCGCGATCGGCAATTCGAATCGCCCAAGGTCGAACGCGCCCGGCTTGTGATCGAGTCGCCTACGTACAGCCAGATAGAGCACGATCGTCATCCCGTAGAGCAAGAACGGAATGATCGTTGATGCCAGAATCAGTTCGAGTAATGCGGCACCCGGTAGCGCGACCATCAAGACGGTTCCGACAACAAGGATCAGTATCGTCGCAGGGATGGGTGTCTTGGTACGAGGGTTGACTCGCCGCATCAGTCGGTGTGCGGGGAAGCGTGCATCGCGCGACATCGCAAAAATGATTCGCGATACGCCAGTCATCACTACCAGTCCAGCAGCGAAGAACGCGAATGATATGGCTACCAACAATATTCGCTCCACCACGGGACCGAGTTGATCTCGCATGATTGCTGCAACCGGTGAGGCGCTTTCGGTGATCCGGGGGATGTCGTCGATTGCGACGGTCAATGCGATCAGGAACAGCATTCCCAGAATCCCGGCTGCCACTACCGATCCGACGATTGCGCGGGGAACACTCCGAAACGGGTCTCTGGCCTCTTCGGCCATATTTGCTGCGGCGTCGAAACCCTGAAGCGTGGCGAACCCCAGAATCATCGCAGCCATCACACCACCACCGACAGAAAAATAGTCGGGAGCGTTGTCGGTGACACCGCGCGACGTGAGGTTGTCGGTTGTGCCGTTTCCCGTCAATGCCACGGCGATGATCAGCGCAAGGCCGAGCACTACAACGATTGCCAATTCGACGCCTACGGCGGTTGAGTTGACCAGTGCGACAATCCGTGTCGAGGCGATGGCGAGGGCCGCCTGAATCAGAAGAATGACTACGGTGATTATTCGTGCTGTGTTCTCGCTCGGTTCCATGTTGAGCAGCGGCATGAGGCATTGACTGGCAAGTGCGTTGTCGATTGCGCTCACTCCAATCGCCAGTGCCCAGACTGCCAGCCACCCGAATACCCAGCCCACTTTGGGGTTCGCCAGACGCGACGCCCATTGCTAAGACGACCCGCTGAGCGGAATACGGGCTGCGAATTGCGCGTATACCAACGCAACCAGAACCTGTCCGAATACAGCCACCACCCACAGCCAGATCCCGACAGGCCCGGCGTTGGCAAGGACCGAGTCATAGGTTCCGAAGATGCCGATCACCACGGAGATGAACGCGAACGAGATCGCGAACATCTGGAAAGAGTTCAGAGTCCGCTTCAGTTCGGGTTCGTAGCCGGCGCGCCGCGAGACATTGTCTGCGGTTGGATCATCTGCCAGTGGCTTTGTCACCGTGGTGACCTCGTATCTCTGAAGAGAATGCCCCGAAGACGGTCTTCGCGACTTCACGCTAACTCAGTTGGCGGGCGGGAATCGTCGCGTTCCCAGGAAATACCACAGATAAACGTGATCTGAGTCGGAGGTTTTATCCCGCGAGATTTCAGTGGCGGCGCAAAGATGTTGCGGGGCTTTGTCTTCTCGACGTGTTCGTATCCCTACCGTCAGCGTTGTCGTTGTTTGCGTTCTTGCGTGGTCATGATCGCCGCTGCGGTGGCGGCGATCGTTCGATCGTGGTCGTGGGCCAGTCGAGTGAGAGCCTCGTGTGCCTCTGGGCCGGGAATTTCCGCAAGTGCCTGCGTGATTCGCAATCGGGTAGGAGGGTCGTTGGAGTTGTCGAGTGTGGCCTGCATGCGATCGAGGATGGTGCCGAGTGCATGGGAGACTTCCGTGAGTACTCCCAGAACTTCGGCAGCCTCGACGTCGTGCTGGCCGGTGAAGACCATTTCGAGGAGATCGGGGATCGCATCGATGCTGCCCCGAGCGCCTAGAGCGAGGGCCGCACGTGAGCGGACAACGGCGTCGGAATCCTCGAGTGCTCGTCTCAGATGTGTTGTTGCCTCCGCTGTGCGCACAGCTGCAATTGCGGCAACGGCGCGTCGGCGGACGTCGACCCCCGCAGATTCGAGGCCGACGGCCAGAGTCGTGAGTCCTTGACCCGCGGCGCGGGACAGCGACCACTGCAGTGCCCCGGCGACGTTGAGGTCATCTTCCGACAGCGCTGCCTCGGCCAATGCATCGATGGGCAACGACGCATTGCCGTCCTGCTTCAGGATCGCTTGTTGACGGCGGGCCGCAAACTCTGACTCGAGCGCGCGCAACAGGGTGACCATGCGTAACACGTCCTCCCATTCTGATGGTGCGGTGGCGTCGACGCGTTCGAGTTTCGTGAGCAGTTCCTGCTCGGCGGCGATGCGCCGGCGCGTGTGCGTGATGAGATCTCCCACCAGATCGGCCGGAGCAAAATCGGGTTCGTCCAGGGCGCGTCTGGTTTCGTCCAACGACAGCCCGAGAGTCCTCAGGCTCTCAACATGGAAGAGCCGTCGGATGTCATCGGCTGAGTACTCGCGGTAGCCGCCGGAGGTGCGGCCAGTGGGCTTCACCAGTCCCAAAGTGTCGTAGTGACGCAACATTCGCGTGCTGACTCCGGACTGCCGCGAGACTTCGCCGATCAACATCTCTTCTCCTGTTCTTTAGATTTGCGGACCGACGATCGAGACTCGCTGAGCCAACTCCGACGAGAGAGTGAAGCCGCTGTCGGGGTCGAGATAAAGCTGTCTGGTGGCGATTGCGTGGGCGTGAATCTTCGGATCGGGACTTGCCGCTGCAGCGTCGAGGACCGGTACGACGGATTCACCGAGACTCACCAGCGCCCGACTGAGGCTGAGGTGAATGTCTCTGTCACCGCGTCCGAGTTCAGCAACCAGATCGGCAGCAAGCGCGGCCTCGTTGCCTGACGGTACGAGGGCGACCGCTGCCCGCCACGCGCTCCGCGCAACCTCGTCGTGGTCGTCGTGCAGTAGAAGCGTCACTGCGGGCCAGGCCTGTCGATCCCCGATCTTGGACAGCGTGTGCAGCGCCTGACTGCGGGCCTGCGCGTTGTCGGATTGGAGCTCGTCGATCAGCCTCGGTACCGTGACTTCAGCTGGCAAACGACACAAAGCCCAGGTCAGCATGTCGCGGACGAAAAAATCCGGTTCAGCGGCACACCGAGCGACAAGAACATCCGTCAAAGCGGGATCGCGCAGCGTACCTACCGTGAGGGCAGCCCGAAGCCGGCCCGACGAGTCGGTCGTGGACAGCGCGTCGACGAGATGAGTATTCGACTCACCGTTGTTGGTTGTATTCACGACAACCACCTCCTTCGTCGACCATTTGAATCCTTGTCACTGTGTCAAGGTCAAGCGTGTCAAGGTCAAGCCTGGTTGTCAGGAGTGGTCCACGCGCCGCTGCGGTGTGGAAAGCTACCAACCGCGCCTACGGAACGTACAAGGTCGCGATGCCCGGGGTGATCGCTCCGGCCACAAATGTGACGGCGATTGCGAGTTGCCCCGTGCCGGTCCGTAGGGTCGCCTCGGCAGGGAATCCGTTGAGTCCGTCCGAAAGCCGGGCGAAACCGGATGCTCCGGTCGACAGGTTCAGCCAGCGCACTTCTGACGAAAGCAGGCAACCCCACCTGCCATCTTTGCCGCCGGTGATTGTCACTTCCCCTGGTTGTTCGCCTACGACGGCCACACAGCGGACTGGAGGAGCGTCGAAGCTACCGTTCGGGTTACCGTACGGCGCTGGGTTGATCTGGAACGGAACCGTCACCGCTGCGGAGGCTGCGGCTACCGACACCAGAGCCGAAGCGGCCACGACGGACGTGCAGACGGCCAGTCGGCGAACGAGATTCAACACGGTGACCTCCGGTGGGCGGGCAACTAGGCGTGGCGCTCATCCTACGCCGGGACCGTCTCGAAATATGCAGTGTCCGCACATGTTCCCGTGCTGCCGAGGAAGCAATTACCCGTATTTTCCTCAGGAACAGCCACACCCCGAGTTTGGGATTCTTAGCGCAGGATGCGGCGCAGTTGTCTGGCCTGCGCTGCGAGTTCACCTGTTGCAGTGAATAACTCTGTTTCGTCGACGCAGAGCGTCTCTGTTGACCACACTGTGCGATGACGCAGGCGATGCCACGGCGAATCTGTGTCCGTTGTCGGAGCGAAATGCGCACTGAACTCGACCGTCGGGATAGCGACGGGCATCGTGAAGGTGGCAAAAAGGCCAGGTGGCAAGGCATCGAGCAAGACTGCGGAGCGTTCTACCGTGGTGAAATCGAGATCGGCGTGCAAGCGAATCCAGACGTCGAACTCGGGGGATTCGCCGCCCGCAAAAGGGCGTGCGGCGTTAATCGGACGAATGTCGAGATGCTGTGAGAACGGGACGAAGTCGACCGGAATTTCGAGTTGCGGCAGAGTCGACGGGTCGTCCAGCGCCGGCGCGACAGACGATGTCGACAGGACGGTGGGACCGTTGTCGCGGACAAGTCGAACAAGGGCAGTGGCGGAGCTATCAAGTGTGACATGGCAACTGACGGTGCGTCCGCCATGCGCGTCGTCGACGGTCAGGTTGGCTGGGCCGGGCGGAATCGGCCGATCGAGATGTGCACTGACCGCAGCCGGGACGGCGCCGGTTGCGTCGGCTGCTGCCCGCATCATGCTCGCGACGACGAGCCCCCCGTGAATTCCGTCGAAGCTTCTCCAACTCGCCTCGAAGGCTGCGGTGTGGGGTTTTGCGGCGGTAGCGGTCATCAACGTCTCCATGGCTCGACCAGAAAGCTGACTTGCAATATGTATAGCCAGAACCATACGAGCTGGCTTCGCATTTCACAAGTCAGGTAGCGGGTCGGTCGATGGGAGATCGCATGGTTGAGATTCCATGAGGCCTTGACCATTCTCGGTTCCGGCGATCTTGCACCCGAGATGGCCGAACGCGTCGGCCAGTTCGACAGTAAGCGTCAGTGCGCGCCTAGATCACTGCTCCGCCGCTAAGTACGCTGACCAGCCCGATTGCGATGAAAGCCACGACGTAGAGCGGACCCCTGATCGGATCTCCGGCACTTGCTCCCTCATGAAGCCAATTGAGAACGTCGATGGAACCCATGTGTGTACCCTCCTGATCCAGTCCGGACAATCGTTCACGGGTTCAATCGCGCCTGTGCTCATCAGTGTTACTCAAAACGGACAAGATTGACGTGACTCAGTTGCTCAGAGTTCGGTGAAAAATGCCTGATCGGGATCTTCGGATCCGATCACCGGGGGAGTGACCATGGGGAGTTCCCCGATGACAGCGTTGTTGTCCGATACGTCGATCAGGTAACCGGGTGTCGTCCTCGAACCGTCCTGTTGTCCCCGAGGGCCACCCATCGCTCCGGCTCCGCCACCCATCATGGCGTTTCCTGGGCCGGTGCTCGTCACAGCGCCACCGCCGGTTCCCGACTGAGACAAGGCGGCGGAGGATTGGCCGGCCGACGAAAGGGGTTGTCGCGCCGCAATTCCCGAAGGCCCGACGATGCCACCGCCGCCTGAGGCGGCTCCGAATGTTCCGCTGCCCGCGCGTGCGGTGGCTACGGACCCGATTGCACCACCAGGGTTTCCGAGTTGGAGCGACGCACCTGCACCGGAAGCGGCGAACGGACTTCCAGCGCCCCAGAGTTTGTCGACGCCGGAGTTCAACGCCGCTGCGGCCTGAGCTGCGCTTGTTTGCGCCGGTCCGGATTGTGTGACGCCGGCCGGTGATCCACCGACGGCTGACTGTAATTGTGTGTCCCCGCCACCGGTCGCGCCGTCAATGAGCTGTGATGATTGTCGGGCGAGCGGTGCGGCAGTGAGTGCGTCGCTGATCGGTGGCGCCGGAACCGGGATCGACCCGGCGAGGGAGTTCATCGTGGCAGTGTGCGCAAGCATTTCCGACCGGGTCGCAGTGACGGCTGCGATCGCGGCCTGCATATGTTCTGCCGCGGACGCTAGGAGCATGGCCTGCCCGGGCGGGGTCCACGCTATCGGCGCTGCAGCCACCACAGCCGAGGCGAATGACTGTGCGATGGTCGCCAATTGAGCATTGCCGCGTTGCACTGATTCTGCCGCTGCAGCAGTGGTGTCGGCGATTGCATTTCCGCGCCCACTGAGTTCGGATCCGCTTCGTTGAGCTTCCTCGTTGATCTGTGTGGCGGCCTCGTTGCCTGCACCGTTCCATGTCTGGCTCACTGAGGACAGTCCTCGAGTGGACAATCCGGCGGCCTTGTCGATCAGCGCACTGGCCTGGCTGAGGACGTTGACAGGATCAACGCCGCGGAAGACTCCGGAACCGAGACTCTGGGCCAGTTGGATCAGCGGTGTGAACAGCTGCTCCACGCCGGGCAGGGACGGTAGTGAAATTCCTTGCATGATCAGCTCGGTGGCGTCCGGAGGGAGTTCAGATGCTGGTGGCGCCGTGAGGAAGTCAGGAATCGTCGAGTTCTCGACGGGCTCGGGGAGTTCCAGCCCGAGAATGGGTGCGAGCGCACTGCCCTGGACAAATTCGAGGACCGTCGTGGGGTCCTCCGGGGTGCTCATGCGAGGTCCCCGTCACTGGCAGCGGCGCGTCGGAGGTCTGCGGCGCCGGTTTGGTCGGTGCCGTCGTACGCGGCGGCAGCCGCACCTGCCGTCGCAGAAGTTCCGGCATAGTAGGCGGCAAGTGCCGCAACGTCTTTGGTGTGTGTTGCCTGTGCACGTGCGAAGGCTTCGAGGAACTCGAGTCCGACGGGTCCCACTGCCGGCGCGACGGCCGCGAGATTGGCGTTCAGATCCACTACTGCGGCGTGGGCAACGTGACCGGCAGCTTCTGCTGCAGTAGCACCGTACGTGCGGATGTCGTCGGTGACGACAGAAAGCTCGCTCATCATTACCCCCGTAGTTGGTAAGCGTCTGCTCAGGACTCTAACGGAACGAATTGGTCGAGTGCATGTTCGTGCGCGCCGATACCTTTGAGAGACTGAACCCATGAAAACTGCTTCGGACGTAATTGCCCGACTCGCGTCCGATCCCGCCCGTTCCGCATTGGTGATGGATTTCGACGGTGTGCTTGCTCCCATCGTCGACGATCCGGCGACGAGCGCTCTGCTGCCGGGCGCAGCCGGGGTACTCGACGTGTTGTCACGTCATCTCGGAATGGTGGGTTTACTTTCCGGTCGTCCCGTCTCTTTTCTTCGTGAGCGGGTGCCAGGAGAGAGTGTTGTCCTCATGGGCTCGTACGGAGTGGAGACCTGGGTTGACGGCGGGATCCGAGTATTACCGTCGGTCGCGCAGTGGAAGCCGGCGGTTGCGGAGGCAGAAGCCGAACTGCGACGCGTATTTGCGGCGGCAGATTCGCCGGGGATTCATGTCGAGGGGAAGGGGCTTGCCGTCGCTGTGCATTGGCGGCAGGCAACCGATCGGGTCGCCGCTCGGAGAATGGTCGAACAGGTAGTGACCGACATCGCGGCGAGAACTGGACTGCGGCGCGAGCCGGGCAAGCTCGTCGAGGAGTTGCGCACTCCTGTGGACGAGGACAAGGGGACAGGCTTGCGGCGTGCGATCCGGGCCGCCGGCGTCGACGCGGTGGCGTACGCGGGCGACGACCGGGGCGACTTGCCGGCATTTGCGGCTGTGTTGGCGCTCGGCGGTGACGCATTGGTAGTAGGTGGCATCGATATCGCACCTGAAGTTGCCGCAGTGGACGGTGTTGCGTTCAGTGATCCGGAAGAGTTTTTGGTGTGGATGAAGGAACTGGCGACGGTTCTCGATGCACAGATTTGATAACGAGGCCGAGATTTCGGTGCGGCGAGTCACAAAAATCGCGTGATGGTCGTCACATAACGGTGGGATAACGATCGGTATGGTTGAAGCTCGAATCAAACCATCCACCTGCAGTTATCTTCCCATTTCGGACCAATTAATGATACGGGCGTACCGAAAAATTGCCCCGTGACCTTTCCGTGACCATCGCCTAGCGTCGTTGGCAGTCCGAAACAGCCGGACAAACACCGGCCCGCAACTGCGTGCTTCTGCCCCGCGGGTCCGGTACTCCCCAAACCTTCGCGGGGCAGGAGTGAAACAGGCGAGTCGTTCGATACGGCACACATGTGCCAGGTCCGACGTCGTCCGCGGTAGCGGAGAGGATTTACCTGATGACCAGCATTACTTTCAAGCGCGCCCTCGGCGCAGTTGCAACGGCCGGCGCAGTAGTAGCCATCCCGCTCGCGATGAGCACTGGCACCGCCTCCGCTGCAGGCCACGACTGGTCCGGAGTCGCGAACTGCGAGTCCTCCGGAAACTGGGCAGCCAACACCGGAAACGGCTTCTACGGCGGCCTGCAGTTCACGCAGAGCACGTGGGAGGCATACGGCGGATCGGGCAACGCTGCCAACGCAAGCCAGTCCGAGCAGGTCCGTGTCGCCGAGAACGTTCTCGAAGGCCAGGGTGTCGGCGCATGGCCCGTCTGCGGCCAGTACCTGACCGGCGGCACCACTGCTGCCACCTACCAGGAAGCGTCGGCACCGATCACGGCTGAGACCACCGTCGAATCCGCTCCTGTTGCCACCACCGGCGGCAACTACGTGGTCAAGGCAGGCGACACCCTGTCCAAGATCGCTGCAGCTCATGGCATCTCGCTCGATGCGCTCGCAGGCCAGGTTGCGAACATCAACCTGATCTTCCCCGGACAGAGCCTGTCCGTCTAAATCATCGTTGTGGTTGAACACTTCTGAATGTGTCCGGAGCTATCACGCTCCGGGCACATTCGGCGTTTGTGCAGCAGACGGGTACCTACGGTTCGATATCCGGTAGCGGCGACGCCGACGCGTCGTACTCGAGTCGGCGCTGAACCCCGGCTACTTCTCTCACCGCGTTACCGAGCAGGCTGCGCGAGAGGGGAGTGAGGTCGGCAACCACGATCTCGTCCGTGGGCGCAATGCCCATGGCAAACTGATCCGTCTGGTGGCGCACTCGGATTTGCTGGAGGACCTCGAAGGACTCGATAAGCACTCGTGCGTCGTCGCTCGGGAGGAAGCCGGTGTCCGCGGCAACCTTCAGGCGTTCGACGGTGGTGCTCGTACGTGCGCCGACGGATGTGCCGGCCCAGCGCGCGATATTCACGATCGGTTGCACAGCTGTCGATTTGAGGTTGACGGTCCCGGTACGACGCGTCACCACATCGCGCAGCGAATGCAGTTTGGCCTTCTCGCCCACGGCTTCTCGAAGCAGTAACCGCATGACGGCGGGGTTGAGGCGAAGCTGATCCAAGGCTTCGGGTCTCGGATCGAGGGCGGGATCTCCGGCGACAACGCGGGCATCTGCCAGCATCGACAACATGACGAGGGCTTGGTCCTGGTAGGGATTGGACACCCACTTGCGTAAGGCGTTGCGCCACTGCGGAAGTGTGCGCGCGAACCTGGCCTGAGTTGCGACCGCGTTCTGCGCGTCGCGAGGGAATCCGCACCGGTCGAGAATCTCGTGGATGCGCTGCGCCGCATCCGCACCTTCGCGGTGGGATTCTCCGCCCCACACCAAGGCGCTGTCGATATCCGACGATGGCAGTGCCTCGCGCCGGGCTGCGCTGCCGAGGGACAGCCAGGCAAAGTCCGGGCGTTCGTCGCCGCCGACCACCAGTTCGATCGCGCGCCGCACCGTCACGTCGATCAAGACCGACAGTGTGCCGCTGATGTCGATGGGCGAGACCCGGGCGTCGACCAGGCCGGTGACCAACTCGGGTACAGCGCGGGCGGTGGCGATGAGGTCGACGTCGGTCCTGGCAGTGGCGAGGGCAGCGCGCAGTTCGAAGCCTTGATTTGTTGCCGACGTCAGAAGGTCGCTCAGTTCGAGCACGCCGAGCAGTTCTCCGGACGCCGTGACAACGGGAAGATGCCGCAATCCGTGTTCGAGCATATCCGTGACCGCGTCGGCTCCGAGTCGATCCGGATCCACCGTTACGGCAGACGGCGTCATCACCGTCGAGACGGGGAGAGCGCTGTCGATTCCTCCGACAACAACTCGGCTACGGAGATCGCCCTCGGTGAAGATTCCGTAAGTGCTTGCATCTGTGGGAATTACGACGGCTCGACGCCCGGCTTCTGTCATCAGTGCGGCAGCAGTGCGTATGGAGGATTCGCCGGAGCACACAATTGCCGGACCCCGCAACAGATCTCGTACCGCACGCATGGCTGGGTTCGGTACTGAGATTCGCGCGGTATAGCCCGTCATGTCTTTATTGTCGCAGGCGTACCCGTTGACTGATCGGCGACGTCGAAACTTGTGATCACAGTGTTCGGATTCGGCCGAGGCGCAAAATAACTCTTGCCCGGACCCGGCATTGCGGATCCGGGCAAGAACGTGATCAGAACTGCGTCAGCTCAGAACTGCGTCAGCTTCGATCTCGATGAGCAAAGCGGGGTCGATCAACGAGCTGACCTCGAGGATTGTCGTAGCCGGACGGATGTCGCCGAATACTTCACCGTGTGCGAGTGCAGCCTGCTCCCACTGCGACATGTCGCGCAGGTACATGCGGGTGCGGATGACATCACCGAGCGAAGCGCCGGCTTCTTCCAGTGCAGCCTTGATGGTGGCGAGTGCCGCACGGGTCTGATCGTTGAGGGTTTCTCCGGGGGCGGTGGTGCCGGAGACGGCAACCTGGTTGCCGATGCGGACGGCGCGGGAGTAGCCGATCTTCGGTTCCCATTCGGAACCGGACGAGATGTTGATTCTGTTGGACATGGCGTTGATTCTGCCAACAACTCATCGACCGTAGTGAAGCACGGGTCGCTTCCACGGTTCATCTTGACATAGCATAGAACAAGTGTTCGACTTGGGGCTATGAGGTGGTCGGGTCAGGCATTGGATGCAGACGACGGAGCGTTGCCCGGGCTCGAGCGAGCCGGGTTGGTCCGCTCGGTGCAGACGCCGGAGTTCGAGGGCATCACGTTCCACGAGGTGCTGTGTAAGAGCGCACTCAACAAGATGCCCGAAGCGTCGACGCTGCCGTTCAACTTCACGGTCAACGCTTTTCGGGGCTGTTCGCATGCATGCCGTTACTGCTTCGCTCGGCCAAGTCATGAGTACCTCGACCTTGACGCGGGCCGCGATTTTGATTCGCAAGTTGTCGTCAAGACCAACATTGCTGCTGTCCTACGCAAGGAACTTGCTCGAAAGTCCTGGAAGCGTGAACCTGTTGCGCTGGGTACCAACACCGATCCGTATCAACGGGCCGAGGGCCGATACCGATTGATGCCCGGCATCATTCGAGCGCTGACAGAATCCGGTACACCATTTTCGATCCTGACCAAAGGGACTTTGCTGCGGCGCGATCTGCCGCTGCTCAAAATGGCAGCGACCCAGGTCGATGTCGGTATCGGAGTGTCGCTGGCCATTAACGATCCCGTCTTGCAGAAGCAGATCGAGCCGGGCACACCCTCACCACGAGCTCGACTGGAGATGATCCGGGCAATCACCGACGCCGGATTCTCGTGCAACGTGATGGTCGCGCCGGTCATCCCCTTTCTCACAGATTCGAGCCAGCACCTCGACGGACTGTTCGCTGCGCTGGCCGAGGCCGGGGCCACCGGGGTGACAGTCTTCCCGATGCACCTTCGTGGCAGTACACGCGGGTGGTTCCTGAACTGGCTGGCTGAAGAGCACCCGGCACTGATTCGCAGATATCGCGAGCTGTACGGGCGAGGTGCGTACGTCACGCCGGAGTACAAGAGTTGGCTCAAGAAACGCGTCGAGCCGCTGGTTGAGCGTCATGGATTGGCGGGGCCGTCGCAGCATCGTGAGCTCGAGAGCCCACCTGTCGAGCGCGAACTTGTCGGTGCCGGAGCAGCATTGACACTTTTCTGAGAGCGCTGCTTGGTACGGTCGGGCATGAATACTCCAGTGGTGATCGACCGGTTCCGCTTTCGGTGGTTTGTGCCGCCGACGCTGGGAGACACCATCCGCTGGGGGCTGTCATGGAACTCCGACAGTCCACGAAGGTGGGCTGTGCTGGAACCGGACTGGACGTGCACGGCAGACGTGCGAAGAAGTTCGGCACCGACGACACGAAGGTTGACCGCCGACCCGGATGTCGATGTGACGCAACAACCTTCGATCGGCCGTGTCGGTAACCTGCAGTTCATGTTCAACGCCGACCTGCCGGTTCCGACGCAGATCGAGGTGTCAGGGGCTCTGCATCTTCTGGCGGGCACCGCGCGCGAGAATTCGAATGCGCGGCAGGCCTGGCGGGATTTCGACGCCGACGCCCTCACAACAGGAGTTGTTCGTGGGCTTCGGCTCGTGTCCATCGCTTCGGATATGCAGTTCGATCCGCGTCAACCGCACGGACCGAACTGGGGGTGGACGTCGATGCAGTTCGTTTCCGGGACCGCTCAGTTCTACGAGTTGGCACACCCGCCACAGGGGTTGCGTTCCTACCGGTTGACCGATCGGGAGAACGGGCCGTACCGGGAGGATTTCCTGGTGGTCGACCTCGAGACGGATTAGATCACGCTGCCCGTAAATACGTTGCGTGAGGTAACGATCGTGCGTAGCGTCGGTTCGGCTTGATTCACCTGTCGAAATGGAGTTCCATCGTGCGCCCGCTCACCGAACGCGAAATCCGCGCGTCGTTCGTTAATTGTTCGAAAGGCGACGCCAAACGGTTGCCGGTGCCGCGGGATCTCGAGAAGCGCCCATGGGAAGACCTGGACTTCTTCGGTTGGAACGATCCGACCATGCCCGGTCGGGGATATCTGGTGATACCTCAGGGCGACGAAGTGGTAGGCATCGCTCTCCGGTATCAAACCGGCAAATCGGGTCGCGCTCAAATGTGCACCATCTGCCTCACGACGCACGGCAGCGGGGGAGTATCACTGCTGTCCGCCGCCAAGATCGGTGAGGCCGGCCGACGCGGCGACACAATCGGCACCTATATGTGCACTGACCTGGCCTGTCCGCTGTACGCGCGCAACAAGCGTCGACCGTCGGCGGGCAATCGTTACCAGGAGAATCTGACCGAGCAGGAGAAGGCTGATCGCGTTGTTGCAAACATCTCTGCGTTTGTGGCCATGTTGCGGTCGTAGGTAGCTTCGCCCCGATATCGGCGAGAACGTGCGCGGACATGGCACGATCGAACCTGTGACAAGTAGACCCGCGGCAGCGCAACAACTGCGCGATCTCGCGCTGCTCCGCCGTGTTCGTGACCGGATCGACCGCGAGTACGCGCAACCCCTCGACGTCGAAGCCCTTGCCCGCGGAGTGAACATGTCGGCCGGGCACCTCAGCCGCCAGTTCAAGGTGGCGTACGGCGAGCCGCCGTACTCCTACCTGATGACCCGGCGCATCGAACGCGCGATGGCGCTGCTGCGTCGCGGTGATCTCAGCGTCACCGAGGTGTGTTTTGCCGTTGGCTGTTCATCGCTCGGTACTTTCAGCACTCGTTTCACCGAGTTGGTCGGCGTTCCACCCAGCGTCTACCGGGACGAGGCTGCCGGCGTGACCGAGGGCATGCCGTCCTGTGTGTCGAAACAGGTGACAAGACCGATCAGGAATCGAGAAGCGCCGGCCGCCAGCCGCAGATAGCGTGACATTCATGGACATCACCATTGCATCGAGTTTCCTTCCGCAGGACGACCCCGAGGCCGCCCTGTCCTTCTACCGCGACACGCTCGGCTTCGAGGTCCGCCTCGACGTCGGCTACGACGGGATGCGCTGGATAACCGTCGGGCCGCCCGACCAGCCCAACACGTCGATCGTGTTGCATCCTCCGGCCGTCGATCCGGGCATCACCGACGAGGAGCGTCGCACCATCGTCGAAATGATGGCCAAGGGCACCTATGCCGGTATTCTGTTGGCCACCAAGGATCTCGACGGTACCTTCGAGCGGCTGCAGGCCGGCGACATCGACGTCGTCCAGGAGCCGACCGAGCAGCCGTACGGTGTTCGGGACTGCGCCGTCCGCGACCCAGCAGGCAACTTGATCCGCATCCAAGAGCTCCGCTGAGTCAACTGAAGAGATCCGCGGCCACCCGCACGGGGCGACACTGTGTGGGTGGCCCTCACCTGAGAGATGGAGACATGATGAGCACGGCTGAAATGGCGGAGCGAGAGCTACATGTCGCGGACACCCACGACCTGATCCGCGTGCAGGGCGCGCGCGTGAACAACCTCCAGGACATCAGTGTCGAGATTCCCAAGCGCAGGTTGACTGTCTTTACCGGAGTCTCGGGTTCGGGCAAGAGTTCATTGGTGTTCAGCACCATCGCCGCGGAGTCGCAGCGGATGATCAACGAGACGTACAGCGCCTTCGTTCAGGGTTTCATGCCGACCCTCGCGCGGCCGGACGTCGACGTACTGGATGGGTTGACAACGGCGATCATCGTCGATCAGCAACGGATGGGCGTCGACCCTCGCTCGACGGTCGGAACTGCCACCGACGCCAATGCGATGCTTCGTATTCTCTTCAGTCGACTGGGTAAGCCGCATATCGGTTCGCCCCAGGCATTTTCGTTCAATGTCGCCTCGGCCTCCGGCGCGGGTGCGCTCACCGTGGAGCGCGGTGGGCGTCAGACTAAGGAGCGACGGACCTTCAGCATCACCGGTGGCATGTGTCCGCGGTGCGAGGGGCGCGGTTCGGTCAACGATTTCGACCTGACGGCGTTGTACGACGACACCAAGTCGCTCAACGAGAGTGCGATCACGGTTCCGGGCTACAGCATGGACGGCTGGTACGGCCGGATTTACCGGGGGTGCGGCTTCTTCGACCCGGACAAGCCGATCAAGAAGTACACCAAAAAGGAACTGAACGATCTGCTCTACAAGGAGCCGACGAAGATCAAAGTCGAAGGCATCAACCTGACGTACACAGGGCTGATTCCTCAGATCCAGAAGTCGTTTCTGTCCAAGGACGTCGATGCGATGCAGCCGCATATCCGGGCGTTCGTGGAGCGGGCAATCACGTTTACTACGTGCCCCGAGTGCGACGGAACGCGGCTGAGCGAGGGCGCCCGTTCGTCGAAGATCAAGGGCATCAACATCGCCGATGCCTGTGCGATGCAGATCAACGATCTCGCCGTGTGGGTGAGCGGTCTGAAGGAACCGTCGGTGGCGCCGCTGCTGACGACGCTCGGTGAAACGCTCGACTCGTTCGTGGAGATCGGGCTGGGCTACCTGAGCCTGGACCGCCCGTCCGGGACACTGTCGGGTGGTGAAGCTCAGCGCACCAAGATGATTCGACACCTCGGATCCTCGCTTACCGACATCACGTATGTTTTCGACGAACCCACGACGGGTCTTCATCCCCACGATATTGCGCGGATGAACGACCTTCTGCTGCAGTTGCGCGACAAGGGAAATACGGTGCTTGTCGTCGAGCACAAGCCGGAGACGATCGTCATTGCCGATCACATCGTCGATCTCGGTCCCGGCGCCGGCTCCGCGGGTGGAACTGTCTGCTTCGAGGGCAGTGTCGACGGCTTGCGGGCCAGTGACACGGTCACGGGACGGCACTTCGACGACCGCGCCGCACTCAAGGCGAGCGTGCGAAAGTCAACGGGTGCAATGGAAATCCGCGGCGCGACGTCGCACAACTTGCAGAACGTCGACGTCGATGTGCCGCTGGGCGTGCTGGTCGTGGTGACCGGCGTCGCCGGGTCGGGGAAAAGTTCGTTGATCCACGGATCGCTTGCGAAGAGAGACGGCGTGGTGTCGATCGATCAGGGCGCGATCCGCGGTTCGCGTCGCAGCAACCCGGCGACGTACACCGGTCTGCTCGACCCCATTCGCAAGGCATTTGCAAAGGTCAACGGTGTGAAGCCGGCGCTGTTCAGCGCCAATTCCGAGGGCGCCTGCCCCACCTGCAACGGCAACGGCGTCATCTACAGCGATCTGGCGATGATGGCCGGTGTTGCGACGGTGTGCGAGGAGTGCGAGGGCAAGCGGTTCCAGGCCGATGTCTTGGAGTACAAGTTCGGCGGGAAGGACATCAGCGAAGTGCTCGCGATGTCGGTCGCCGAGGCCGAAGAGTTCTTCGGTGTCGGTGAGGCGAAAACCCTGGCCGCACACAAGATTCTGGTGCGACTCGTGGATGTGGGACTCGGCTATCTCACCATCGGCCAGCCGCTCACGACATTGTCCGGTGGTGAACGCCAGCGCATCAAGCTCGCCACGCACTTGGCTGAGAAGGGCGGCGTGTACGTCCTCGACGAGCCGACCACGGGACTTCATTTGGCTGACGTGGAGCAACTGCTCGGCCTACTGGATCGACTCGTCGACTCCGGGAAGTCAGTGATCGTCATCGAGCATCACCAAGCGGTCATGGCGCACGCAGACTGGATCATCGATCTCGGTCCGGGAGCCGGGCACGACGGCGGACGGATCGTATTCGAGGGCACGCCGACCGATCTTGTCGCTGATCGCTCGACCCTGACCGGCCAGCATCTCGCGTCGTACGTCGGCGCCTGATCACCGTAAATTGACCCGCTTTGTCCTGATCCACAAAATCAGGACAAAGCGGGTCTTTCGTGCCTAGGCTCGAAGTAACTGGGCCGACGCACGGTGCAGGGGCCCTGCTCTGGAGTTCGCATGACGACTTCACACAGCCCTGCCGCAGGGTGGGCA
This sequence comes from Rhodococcus sp. KBS0724, assembly GCF_005938745.2. Lineage (NCBI taxonomy): Bacteria > Bacillati > Actinomycetota > Actinomycetes > Mycobacteriales > Nocardiaceae > Rhodococcus > Rhodococcus sp. KBS0724. The sequence goes on from NZ_VCBX02000001.1 coordinate 3,014,680, forward strand.
ATCGCCGCAGCAGTGATGACGCTGGTCATCGCCGGGTGTTCGTCGTCGATCGACACCACCGGGCCGACTGTGCTCACGACGTCCACCATCGACAGCCGAGGTGGAATCCCGCGCGGCTATCCGACCGAAACCGATGCCACGTCGCCGTTGGTGATCTCGGCGCTCGGGCCGAATCCGATTCCGGTAACCGGGACAGACGGAATGCTGCATGTGGCCTACGAGATCGAAGTGCTGAACTTCTCGCCGCGACCCGCGACCATCACAAAGGTCGAGACGCTGGCCGGGGGACCGGACGGGACGGTCGTGTCGACGCTCGATCAGGGCCAGGTCTCGGAACGCTCGATTCTGGTGGGGAACTTTGCCTGGGCGCCGTTCACCGAGATCCCGGTGGGGCGCACTGTGCTGGTGGTGCTCGACGACGAGTACGAGAGTCCCGACGATGTTCCGTCAATAGTGACCCATCGACTGACCGCGACGTTCGGCCAAGCGGCGCCGGAGGACGCTGCACAAGCCGCGCGGTACCCCGAAGTGATTACCCAGATCGGCGGAACGGTGACGACAAGTACAGACGCGCCGGTGGTGATCGGTCCGCCCCTCGCCGGCGACAGTTGGGTGGTCGGGGACGGTTGCTGCGGGCTCTCGCAACACCGCGCCGGAATGATGGCGGTCGGTGGCAGAATCAACGGCACCGAACGGTATGCCGTCGACTGGCTGAGGATCGACCCGGATGCAGTGCCGCTCATCAGATCTCGTGGTGATGGATCGAAGAACGAGGACTACTTCGCCTACGGTGCGCCGCTGCTGGCGGTGGCCGACGGCACCGTCGTGGCCGTGGTGTCCGGTGAGCAGGACGAAGTGCCGCAACAAGTTCCGGCCGACATGCCGTTCGATCAGTTGGGCGGAAATTACGTCATCATCGATATCGGCCACGGAAACTATGCGTTCTATGCCCACCTGAAACCGGGATCGGCGTCAGTAAATATCGGAGATCAGGTGACCAGGGGACAGGTGATCGGGGACCTTGGCAACTCCGGTTACAGCTCAGAGGCGCATCTGCACTTCCACGTGTCACGGGCGGCGGTGCCGCTGTCCGGGGACAACGTGCCCTACGAGATCGACAGCTTCACGTTTGTCGGATCGGCAGCCACCGGGGTTCTCGTCAAGGGACCGAACGAGGGCGACCGCACGGACCAACTGCCGCTCGACGGGGCAGTCGTCAACTTTCCGCCTGTGCCCTGATTTCACTGACCCTTGGTGTTTGCCGGTCTACTGTGACCCCATGGGGAGAAGGATCGGACACGCTGCAGTGGCGCTCTCAATCGGGACGATGGTGCTGACCGGTTGTGTGTCGAATACCGATGATCCGACAACCTTCACCGCCGTGGTGACCGTCGTCGGGGACGCCACCCGAGCCGACCCCGATTCCGGGCAGTGCATTGTCGGAACAATCCCGGTCGCGCCGAACGACACCGTCTTCCTGTACGGAGAAAGCGGAGCCGCATCGACAAAGTCTGTGCTGGAAGTCGACTCCGTCGAACGAAATCCCGACGGCATCGGTGTCTGCACTTATGTGGCGCGCTTCGATGCGATCCCCGCGAATCAACGCAACTACTCGCTCACGGTGAGCAGCGCGGTGCCTTACGCGGGGACTTTCATGTCGTCGGACTTCACGTCGGACGAGCTCGAGAAAGGCGCGACGATCTACCTTCGTGCGTCCACGCCCGAACCATGATTCCACCTCTCGCGTGGGCTACGGGCGTCAGGAACGCGGCCGGACCGGCGCCGCCGATCGAGCAGAAGACCTCCGAGTTTTGTTGTCGCGCGGGGGCTATCCGTCTCCCATGGCCGCGTGCATGACGTCCCCTCGCGATATTTCGCAAGAGGACGTCGCCGTGGTCTAGTAGACGGTGATGACAGTTTTACCAACGAGCTTGCCGCTCGCGGCGTCTTCATGAATGGCTTGTAATTGCTGCAGTGGCCGGTGATCAACCACGGTGAGCTCGAGGCGGCCCTCGTCGAGACGGGACACCAGGTCGGCCAGATGGGAACCGTTGGGCGTCACCCACACGCTCGCAGTTCGCACCGCTCGCTTGTCGTCGGCGGGCACGGCGCCCGCGGAGCTGACCGCGATGCCGCCGTCGGAAACGTACGAGGTCAGCTTCGCAAGTCCGTCCGCATCCAAACGCACGTGATTGACGACCACGTCGAAAGGGCCACCGACCGCGACAGGCCCCGCATCGAGGTCCAGAGGGCCGACAACATTCGTGGCCCCGTAACCGTGTAGACGAGCGGCGTGCTGCGCTCCGTCGACAGCGGTGACGGTAGCGCCGGCGTCGACCGCAAGCTGGACGACGAGGCTGCCCACCGCGCCACCGGCTCCGTTGACGAGCACATTCTGCCCTTTCTGGATGTCGGCCAGCTCGATCGCGGCCTGCCGGGCGGCGAGGCCGGCGAGGGGAAGTGCTGCGGCATCGGTCAGGGAAACAGTGCTGGGCGCGGCGGCGAGCAGATCGGCCGCGATCACTGCGTACTCTGCCGCGCCGCCATGCTGGTCGAGGGGAAACATGCCAACGACCTGGTCGTCGACCTGCAGGCCGCTGACATCTGCGCCCAGTTCGATGACCGTGCCGGCAACGTCAAGACCGGGCGTGATCGGCAATGGGGTGGGAATGGCTTCTGCGAGCACCCCCAGGCGGATGTGGTCATCTACCGGGTTGAACGACGTGGCGGCGACCTTGACCAGCACCTGGCCGAGGCCGGGCACGGGGCGTGCCACTTCCTCTTCTCGCAGAACCTCGGTGCCGCCGAACTGGTGGTAGCGAATCGCTTTCATGGACTCTCCTCGTGTGTGTCGTTGCCGGGTCGAGCACTAAGTAGGGCCGCCTGCCCGGGCTATTCGGTCGGACTGTCAGCCGTCGTGACAAGGCGCTCGACGAGTGCTTGACTGCGTCTACTGACTTGCCTAGGCAAGTGAGAGAAGGATGACTGACTTGCCTAGGCAAGTCAAATGGTGGTGAAGGATGTACGCTTTGACACCATGACAACTTCGCCGCGATGGCTTGACGAAGACGAGCAGGCGGTGTGGCAAGACCTGCTCACCGTTGTCATCGCACTGCCAAATTTGCTCGATCGTCAGTTGGAGCAAGACGCCGAGACATCGAACTTCGAGTACAGCGTCCTCGCACGCCTGTCCATGGCCGCCGACCTGACGATGCGACTCAGCGACCTGGCCGCGCAGTGTGACAGCAGTCAGCCCCGACTGTCGAAGGTGATGGTCCGTTTCGAGCAGCGCCAGTGGGTCACGCGCCGCCCCGACCCGGATAACGGGCGCTACACGCTTGCCACGCTGACCGAGACCGGCTTGCAGAAGGTCGTCGACAGTGCGCCGGGCCACGTCGAACGTGTGCGCGAGCTGGTCTTCGACCCTCTCAGTGGGGCGCAGCAGCGTGCTCTCGGCGCCGCGCTTGCCCGCATCGCAACCACGGTGCGCCAGCAGTTGAATGGCACCGAACCTGAAACCGGCAGTTCCCGCTCGCAGGCCTAGCGAAGATGAGCGGCCTCTCCGCCGCAACGAATGACCGCACTGCGGTGGTCCGTCGGATTCTTCTTCGCCAGTGGTTTCGTGTGGGTGGTCGACGAGCGTTACCCCGTGCGGCGCTTATTGATCCGCACACAGACGTTCGAACGTCACGGGCACGTTCAGTACTGCCTGAATGGCCTCGGCCGAATGCGCTTCTCGGACAAGGTCGGCCTACGTCAGGTGTGCCATCGTGTTCGTAGGCGAAGGTATGACGGGTTGGCGAGGGAGGATGAGCGTATGAGCCTGAGCGTGTGTACTGATGTGTCGGCGTCCGATTGGTTGGTGAGGCAGGATATGCCGTTCCGTGGCGCGCTCACGGAGTGGAACGACTGGGGTCGCGATGTCCAGTTCGACCCGCGGGGTGCGTCTGACGCTTACCCGGCCTTCCTGTGGCCGGCGGATCACTCGTGGTGTGTCGCAAACGATGTCGACCCCGACTTCGCAGTGATCGGAGGGCCGGCCGCGGCGATCGAACTCCTCATCGCGGATCCGCGGATCGACGCGGTGACCGTTGCCCCGTATACCCCTAGCGACCCAGACCGCTACTACTGAATGCAATCGGATCACGACCTCGAGATGGTGTTCGCAATTTTGAAGAGGGGAACCTGTGAGCAATTTGTTTAGTCGCTACTCGGCTGTTCTGTTCGATTGTGATGGTGTACTTGTTGATTCGGAGCCGATCACGAATAGGGTGCTGCGCGCCATGCTCCGCACACTGGGATGGCAGATCTCCGCAGATGAATGCGTCCGACTGTTCGTCGGGCGGGCGTTGAAGGACGAATGGGCGGTGATCGAAGAGCACACTGGCTTCGTCATCACTGATGATTGGCTTGGTGAATTCCGTTCGAGACGCAACGCAGCACTCCAGGCGAACCTGAGTGCCATCGATGGGGCCGCTGATGCGCTCGCCGAGGTTGCGGAGGTGTTCGGAGACCGGATCGCATGCGTGACCGGTGCCGATCGAGGCAAAGTCGAGATGCAGCTTTCCGTTACCGGGTTGGACCGCTGGTTCGGCGATCGTGTGTTCAGTGGGATGGAGGTGCCGCGGAGCAAGCCCGCGCCGGATGTGTATCTGGCTGCCGCGCAAGCGCTCGGAATCAAGCCGGTAGAGGCGATTGTTGTCGAGGACTCGGTTGCGGGGGTCACTGCGGGTGTCTGCGCTGGAGCGACTGTGTTCGGCTTTGCGCCTGAGAGTCCGGTTCACACCACGCCGGAGGTGCTCCGAGCGGCGGGCGCGAGCGTGATCTTCACCCACATGTCCGAACTGGCAGCGTTGATTCGGAGCTGACGAAGATACCTTGCAAACGTCGTGGCGTCGGGAAGTGTTGAGGGTCTGCGGGGTTCAGATGAGACTCAACCCACTGAACTCTGGAGGGATAGGCGATGAATCGCCCCAGCCATGACGAAGCGGTCCGAATTCTGTCCGGCCTGACCGGCGGGGCATAACTTTCGACTGCTGAGCCAAGCGATGGAAGGCGCCGTTTATGCGATCGACCATGCTCGAGTTGCGAAGATCTGGGTCGGGGAGTCGGAGATGTCCCTGCAGCAGGATCGGACCTTCTATGACACGTTGGCGGTCAAGTCGTTTCGGTTCGCGACCCCTCGAATCCTCGAAGTTCATTTGATTGAGAATCGCTGCGTCACGATCGAGCAGCGACTGCCCGGCACGACCATGTCCCACCATCTCCGGTCCGGCCGGATCACCCTCGACAGGGCACGGTCCACGTTCGTCGACGTACTGGCAGATCTTGCGGCGAGCGGGCCACTGCCCGCGGCGCGAATCCTGCCCGCGGCGCGAGTCCTGCCCGTCATGGACGAGCACATCACGCACTATCACGCAGCCCAGAACTTCCCGGAGGCTCTCGGGGCCTTGGTGCAGCGTCGCGTCGGCCGCTTTCGGCAGGTTCTCGACAGTGCCGTCGAGGCACTCGATGCCGAGGTCGACGCACTGCGTGGTCGCTTGTATGAGATCGACACTGGCGACAGGACAGTCATCCATGGAGACCTCACGCTGGACAACATCCTGACCAACGATGACGGTGCCCTGACCGCAGTTCTCGACTGGGGTTTCTTCACCACGGAAGGCGACCCGGCGTTCGATGCCGCCGTGGCCGCCTCGATCTTCGACATGTACGGAGAATCCGCCCTGGACACCGAACTAGGCCTCTACACGGAAATCGAGGAGCGGCTGGGCTATTCGCGTGAGGCCCTCCTGGTGTACCGAGCGGCGTATTCGTTGATCACGGCGAACGCGTACGACGCCGACGGTAACGACGGTCACTTCGCCTGGTGTGTAGCTGCGCTGAACCGCCCGGACGTCGCACGCGCGCTCATCGGCTGAGCCATCGAGACTGCCCAGCAAGCTCCCTGCGCTTCGCGAGCGGTGTTGTGGAAAACCATCGTTTACAGCTTCGGGTCAGGGTGCTCGGTTCGGAATAGCCGAGTTGCCGTGACACTGCCGAGAGCGGGACGTCTGTGTTGGCGAGCAGGCTGTGTGCTAGTTCGCGTCGAGAATCGTCGACGAGTGATTCGAAGGTTCTGCCTTCCGAGGCCAGTCGTCTCTGCAATGTTCGCGGGTGCAATAGCATCAATGACGCGACTTGATCCAGCGTAGCCACGCCGGCGGGCAGGGATCGCACTATCAACGCGGACACAGCGTCGTGGAACGCGACATTCGGATTTCGACCTGCCATGAAGCGCACGGCAAGGTCGTACGCCAGCGGATCTACACGAGGTAGATGGCGATGCATGACCCCACGCGGAAAAGTCAGTAAATTCCGGTCCGAGCCGAACTCGACAGAACACCCGAAATAGTCTGTGTATACACGCATCTCGGAGATGCGTGGATGCTGGAACGAGATATGCGTCGGATGGAAGTCGTGGCCGGCCATCATCCGGAACGTCTGAAGCGTAACTCCCAGTGCCAGTTCCACGACGTGCGACCGGTGCGGCAGTCGATGCAGCACGGTGTCGAGCCCATAGGACACTTCGGTGTCCCCCATAATCAGCTCGACCGCCAACGCTGGGCTGTACACGTGGGCGTATCGAGCAACACCGTGCAACGCGTCGCCGATTGTCTCGGCACTGCGCACCGCGATCGCCACCGGGCCGAGGATGTCCGGGTCTTGCCTGCTCGCGAGCCTGAGAGCGAAGTCCGGCGTCCCTAGCTCCTGCGCGCAGAGTCCGAGCAACGTAGACAACGCACTGAACGGTACGAAGTTGTCGTAGGTGCCGATGATGGCCGGATTGATGCCTACCCGATCGCAATACTCGTGCGAATCTCCGCCGAGTTCGGAAATCAACTCGGGCAGCCGGGTCAGTGACGAGGCGCTGATGAGATCGGCCATGTGTCGAAATGTAAATAAATTGGCGCCTGATGTCAATTTTACTTACGCCTGGGCAGTGATGATCGACACAGGTTGGATTGTTCAACGTCGAACGCCGTCCCTGGAGGAGCCAAAAATGACATCACTCACCGACCGAACTGCGCTGTTCATCGACGGAGCGTGGAGAGCGCCGGACAGTTCCGAAACCATCCGAGTCGTATCGCCTTTCACGGAGCAGGAGATAGGCTCGTTCCCCGCTTCCGCGCCGACGGACGTCGACGCAGCGGTATCAGCGGCTCGAAAAGCATTGCGGCGGGCCGACTGGGCCGAACTTTCACCCGCCGAACGTGCGGGTGCCATCCGCAGGTTCGCCGACGAACTCGAAAAACGATCCGAAGACCGCGCGGTGACGGTCACCCACCAGAACGGCATGCCCATCGAGCTTGCCCGCTTCGCCGAGGGTGCCGCGCCCGTCCAGCTTTTGCGCTATTACGCAGGACTCGCCGAGTCGACGCCCACCGAAGAGCGGCGCGCCAGCCAACCGATTCCGGGCACGACAATCGTGCGACGAGAGCCCGTCGGGGTTGTCGCTGCCATAGCGCCCTGGAACTTCCCGGCTGTGCTTTCGATGTTCAAGATCGCCCCGGCTCTTGCGGCGGGCTGCACCGTCGTCCTCAAGCCGTCGCCCGAAACTACTTTGGATTCCTACGTATTGGCCGAAGCCGCCATCGCGGCAGAACTTCCCGCGGGCGTCATCAACATCGTCACTGGTGGACCGGACATCGGTCAGTATCTCGTCGCGCATCCCGGCGTCGACAAGGTCGCGTTCACCGGATCGACGGCGGCCGGTCGACACATCGGCACGGTATGTGGCGGAATGCTTCGCCCCGTTACCTTGGAGTTGGGTGGCAAGTCGGCGGCCCTGGTTCTCGACGACGCGGACGTCGAGGAGACGGTGACCGGTCTGGCAACGGCATCACTGCTCAACAGTGGGCAGACGTGCTATATGTCGACTCGAATTTTGGTTCCGCGCAGCCACAGTCAAGCCTACATCGACGCCATCACTGCCATGGCTGAGAGTCTGCAGGTCGGCGATCCGATGGACCCGTCGACGTTCGTCGGTCCGATGGTGAGCGCAAGGCAACAGGAACGCGTGCTGTCCTTGATCGACCAGGGTCGCTCGGAGGGCGGAACTGTCACCACCGGTGGCGGACGCCCTACCGATCTCGACACCGGATTCTTCGTGCAGCCCACGGTGTTCGCTGATGTCGACAATGCCAGCACCATCGCACGGCAGGAGGTGTTCGGGCCGGTACTGTCCGTTATTGCCTACGACGACGTCGATGATGCTGTCGCACTTGCCAACGACTCCGAGTACGGCCTCGGTGGGACTGTGTGGACCTCCGACGAGGAACGCGGTATCGCAGTTGCCCGACGCGTCGAGACCGGTTCGTTCGGTGTCAACACCTTCAACCTCGACTGGGGTTCACCGTTCGGCGGTGTCAAAGCCAGCGGCCTGGGTCGTGAACTCGGTCCCGAAGGGCTCGCGTCGTACCAGCAGCTCAAATCCATCTTCCTTGCATCCTCGTAAGAATCGAGCCACTATGTCCGACGCAGGACTCGCCGGCGCCCGTGCGCTGGCAGAAAACACAGTGAAAATCGCCGAGCAGTTTGGGACCGCCGAGTGGGAAGCCGACAGTGCGTGCAACGGCTGGCGAGTCCACGACCTCATTGGCCACATGGCGTTTTTCTTCAACTTCATCGCTGATCCGAACCTAGTGTTCCCGCAGAACCCCAGTGGAAAGTCCGAGCGGCTCAACGACGCTGCTGTTCGCGAGCGCGCCGAACTACCGCATGAGCAGATCCTGAACTATTACCGGGAACAGTCCGAAGCCGGCCTCGCGACGTTGGCGGCGCTGCAAGGAGAAGAACTGCGCGACAACCCGATCGAGATGCTCGACCTCGGAACTTATCGCCTTCATCAGCTCAGTGACGCGGTGTCGTTCGACCATCTCGTCCATCTGACGTCGGATCTTCTGGCGCCGTTCGGTCCGATTACCTACAGTGAGATCGATTTGGCGGCCGCTATCGATCCGGCGATCGACTGGATGGTCTCAGGACTCCCGCAGATGTGCGGCGAATCAGTCGCTGTCGCTCTGACATCCCCTGTGGCACTGCGACTCAACGGTGCCACCGAGCGAACTTTCGTCCTCGCCCGTGGCGATGGGGGAGTGACCGTCACCGAAACCGACGACGTGCCGGAGAACGTCGCGACAACCCAGGCCACCGAATTCCTGCGGTGGGGGACCACCCGCTCGGCATGGCGATCCGCCGTCGAGGTTTCCGGCGACCGCACAACCGTCGCGGCGGTTCTCGATGCCATCGACATCGTCTGATCCACAAGAACCCACGATTTTGAAGAGGAAATAACTATGTCTCAGTACTTGCAGGACAAGGTCGTTCTCATCACCGGTGCAGGCGGTGGATTCGGTCAACTCATCGCAGAGAAGGTGGCAGCGCAGGGCGCCAAGGTCGTTGGCGTCGACATCAACGAAGCCGGCCTGAAGACCGTGTTCGACGGCATCGCGGCCGCCGGATTCACCGGCACCTACAAGGTCGCCGACGTCACCGACATGGAGCAAGTCTTCGCTGCAGCGCAGCACGGCATTTCGGAGTACGGAGCGCTCGACGTACTGGTCAACAATGCAGGCGTCATGCCGCTCGCATATTTCGCCGACCACGAACGTGCGTGGCAGAAGTGGCACAAGGCAATCGACATCAACATCAAGGGCGTCGTCAACGGAATCTCTGCCGTCTACGACCAGATGATCGAACAGGGGCGCGGCCAGGTTGTCAACATCTCGTCGATCTTCGGAAATGCCGGCATCGACGGTTCCGGCGTCTACAGCGCGACCAAGGCTGCAGTCACCACGATCTCGGATTCGCTGCGAATCGAGGCCAAGGGCAAGATCAAGGTCACGACGGTCAAGCCCACGGGTGTGACGGGCACAAACTTGGCGAGCTGGATCGTCAACGAGAATGCGATCCTCGGTCTCACCGGCCAGCGTGCCGCGACCTTCACCGAGAACATGGGCGCGGCGACCACCGACTCGTTGCGCCCGGAGCAGATGGACGTCGACAACATCGAATACTGGCTCATCAAGCCCGACGACCTGGCCGACGCCGTAGTTCACGTCATTGATCAGCCGTGGGGGATCAGCATCAGTGACATCACCGTCCGCGCCAGCGGTGAGGACTACCTGTACTGACGGATGCATAGGAGCCCTCTCCCTTCGGACTTGGTGCACCAGAGTTCGAAGGGAGAGGGCCGGCCGCAGATCGAATTTCCTGGTCACGCGGACAGAGATTCGCTACCTGAGTCCGAGCGGCGAATGTCGAAATTTAGCCAGGTTTACCAGGTTTGAATGCTGTTGAGAGAGAATAGAATTTCAGCTCATTTGTAAGTTGTTGTGTACTAATCAACTGGGCATCTCGAAAATCGTCTCGACGAGTTTTGTAACCGGTTGGGGATCAGAAGATTCCGCCGATTCCCTTGCCGATCAGGACAACTCCGATCACCAAGATCAGCACACTCATTACCGTGGTGTTGTTCTCCTGGAGCCAGACTTTGAGCTTGGCCAACGGTTCGCGGAGTCGATCTGCAGCCACCAGGTACCCGAGGACGGGGATCGCTACGGTGGAAGCAGCGATGATCGTGAACACCAGAATCGAGATGATCACCTCGCCGGTTGCCAGCGACGCCGAACCGATCGACACGCCTGCCGCGATGCACATGAGCAGGTTCTTCGGATTGATCGCCGCCAGCGCGAATCCGAGACCTAATCCCTTGAGTGCGGTCATTTCGTCGATGGCGTGCATCCACTTCGGTGTCTCGTGCTCGCCGCCGCGGCTACGCCACTGCTTGACTCCGAAGGTCAGCAGGAGGGCGCCGAGCGTTAGTTTGATCCATGAGACTGTGGTGGACTGTCCGTCGTCGGAAGCGCTGATGGTGCTGGACAGGACGACGAAAAGAACTGTCGCGATGATGATTCCGAGTATCCAGCCTGCGGCGAATCCGATGCTGGTGCTGCCGGCGCGTTTGGAGAGCAACATCAATATCGTGGCGATGATGGGAACCGGCGACACTGCGACTCCGATGGAGAGGGGGAGGAGGTCTCCGATGACGGAACCCATGTCGAAACTCATTTCTCATCGTGGTGGTAGAGACGGTGGTCGAGCGAACGCGTCCGGTTCGCCAGTACAGGCAATCAGGACGCGTGGTGGAGCGGGAACGATTCTTCTTCTAGGCGAGGTTTGTCGAGATCAGCCCGGAAGAGTGCCCGGCGAACGCCTCGCGGACCTGGCCGACCGTCGAATATCAGTCCCTTGCTTCCGTGTTTTCACGGTGCCGATCGCCTCGTGCGCCCTTGTGTGGACGGGAACCTCCACACAGTAAGTGTGCGAGCCACAGAAAAGCCTCCAACCGATAATGCCGCCAATGCTGCTGCGGGACAATGCTGACACGATGGATGTCGACGTAGTTCGCGCCTCATTCGAAAGGGATGAGAGGTTCATCCCCATCTGTCTCCTCTCATACGATTCCCACATGAAACGTGTGTGGGAAGGTGTGCGGCGCTATTGCAAGACGCTGCATTCGGTCGGCCTGTCGTTCGGTTTGGTGTTTTTCGTCCTCTCTATGAGCCCGTCCCTGTTACCACGCGCGTGGTATCTGCAGGGCGTGGCAACCGGTATTTCCGTCGCCACGGGATACGGCATCGGTGTGACCGTGGCGTGGATGATCCGCAAATGCGGAGTCCAACCAACCTGGTCGGCTCGGACAAAGAAGATTGGCTGGATCGTACTCGCGGTTCTGGCAGTGATCCTGGTACCTCTCTTCCTGATCCTGGGATCGTGGTGGCAGCAGATCGTCCGTGATCTGGTCGAGGCACCGCGCGCCAACCGGGCGAACTACATACTGGTACTGCTGATTTCGGCAGCAGTATGGTTCATCCTGCTCGAGGCGGGTCGCGGTCTTCGGTACCTCACCAGAGGGCTCGCTGCCGTCGCTCTGCGGTTCATTCCCAAGGAGGCAGCGAAAGTTGCCAGTTTGGTCGTCGTCTTCGCGTTGGCGATCTTCGTCGTCAACGGTGCCCTCTACAACGGGCTCATCGCTTTCGCGAACTGGAGTTTCTCCGGCGCGGACAACGACACACCGGACGGCATCAACCAGCCGCCGATCGCCGAACGCAGTGGTTCACCCATGTCTGCTGAGGCATGGGATTCGCTCGGCAAGGAAGGGCGCACCTTCATGGGTAGCGGCCCGTCCGCCGAGAAGATCGCCGCAGTGACCGGCCGGGACGCAAAGCAACCGATCCGCGTGTACGCCGGCCGCGAGTCGTCCGATTCGGTCAACGGCGTCGCACTGCGGGTCGTCGACGAACTCGAGCGTACCGGTGGCTTCGATCGCGGGACCCTTGCCGTCGTGACCACCACCGGCCGCGGCTGGGTCAACGACGATGTGGCGTCCGCCTTCGAATACGTCCAGGGCGGAGACACCGCCATCGCGGCGATGCAGTACTCGTTCCTTCCCAGCCCTTTGGCGTTCATCGCTGACCGTGAAACCCCGATGGCGGCCGGCCGGGCGCTGTTCAACGCCGTCTACGCGAAGTGGATCGATCTGCCGCTTGACAAGCGTCCCAAGCTTGTCGTCTTCGGTGAGAGTCTCGGATCGTACGGTGGGCAGGCTGCATTCGCGGGAGCACAGGACATGGCGACGCGTGTTGATGGGGCATTGTGGTCGGGGACACCGAACTTCACCGCACAATGGCAGGAGATCACCGATAGTCGGGACTCCGGCTCGCCGGAAGCTGTGCCGGTGATCGATGGCGGTCGGGCGATCCGGTTCGCCGCTTACCCGGAGGATCTCGCGTTGGATGCGCCATGGGACGACTCACGTGTGGTGTATTGGCAGCATGCCAGTGACCCGATTGTCTGGTGGTCCTTCGACCTGCTTCTCAACAAGCCGGACTGGCTGGCCGAGCCTCTCGGCCGTGACGTCGACCCGGGTATGAGGTGGATACCGCTGGTGACGTTCTGGCAGGTGACTCTCGACATGGTGTTCTCGGCTGATGTGCCGTCCGGTCACGGCCACAACTACGGTGCCGAGGCAGCGGACATGTGGGCGCAGATCCTGCACCCCGAGGGCTGGTCTCAGTCGGACACCGACACGATCCGCGAGGCCCTGACGAACAATTTCCAACCCACCAAGTAGTAGTCGCTTTCCAGATCTGATTCAGGAATTCCCGGCGGCTATTTCGTCGAGATACGGGGAAAACTGAGCTACTCACATGGAAATTGGTCAGTCCGGATTCCGTAAGTAGCCTGAGCGCCAGGTCATTTGCGGACTCGTACCTGCCCGAGTTGGCACCTAATGCCGTGCGGTGGTTTGACGGTGAAAACGCGAGATCAAGTTTGTTCGAGACGCTGATCGATATCACAGTGTGAAAACGAAACCAGTGCCCGGACTTTTCGAGGCGAAAGATTCCGGCCTCTCGTGCGCGGAGATAAGTGAGGCTGGACAGATAACAACACGTATTTTTCCGGGTCTACGCAATTCATTTTTTGAAAGGGTCTCTTCATGCTCATCATCGGAATTATTCTGTTCGGAATCCTCGTCGGTGCGGGAGCCCAGTTGATCTTGGGTACGGACACTGCGCGACTGGACTGGACCTTCGCCTTCATCGCCGGGATTGGTGGTTCGTTGGTGGGTGGGTTGCTCGCGAGTCTGATCGCGGGTGACGGAGTATCGCTGCGCCCGAGCGGAATTCTGGGCTCACTTGTCGGTGCTCTGGTCATTACTGCGGGCTGGCAATGGTACCGCCGGAGCAATACGGGCGCAGCTGACTCTTCCTCGGACCGCTGAACTTTCCCGGACCCGCGAGTTCGTCCTTGCATCAAGGAATCGTGACTTTCACCCTGTCCTGCAGATGATCATCGTCGATGCAATTCGGAAGCGAGGTGGACCTCGTCGATTTCGGACTGTGGTTGTAGCCGGCCGGGGCAGGCATTCGGTGAGGGGATCGTTGTCCTGCCCTCGGACATCGCTTCACCCAGGGGCCGCGACCCCTGAATACCTTGAGGTGCACGGTCGATCGAGGGTAATGGCCTGGATTGGAGTTCTGGTGGATACGGTCGTGGCGTGCGTCTAAGCCACTCGGTGTGGCTCGATCTTTTCACCGAAAAGGCCAAGAAATCATGGGAGAGGTTATCGGTAATGAACCAACCGACGACCGCCGGTAGAGGGGTACTGATGTAAAGCGGGTGCATCAATGCCTGAAATAAAACCAACGAACTCCGGAAAACTCGGGGCACATCAGAGTCTCCGGACTCACCGGTGCGATTCACCTCTTTGGCTAGCGAGGGGTCCGATGGGTCAGTTACGGCCTGGTAGGTTTTGCGAAACTGAAGAAACGGAGTTTCAGCGTGACAATTCGCCGCGTGCTCATTGTTTTCGTCTCGCTCATTGCTGCGGTCGCACTTGTTGCGGCTGGATGTTCGTCGGATTCCGACGCAGGCTCGGGTACCACTGCGACGGCGTCACCGCCGGTCGACTCTATTGTCGGTGTGACTGTGCCGGATGCGTTCACCGCGATCACGCTCAATCCGATCGGGAATTCTCCGCTGCCGTTCCGTGGAACGGACGGCAAATACCACGTCGCTTACGACCTGCAACTCACTAACGCCACTAAGGTGCCGGCGAGTTTGGACAAGATCGATGTCGTCGACGGGGTAGATCCGACAAAAATTATCGCCAGCTTCTCCGGTTTGGCTCTGGTTGATCCGGCCTGTATCTTCGGTGACTGCAATCGATTGCGTGACCTGCCTGCGGGCTACGTCGACAGTGCTGCGATCCCGCCGCAGGAGAGCCGGGTTCTGTTTATCGACTTCACTCTGGACTCGCTCGATCAGGCGCCGAAGGCTTTGCTGCACCACCTCTACGGGACCGGTGCTGCCTCACCGGCGTTCGGTGCGCCGGGGCCGATCGACTACCTGGCGAGGCCGGTTGCTGTGTCCACGCAGGCCGTGCCGGTTATCTCGCCGCCGGTGCGTGGCGACAACTGGATTGCGCTCAACGGTTGCTGCGAACCGGGTTTCCCGCATCGCAGTTCGGTGATGTCGGTGAACGGCAAATTGAACAACAGTCAGCGCTTCGCGATCGACTGGAAGCGCACCAATGACCAGGGCGAGTTCTACACCGGTGACAAGACCTCCAATGAAAGCTACGTCGACTACGGGACCGACATCCTCGCTGTCGCCGACGCTACGGTGGTCTCGATCCTCGACGGTATGGAGGCGAATGCTCCGGGTGTTCTGCCCGCCAGCGACCCGGCATTGGCCGCAAAATTGACTGTCGAGAATGTCGACGGGAATCACGTTGTGCTCGATCTGGGTGACGGCGTGTACGCGATGTACGCCCACATGATCTCCGGTTCGGTCACGGTCAAGCCCGGCGACAAGGTGACCGAAGGTCAGGTGCTCGGAAAGCTCGGCAACACCGGTAACGCCAATGCTTCGCACCTGCATTTTCAGCTGATGGACGGGCCGAGCCTGCTGGAGGCGGATTCGTTGCCGTACGAGCTGAAGAGTTTTGATTATGACGGGCAGGTCGCGCCACAGAAAATCGCTGATGCAGACGATTACCTGAGCGGGATGTTCCTGCAGGGTAGGTTGCCGAAATCGGAGTCGCGGACCAATGAGATGCCGCTCAACTTGGCGATTGTGAACTTCCCGACGGCTGGGTAATCCCGCACCCGCACCTGGGGCACGTTCGAAGGTGGTTCGTGGCGAGATCGCCGAGCACACAGGTGTTGCCAATGCCCAAGAATCTGTAAGTGACGGTCTGGACGCATTGCCCGCGATCATGTGAGATGCGCAGTGGTACCCGGCTAACTTCGGCACGGGAGAACTCGCGATCAGCGTGTGATCAGCACAGGCGCAACGAGATTCCGGTTTCCGCTCGACCTCGTGGACGATTGTGTTCGTTTCGGGGGCCGTCGAGTTAGTTTGGTGCTGGTTCCAGCGCGGGAGGTCGCCAGCTGCTGTCAAGTATTGCGGTCCTTGGCCGGTACAACCGTACGAGGTAGTTCCATCCGTCGGTGGTGGAGATGGCGTTACGGGTTCCGTCTGCAAAGTAGTCCGCGGCGACTGTGTCGTATTCGGTTCGCGTCGTCTGCAGGTAGGAAGGTTCGGTCATGTCGAGGACCATATGGCATACGCGACGGTTTCCCGTCCACCACGAGGAATCCTGAGCCGAAACACCACGCGGACTACGTGTTTGACGGCAATCGATTGGCTAGCGATATCGATCGTCAAACAGGGCGCCAACCGACGGGCGCCCGTGCCCGCGCGGTTACCTGCCCTCGGCCAATTGTCGCTCGAGGAACCAGTCATCGAGGCCGTTGATGTCCGGCGTCGACCTCGCAGTCCCACTACGAACTTAGCTAAGGGGTCCGCATCTGATGTCAAAGCGCTCACGAACGGCGCCAAGTGTCTGCCGATGGTGTTCCCGGTCCCTGTGATGCGTCCGCATGAATCGGAGGGTTTCAAGTATCCTGCGCGGAATGGGGTACCAGCGATCGAAGTCGAGACCGCAGTTCAGGAAGACCTTGTTTGGGACGGCGTCGAAGATGATGCTGAGGTTGTACTGACCAAGCGTAAGCGCTGTCCAGATCAAGGTCTCTTTGGACTTGTGAGCCAGATCTTCACCATCTAGCTCGTAGAGTGGTGTCTCGTCGAGCTTGCCGAGGAACAATAGATGGGTCAGAAAGTAGCTGGCGAACGATGTGAATCCAATCGTCACTGACCGCGTGTTGATCGATAGCGTCGTGCCGTGAGTCGAAACGTAGGGTTCGTATTCAGTGTCAGTTCGGAGAAGGTAACCGGAGCAGTTCACCAGCCAGCTCCCGGGCTGTATGAGCCTCGTTGCTCCACTGCGATATAGGATTTCGAGCCCGTTGGGTTGGTCAATTGCGTCGTCAAAGTACTCCATGTCGACGGTGTTGAGTCCGGACGAGATCGTTGCGGCTTCCGATTCCGAGAGCAGTCCATTGAAGAATCGTCGTGATGGCCGGATTGGTTCGAGTCCGTGGGTAGTCTGAAACCATTCCCTGACTTCGTCCTCGTTGGTCCCATCGAATCGAAGAGCGGTCTCGTTGAACATCCGGGTTGGTAGCTTTCCCTTCCACAATCGTCGGGCACCGTTGGGAAACATGCTGTCCCTGTTGATGAAGTAGGTTCCGGCCCCGGCGATGATGTTGACTTCCCTGCCCGGGTATTCGGTTACCGCAGCGTAGGCGGTATCCATTGCTGTTTTTCCGCCGCCAACGATCCAGATCGGCGTATTGCTTGCATGCATCTCCTCGCTTCGGATGTCGAAGAAGTCGGGCGAAACAGAGTGGATCTGTTCACTCGATACCGACAGCGGTTCGTTTGGGCTGATCCCGAAGCCATTCGCTTTGATGACGCGCTTTGCGGCGATCGCAAGGCGTTGCCCTGTTTCCGATTGCGCAATGATGTGGTTGCCATCCGCCGACTCAGTGTGGGAGTCGACTGTCCACCCGAAGTACTCGACGACCTGGACGCGTTTCTTGATGATGTCGAGACAATGCGTGAAGTGGTCCAGAACCTCGGGCTTGGCCGCCAGATACGATCTGTCTTTGTCCAAGGTCCATTTGATGTTTCCTGCGGTGAACAGTGGGTGGGGCTGGTGCAACCGAACGTAAGGGTAGGTGTCGCCCCACATCCCGCCGGGCTGGTGTCGTCGGTCGATGAGAATGATCTTGTGGTCGCGCGATAGATACTGTGAAGCGACCGCTGCAGCATTCAGACCGGCGAGCCCAGCGCCGACAATGCAGAC